>CACXJE010000004.1 GCA_902767915.1 Oscillospiraceae bacterium | reverse complement strand
GAGGTAGCGAGTTCGAGCCTCGTCACCCGCTCCAACGTGCAATTCCGCACGACGAAAGGGCGGAAGCAGACGCTTCCGCCCTTTCCATTCCAAACAATCCAATATGGTGATGTAGCCAAGTGGTAAGGCAACGGTCTGCAAAACCGTCATTCGGCAGTTCAAATCTGCCCATCACCTCCATTTTTCACAAAAAATCGCTCTTGATTGGGCGATTTTTTGTTATTTCACACATTTTTTCGCCCTTTTGGATTTTATTGCTTTTCTTGCAGATTTCTCTTACCAAAATATATTGGTAAAATATTGGTAAAAGCATTTTTTGTCATGGTGGACTTCGAATCATATTCCGGCTCCAATTCTCTCTTTTAGAAGGGGCTGGTATCATCAGATATTGAATCTTCGGTATACATCATAATAACATCCACATCATCCTCCACATCGGGGAGTTTTCTTTTTACTCTTTCTTTTACTCTTGTTTCCCTGTAGAGTGCACGAAGAAATTCGTAATTCTTTCGGCGGCGGAGTAAGCGGATTAAATTGCTTTGGGCTCTTGTCGGCATTGTACCGCTTTCCCAATATGTCCAATAATCATTGGGATAGCCGAGAATCCTGGAGAGTTCTTTCGGGGTTTCCTCAAGCGACTCTCTAATATCTCTGATACTATCGGGCGTGAGAAGGCCATGATTCCGGCGGAATTGTCGTTCGGCTTGTTCTGCGTTGTACTCCGTGATCGCTGTTGCCTGGGTATCTTCACAACCGGCGCAGTATAGTCCATCAAAAAATACCTTTTCACCCTCCACTTCTCCATCCATTTCGGCTTCTAATAGTTCCGATCCACAAATCGGACAATGTTTGTAGTTAAACTCCATAATTATATCTCCTTTCAAAATCCAAACATTCCCATAGTCATCTGCTGATCTACCTGCTGCTGATACATTTGCTGCTGATACATTTGCTGCTGCATTTGCTGTTGCTGCTGCTGATCCCGGCGGCGCTTGTCATCGGCCAACATCCAGTCCATTTCTTCTTCAATTTTCCTTTTGTCATTGTAATTAACCGGGCGAGCATTTTTGACTTTTGGCGGATCTGGTATATTACGTGTTTTGAATAGCCCCCAGGCGATAAACAGTAGCAATCCTGCATCGCTGAAGAAAATAACATAGATAACAATCCCAATTATTAGTGCGATTTCCATAGTGCTTCCTCCTTTAAAAGTTGTACCTTAATTCTGACATTTTTTGGGGGATCTGTCAAATTGGAAAGCTCTAATACTACGTGTTTACAAAAAGTTCAAAGATTTTTTCGCTTTATAAGCAAAAAAATGAAAAGGAGAGGCTCGAAAACCTCTCCTTACGTGTTTTTTTCAAAATCATTCCACTATAACCGCGGTTGATCATGTCTGCCATAGCCTTAAATCGACCTCTGGACTAAGGCAACTAACAGCGGGTAGTTAATTATACTATGATGTCGTTAAACTCTGTACCATCACCGGTATAATCGTATGAATAGATGATAATGATGTCATCTCTTTTATAGTAGCGAACCGTATCCCCAATTTTAAATTGCGTAATTTCTCGAACACTCAGTGGTAGATGAATTCGCCCACCGGTCGAGTCTAACAACATTTCTTTCTTGCAAAATAACGAAAAACGTGGTATGATGAACTTGTAACATAATCAAATATTTTCCCTATTGGTGTATATTTTACACTGGTAAAGGAGCTGAACTATTTAAGGACGTTTTGTTTGATCTGATAAACGAAAGTGATCAGCTCGATATAATCGACATTCAAGCCGATGACAAGAATAATGGCTTAACGATTATAGATAAGGATGGGTATCAATATACGACTAGAATTGAGACAGTCGAATAAGTGACCTTCCAGAGTCGCAACCGTAGCAGAAGGAGGAACTTGAATGGTCAAAAAACGCTATATCGCTTTTCTCACAGCTATGATCATGTCGCTCAGCATGTCTGGGTGCAGTACCATGAATAACCACAATGGTCAGTCAACCGGCTCAACCAATACCGTACCGAGTATTACCACGCCCGATGTAACGTTTGTGGATGACGTAACAGAGCCTGCTCATACGGATCCAATTGAGAATACAGATGTTGTCGGCACGGAACATGACGGCAGCAACGAGGAGGTAACTGAACCTGCGTCTGAGCATACTACCAAGCCGACTGATTCGGTTCAGCCAACTCAGCCCGACGATCCGGAACCAACGAATCCCACATCACCGACTGAGTCGACCAGTCCTCAACCCACCAATCCCAAGCCCACGGATCCTCCTGCTCCTACGAATCCTCCTCATGCACATAGTTACAAGGCAACCGTAGTAGCTCCTACCTGTACCAATAAGGGCTATACTGAGTATAAGTGCAGCTGCGGCGATTCTTATAAAGATAACTACAAGAATGCGCTTGGTCACAATTGGACTAAGGGCAACACCGTAGCAGCCACCTGCTCTGCCGGCGGTTACACCGAATATAAGTGCAGCCGTTGCGGTGCTTCGGAAAAGCGCAATCAGACCAATGCACTTGGTCATGACTACAAGGTAACAAGTAATGGAACCGCTACTTGCACCAGCGGCGGCTATGTAGAGAAGAAGTGCACCAGATGCGGTGACACCCAGAGGACCCAGACTGCTGCCCTCGGCCATGATTATCAGGAAGCCGGTTTTACGCAGGCTACCTGCACTGCTCCGTTCACTGTAAATTATAAGTGTTCTCGTTGCGGTGCTACAAGCCAAGAAACTGTTGGTGAAGCGCTTGGTCATTCTTGGGTACACCATGATGCAGAAACCCATTGGTTGCATGGTGTCGAATGCTACTGTGGCGCAGTTTTCTGGACTTACGAGGAATTATGTGCTCATCAAGATGCTTATCTTTTTACTGATGAACAAAATGCTCATGCCGGCTATAGAAACTATGATGAAGAGATTATCGACAAGCCCGCATATCGTCAGTGTTCTCGATGTGGCTTGATTGAGTATTATTGAAAATAAACATTGACCCGCAGCCATTAGGCTGCGGGTCTCTCTATTTCTTACATAATAAAAAATTGAAATTAACAAAAGGGCATGGTATTATTTTATGGAGATAGAAATGGCAAGACAAACAGCGTTGAACCAATCGCAAAAGACAGAAAAAACCTATACTGATATCAACGGAGGAACAAAAATGAGCTTAGTGCTTATGATGCGTAGCGATCATGGGATTGTTGCTGCAAGTGATTCCAGAACAAGTTTTCAGCAGTATGAGAATTACAGCATTAGAAATGATCAATCAAAGAAAATTTTCAAAACAGATCTACGTGCTTGGGAGCAGACCACATAAATAATATAAACATCTTTCCTGGGAGAGACTTTCAAGCCTCTCCTTTTGCCCTGTTGACAGTCAATTACATGCGCTGACACAGCTGGAATCTTTTCAAAAAAGTTATATGAGAGCTTTTGATACTTGACATTTTCCTGGGAATGTGATACGTAAAAACTCTCATAAGCGAGGAGACGAATGTGCAAATACCAAAACCAAACCGTGCGAATTGGATTAAAGGTTTCCACGCAACCCCGGGGGTTAAACTCCCGCATCAGATCTTCGGCGCGCTGATATTTTCCAGCGATAAATAGGTGCTGTGCTGCATGGTGTGCTGTCCCCGTACCCCCAACTATCATAAGGAGGATCAAAACAAAATGGAAAACACAATCAACACAAAGGCCCTTTCCCAACTTATCCAGCAATCCAAAGAGGATCCTGAACTGCTAGAGTACATCCACAAAGCGCTTATGTCTTTTGCTGATTACCACAGTGCTGTTATTGCTGAGCAAATATATCCGGTTATCTATGGCGGTAGTATAGATCCTGATACATATCGCAATGAGCGTGCGGCTCTTGATAAGCGCAGAACAACAACTCACAACGCCGTAATCGCCAATGTCAGCTTACTAAACAGAATGGCTGAGTCTTTTGGCGTAGCTCCGATATATCCAGGCATTGTGTCTGAGGATCGCCCGTATAGGCGCTATGTTGCCGATGCAGTGTTTGCTTTCCTTGGCTCTGTCATAGATCAAAGGTCATAGATCATGGAGTGGATATGACATATGGTATACTATGTCAAAACCTCTAGTATACACCTATAGTAATAATCCTCCAATAGAAAAAGGTATTGGAATATCAAAAGGAAGAAAGAGGATTGACTTCTTTGCACACTATATCTTCTGTTTCATTATTATCAATCTATATCTCTTTTTAATCCCCAAAATCTTTGAATTACATCCATCGTACCACTATGCCGCTCCTGCTTGCGTACCAGCAGATACACAATGTCCAGGGCAATGGGCCAAAAGTCCAGTATTTCCGATACAGACCCATGTGACCGCCGCGCCAAAAATCCACCGATCACGCACCAGCCACCAGCCGCGAGGGACCAGCTCCATCCACTATCCTGCTTGGGGCGCGCCTTCTCCAGATAAATTAATTGAAGCTACGGAACTACTCAAATTAAAAACCACATGTTTGCAGTAATCTTGTCGTTCCTCCGCCGGCCCCTGCCATCATGGTTACTAAAGCACTTTTTGCGAGATTTTTGGAATACGCCATCCACTGTGCATTTAACAAAAAGTTCCCATGATGATTATATTGATCGTCACCAGCAGGAGCTACGGAACATTTTTCTCCAATATATATACTATATGGTATAGTGATCGCATTCCGTTCGGTTCCAGCGCCGAACTCGGTGCTGTTATAGTACTGAACTCTGTTCAGCGATCTTCTAAACTCTGTTCAGTAAGCCGCTTTTTCAAAACTGCACTCTGTTCAGTTTCACAGCACGAAAAAGAGAAGGTTTTAACGCCTTCTCTTTCTGTTATCGATATACTATTATTTCTATTATATAAGTATACAAAAAAGTACTCCATCATTGCATTCTAGGGACAATACCCGGGGCTGTATCAAGTTTCACAGAAAATACTATTAATCCATGATTTCTTTAGGTCGGGATCCCCCCACTGCAGAAGATCCCTTACTAACGCCTGAAAGTCAACTGCTTGTCTCGGATAACGCACTTTGATAAGGCGGACGCATTTTTCCAATTGGTATAGCAGATTGTTGGTGCTGCTGATATCTAGCATGTAAAAAAACCGTCTCGTTGCTATGACATCACCAGCTTTAATCATATCATGTAGTATTTCTTGAAGCATCTTTGGCCGTCCCTTTGTTTCGCCGGGCCTCCATAGACACTCCAGACACATACATTTAAAAAGAATGTCTTTGTTTTTTTCGCCGGGTTCAGTACAAAGCGCCTTAAAAAACGCTATCATCGCACCAGCGTCGGTTCCGAACGGCTGACCAATGCTTTTCCGAAGAGCTGCCCGTTCACGTACATCCAATTTGCTTAAGTCCCATAATTTTTCCACTGATAAAACCTCCATAATATTTCTTTTTGAGAGTTCAGCTCTCATTCAAGCCCCGGGCTTTCCGGGGCTTGGTCAAAGCTGAACTGTCATCCATAAGGGTGCCATAATACCGGAGTTTCGGCCTACTTGCTACTTCATCCGGTTGTTCGAAGTTATGACAGGCGCGGCAGACGGAGCGAAGGTTGTCTAGAACCCATACAAGCTTCTTTACGGTGTCATGTGCGGTACGGTGCATCTTAGTGACAGGCGTAAAGCGCCCATTGCGCATGCATTCTTGGCACGGATACTTGTCCCAACAAGCGGCTTTTTGCAGCGGAGATTCCCTCAAGATTACTCATTTTCGGCCTCCCCGGTGAGCGCAATTTGCATGGAACGAAGGGCGCTATGAAGACGGTGACATGCTGTAGACTGCGAAACCTTTAGTGCATCAGCTAGGGTTGATTGCCATGGCCCGTTAATCTCCATGCAAATTTTTAGCACTTCCTGATCCCGTGGGGGAATGTGCGCGATGGCATCATCCATTATTCCCACGAAGGCAGCGGTTTTTGCGATGCGGTCTGATATGTCTGCAACATCTTCGGGATTGCAGTAGCGGCGCTGATTTCGAAGGGAGTCCAGCGAGAAGCGGGTGGTGTGGAGGTCTTTCAGCGCACGCTTGATCTCTTTTTGTGTATGTGGATAAGTCATATGGTTTGTCCTCCTTTTTGTAGTGTTAAGCACCGGCGCGCATGGCTTCTAATAGCATTTTCACGTCAGGCTCTATATCAGTCATAAATTCGTCATATTCATCTGTCGTCATAAGCTTCAGCGCGACCATAGCTGCGGCGCCGACAACAATTTCAACGAACAATGCGTGAAGCTCCTGAAGATCCATCATTGCTCAGCCCTCCTCATCCCCGTTGCAGTGGTTTGCTGCGGGATTCTTTTCTGCTGCAATTCGTTCTGCTTCGGCGAAGCAGATATCGGTGATTTTGAGTATGAGGTCCTTTGACAGTCCACCGACGTAGCAGTCGATGATGATATCGGCTGTGATCAGTCTGATGGCGTCGAGCTGAAGCTCTTTTTGCTTCTTCTTGTCTTCATTCAGTTTTTTGTTGTAATTCATTTGATCCTCCTGTAGTTTGATTTTTGTTTCCCCCAGGCGGATTCCCACCAGAGGCTTATGTAGTTAGTCGAGATTTGGGGCATAATGTTTTTTGTTTTCTTTTGATTCGCCCATATCGTAGCTCTCTACTGGAACCGGCTCATGAGTTTTTGGCTCCTGAGAGGGTTCCTGCTTTGTAGCAGGCTTTTGCTCAACCCTTTTCCGCTTTTTTCGCTTGGGAGGCCCAAACCAAAAACCGTTCGGGTGATTACGATTCCATGTGTCGATTTCGATCTGGAGTTCAGGGTAATAACTAAGGCCCTCATCAGTGATTGTCATGCAGTGTGTACGGTCTGCGTGGCACTGTAAAAAGAGCTCATAGTTGACTTCGGGGTGTTCTTCGATCAGCCCATATCCATCACGTAGTTTCTGTAAGACAATCGACGCCTGTCGGGTACTGTACCCTAACTGCTCTGCGATAAATTTTTCGTTGCATCGAAAAAACGGACGACCCTTGTACATAGTGTGGTGCTTAGGCTCTCGGCTACATGTAGCTTCATCCAAGCTATATAGCAGCTTGGACACAATGTAGCCCATAGTAATTTCAGCATCAGCTGATTGCGTCAGCTTTCGGATCTCAGAACTGAGCAGAGCATATGTACGTCTGCACATCGGGCTTCCAGGCTGAGCATTTAAATTTTTGATTAGTTCCATAGTGCATCCTCCTCTAAGATTTTGCTTTGTTATGCTCAGGATAATCTTCCTTTGGTGAGGGGCTGTCATCTGCCCCCCATGCTTTCAACCTCGCTAAGCAGTTCGTCCAACTTTTTTAGTTGTTCTGAAGTTAGAAGGTCAGTTCCATTGCCTTCTGACTCTTCCTCGTAGCCTTCAGAGTGGCTCAAGTTGGATAAAATGATTGATGCCTCATTCTGTAGCTTGTTTATTGTAGGATGCGCTAAGTCCTCGTCGTCGTAATCGTCGGGAATATCGTTCGGAACATACGGTACCCATCCAATTCTATCGTCCCAGATTTCTAGGGACTTTGTGATCAGATCTAACTCATCATAGGGATCATACTCTTCGGCCTCAATCAATAGTTGTTTCAACGCTCCCATGATTCTATCCCTCCTGATCCTTTTGGAGCACCATCCAAGATGATATCTTTATTCATCTTACGGCGCTCATCGATGATGAAATTCACGACCTGATCAATCCTGCTATAGTCAATCTCCACCCTGTTATGGTCAAAACAGAATCTAATGGTCTTCCGAAGGAAGTCTGCATACTCCGGATGTGTATCAATCGCCTTGATATAGTCGTCAATGTCATCTATCGCCTGATCTAGATAATCCTGCAGGAAATGACCGCAGGAAAGGCCACTATGCATGTACTCTTCAGCGATAAATTTTGTAATTTCATCATAGCCATTACATGCATTGGACAAGTTTTCATATACAACAACAGTAGAATCAGTTATTTCCTCGTCGGACAAAAAGACATGATAAATGCGCATATCGTTCATAAGATAGAGGCATATTGCGTATTCATCCTGGATATATGGAGCGTCGACAAATAATATAACAGCACAATCAATAACTGCATCTTTGATGGACTTCTTCACTTCTTCCGTGATTTTCTTGTAATCATAATCTTTTATACTCATAATTCTTTCCTTCCGTTCCACCCGCTTGTGGTCCGGTGGCGACCAAAATTATATCTGAAATGATTATCACGACTTATTATGTAAGTAAAACTGAAAAAATTAAAATTCTTATATAAGAGATTTTTCTTTGAAAAACTGAACTAATTATTATATTTTATTATGTAAGAGAAGTAAAAAAATAAGATTAAAAACATGTCGTTTTCTGCCAAATTTTGGATATTTAAATGTAAACTATTTGTAAACGCGGTTTTAGAGATAGAATTTGCTTCTGGAATGAGGCATCAAAACTCGGAAAACCCGATTCTAGAATCGACCTCTTCTGGGGCTATATATAGGCCCAGAACCCACCGGAAAACAAAAAGTTTGACTTCTTAGGGATCAAACACTTTGACAATATCGTCAAACTTTTGCATAAGAAAATCTTAAAACCGGGTATTTATTCATAATAATCGGTTAAAATCGGCTTTTTAGCCTTAAACTCGATTATTTATACATAAAATCGAGTTTTGCATACAAAAAAGGGCGGCAGCCCCATCGTCCTCACAGCGCAGGGGAGGAAGAGGGGGCCAAGCCGCAAGGGGGTGATGGTAGGGCGGTGAGTGACGCAAAAGCGGCGCTCCGGCTCCACAGAGCCGAAAAATAATTGTAACGAAATATAGAAAGAAGTATAATAAAAAATTCGTTTGACATTGTTGCCGTTGCATGGTAATATCTAATCAGTAATACTTATTATCATATCTAAGAGGGATGTAATAATGAATAACTTGAAAGAACTGCGAAAGCGGCATGGAGAAAAAATTCAGGACATCGCAGATCTTTTTGACTCTAATGTACCGAACTGGAGCGCATATGATCGTGGACTTCGGCCGCTGAGTGAAAAGCATATTCAGAAGCTATGTGATCATTTTGGCGTGACAGCGGGACAACTACTTGGCATGGAACCGCTGGATCCACCGCTTGCTAAAGCTCCTGCTAGCAAAATGGCAACGGTGATCGATCAGTATAGCAACCCGTACACCCTCCCTGAAAAATGGAAAGCGGATCTAGCTTGGCAAATCGAAGAAGAGGATGGAGTACCTGAACTCAAGTTGAAAAAAGGGGATGTTGTCCTCCTACAAAGTTCCATATCAGCTGAAGATGAGTGGATTGCGTTGCCTGAAGTATGCTGGGTCGTGACTAGTAATAGAACCATCAGGAAGTACATCAGACTTCCCGGAATCGAACTTCTCTATCCAAAATCTGATGGCGTCCCAGAGATTTTTGCAAAAAATGGCGAAAAAGAAGATCCGTCATATACTATTCTAGGCGTAATAAAAAGCGTGATAACAAAATTTGATATGTGATTTCGAATACAAATTATCGTATTCCGACTTAATTCCTTTCCTTTATCTGACTCAATTCTTCAATGGGAGTTGTGCTGACTTCTGCTGCTGCAAAAAAGAGGAATAACTAAAAATATAACCCCGGGCGGCCTGTGAACCGCTCGGGGTTTTGATTTTTGCTTGATTTATATATATTATATATAGATTTATTTATATTATATATTATAGAGTCTCTATGATATCCCGTATCTCGTTATGCGTGAGTCCAGTGTAGTCAGCTATCTCATCGATGGGCCAACCAGCTCTGTAGAGACTCTGCACGATATAAATTTTGCTCTCGGGAGGCTTGGCGGCAAATTTTTTGCGAAACATCTCTTTCATCGCGTCCCGCTGTCCCTCCTCATATGCGCGGTCTAGCATCTCTCCCCATATGGTCATAATGATTCCTCCTTGTATTATATATATTATAATATTATATAGATAATATAGATAATATAGATAATATTATATAGAGCTCAATGCCTCCTCAATTTTGGCGGCTGCCGCCGCTTGGCTCTCTTGCGTCATATGTACATATACCTGCATCGTGATGGCGGTGGAGGCGTGGCCCAGGGTCCTGCTGATTGTGAGGACGTCAACCCCGGCGGCAAAAAGCTGACTAGCAAAAGTGTGGCGGAGGGAGTGGAGCGTTGCACCCTCTGCTCCAATGCGCTTGTATATCCTCTCCGCCGCGTGCTCCAGGAGTGTGATGGTTGTGGGCGTTCCTGCCTTGCTGACGACCAGGAAGGGGCTCCGGGCTGCCTTAGCCCGCCGAATGAGCTCCTGCACTGCCTGCTGCGCGATGGTGTCACAAGGCACGATACGGGTGCCGGCGCGGGTTTTAGGCCGCCCATACTGCACTGTGATCCCCTGCTGCAGAGCACCGGATTGATCCCTGGTGCGGAACTTCCGGGCTGTTTGGCGTACATGGAGTGTGTGAGCCTCCGCGTCATAGTCCGATACCTGCAGCGCTGCGAGCTCTCCGCCGCGCAGACCGGTGTGCAGGTCAAGGATCAGAGCCGGGGCATACCAATAGCTGTTAGTGAAATAACTACAAATTTCTTCTTTTTTCTTTCTTTCCTGTGGTTTTGTAGTTAAATCACTACAATTTGAAGTGTTCTTTTCGGGGTTGTTAGTCATTTCACTACACTGTGTAGTTAAATAACTATGAAACAACTGTATTTCGGATTTGCTTAAATATCTAATATCTGATGGCGTGAAGTGATCCGGGGAGATCATGGAGAGCCCCGCCATGGGGCTCCGAGAGAGAAGGCCGGAAAGAAGAGCTTGGTCAAGTGCTGCATTTAAGGCAACATAGGCTTTTTTGATACTGCTGTAACTCAATCCCTCTGCTTGTAGCCTCTGCATCCATTGTGATATTGTTTCCGGCGTAAGGTCTGATAGCCTCACCCCCTTGTAATAAGGTAATATCTGATAAGTAGCAGTACATTCTATGCGGTCATAGCTGGATGGGCGCAGGGATGGTTTTTTATATGTCGTCAGCCATGACTGCATGTAGTCAGTAACAAGTGGATTATTTCTTTCCTTTTCCTCTCGTTCTGGGTCATACTCACGCATCTGCCGCCGCACATCGGCGGCGGAATCTCCAACAAAATTTTTTGTAACTCCATCAATCATTAGCCGACCATAATATTTGGCTCCAATTTTTCGGATGCTTCCGGCTCCTTTTTCTCTCCTTTTATTAGCCATTTTTTGCTCCTTTTTTGCAAAATTCTGAAGATACTGGTAAAATATTGGTAAAGAGCAAAAAAATGTGTGAAAAATCAGCAGGGGCAAAACACAATATATAGTGTTTTAACACCCTTTTTCGCCCAACAAAGCGCAAAATATGGTGATGTAGCCAAGTGGTAAGGCAACGGTCTGCAAAACCGTCATTCGGCAGTTCAAATCTGCCCATCACCTCCACGTCGGAGCAAGCTCCGTACGGCTCAGAAAACCCAGTCGCTTTCGGCGGCTGGTTTTTCTTCGACTGTACTCCGCTGCTCCTCCTTTCCCGAATCGAACCCGCTGCGCTGGGCCTCGATTCGGGGCGAAAAGCGCCGGAAACCGCACATTTTTCGTCCAACCGTCTGTTTGGAAAGGTCGCGTGAAGCGGCTTTCTTTTTTTGCGTTTTTTCCCGGATCTTGACCGGCTTTCCTCCTGGGAGGGTGAGTTTTTCGCTTTGCGCCTGCTGCCCTTAATCTCCCAACCGGAAGCCCTCCTTCGCCCCGACCCGGACCGGGAGGCGTGATCAGCCTGGAGCGTGAAACGTGTTTGACCACGAGCGGGAAGCATTATGTCGTGCATCAGTTCTTCCCATAAACCGCCGCTCCGCAGAAGTGACCTTTCTGCGGAACGGCGATTTAATGCAATGCGTCAATTAATTCATTTGGCAGCTGTAAAGGAAAAGAAAAATATCTGTGCAGATTAAATGAAGAAAAAGTGTTGCCTTTTTAATTACATCAATGTATAATATAGGTTGGCTATTGATGGGGTTTTATAGCCTGCAATAGGAGGTGCTGCAAATTGCCTTGTTACTTTGCTGGACGGAAAGCAGTATCTCCAGGAGAAGCTGTATGCAAACGGCTTTCTGATCACAAACCAGGATTACAGCATCAATGATCAATACCCTTTTTACGGAAACTGGATCACAGCCAAGCTGCGGGGGTATCATATTTTTGTCCACAAGAATGCGCGGATGATAACATGTACCGAAGGGGATGCTTCCTTCTTTCTCATCGGACATGCAGTTGACCCCTTCGACTTGCTGACCGAGGAAACTGCCATCCTAAAAAAGCTTTCTGCCGCATATCAAAAAGAGGGGATTGACGCGTATTATAACGCTCAAGCGGATCTAACCGGAGTCTATTGCACCGGATTGGTTACTGATGACGCAATCTACATCTCCAATGACTGCGCTGGGATGCAAATCGTATACTACGGTACGATTCATGGAAAGCACTATTTCACGTCTCACAGCAAGCTGGTTGCAGACCTGACTGGCTTGGAGCAAAGCAAGTATATCCGGCGATTGGTAGGAAGCCATTTTTATCATTACATGGGAACCTGGCTTCCCGGAGACTTGTCACCGTATACTGAGCTCCGCAGGCTTGTGCCAAATCACTATATTTCTTCAACCGTTGGCAAGCTGGAACCGACTCGTTTTTTCCCGACAGAAGCGATTTGCGAGGAGCCGACGGAAACAGACTACCAGGAGACAATTCTCTGGCTGTCTGACACATTACACAAAACTCTTTCCCTTTATTCGAAAAAATGGCCGGGGAAAAAGGTTTCCATCAGCATAACAGGTGGTCGCGACAGCACAACTACACTTGCATGTGCCAATGGCTTGTACGACAGATTCCATTATTTCAGTTATATCTCAAATGAGGCAGAGCGTGTTGATGCCTTGGCGGCAAAGGAGATTTGCACTCGACTCGGGTTACCGCACGAAATCTATGAAATCCCTGCAGACGATTCTGCCCTTTCTGACATGGAAACGTTTGCGGCCGTTTTAGAGTGTAACGCTGGATGCATCGGAAAGAACAACCCGAATGATGTCCGAAAGAGATTGTACTTCATTCAGAATCCGAAATACGATGTGGAAATCAAATCATGGGTGAATGAGCTGGGACGCGGATCTCAGTATGTCAAGTACAATAAAAAGAAGTTTCCGGCCAAGCCGACAGCGAGCTTGTGCAGAGCGCTACACAAAATCTATGTTTCTCCCAGACTGATTCACGACACGGACAAGGTGTTCCGGGCTTATCTCAAGCAGTATTATCCGGAGCAGGTTCTTAAAATGGCTCCTTGGGTGGAGCTGTTCTGGTGGGAATTCTGCTGGAGCGGCGGGGAAGGAATTTTCCTTACCGCTGAGCACCGAACGTCTTCCGAGATCGCGATTCCGTTCAATAACAGACGATATGTGGCGAAAATGTTGACGGTTCCGCTGGAACTACGCAAAGAAGACGCAATCCCGAAAGATATTATTCAGCATATGAACCCGGCAATTACCAAAACCAGTGTTGTGGTTAAGAACTTGGCTCACACAGACAAGCGAGCCCTGCTAATGCGCATTTATTTGGAAGTATTCTCCAGAATTCGGTTTTAATGGAGCGGATTGTCTGAAATCATGAAGTATTCGATTATTGTTCCGATCTACAATTCGGAAAAAACTCTTTCACGTTGTTTGGACAGCATTTTGGAGCAGAATTACCCGGATGCCGAACTGCTTCTGATCAACGACGGATCTACGGACCGGAGTGCGGAGATTTGCGCGTCATATGCCCGAAAAATCCCCAATATCCTCTGTAGAACCACGGAAAACCACGGCGTTTCTGCAGCGCGCAATCTTGGCTTGGAGCTGGCCAGGGGAACCTATATCCTGTTTGTGGACAGCGACGACTATGTTTCGCCGGACTACTTCCGGGAAATTGACCGCACGCTTGCCCAGGGCGATCCGGAGCTCGTCATCTTTGCGCACCGGCTGTTCGGTCGGAACACCTATGAGGTCCCGGTGGAGAATCGAATCGTTCGCGGAAGGGACGAGGTTCTGGGAGTTGTTGCCCGGTATCTTCGAATGGGGGAGCTGAACACGCTGTGGTCCAAGGTGTTTCGGCGGGATCTGATCGAAGCGAACCACCTGCGCTTCAACGAAGCCCTGTGCATCGACGAGGACATGAACTTTGTGTTCTCCTACAGCTTGCATGTCAGCAGGCTGAACATGATTGATGGAGTCCTGTACAATACCAGTCTGGAAAACGAGGAATCCCTGACCAGAAAACGCCGGGATTATCTCTGTCAGCAGCTGCATGACGCCGGCCTTCGCCGCTCGGCCATGCTGCAGCAGGCAAAGCCGGAGGGCAAGAATGCACGGAATCTATCTTCAGCGGTCAGCTGGGTTTACTACCGGAGCGCCTACTCTTCGGCTGCTGAGCTGTTGAAGTATGACCTGACAAGGAAACAACGTCGGGCAAAGGTCCGGGAAATCTGTCATGTTTTTTCCGATTGTCCGGACAAGCTGACGACCCCGCTGATCGCGATCCCGATTCGTATGCGATTCATCACTCTGATCGATCTCTCCGCGCGAATTGCTGTTCGGAGGCGGAGAAACTGATCGATCACATAGATTCCGAATACGCCATGGAGGATCTACCCTATGTCGGCTGACCACTCCTCCAGCCGGGGCTTCGTCACCATCGCCACCGGCTCGGAGCACTACTACCAGTTGGCTTACAACCTGCTTCGCTCCTATCGACGCAACGGCGGATGTTCCTTTCCGTTTGCGATTATAGCGGAGGAGGAAAACGAATACACGAAGGCCTTCGACAAGGTCGTTCTGATGTCGAAGCCCACCCACAGCTATATGGACAAGCTGCGGCTTCAGGACTGCCTGCCCTTTGATGAAGCCATCTTCATTGACGCCGACTGCCTGGTGTACGGGACCATCGACGACTGGTGGTCCTACTTTGAGAACGGGCCGGATTTCTCTTGCTTCGGCTATGCCTATGATGACTTAACCACCGACAAGGGCTGGTTCCGCTGGGAGGGCATGGGCGAGTTCAAGGACCAGATCCACTTTGTGCCCAGCTTCAGCGGCGGGATCTACTACGTCCGTAAAACACAGACCGCTCAAAAGGTTTTTGATCTGGCGAAATATGCCGCGGCGCATTACAAGGAATACCCATTTGTGATTTTCAACGCGCCGGCCGACGAGCCGGTTCTGGCTCTTGGCATGGCGGTCTGCGACTGCAGGCCGGTGGATGTGTCCGAGGTGGGCATCTACGTCAAGCGCAAGGATCTTCCCATGGACATTTTGAAGCCGTCCGCAAGCTGGACCTATGGCGGCAGAACCTTTCCCGTCAAGCTGGTTCATTGGGGCAATTTCGGCACCATGAAAGCGCAATACCTTCTGGAGGTCGAGCGCCTGAACCGGGATCTGGCTGGGAAGCCCATGTCTCCATTCCGGGCAAGGCTCCGCTACTGCACGCTGCTGCGGCATGATGCTGCAACCCTTTTCAAGCGGGTTTGGCTTCGGGCCAGGTTGCTGCTCAGCACCGGGCACAGCACGCCTTAACGAAAATAACACCGACCCCCGTCGGAGGTACCATATGAAAATCCTTTACACCGCCACCGTTCTTTCCCACGTCTGCCAGTTTCATCTGCCCCACATGAAATATCTGCAGGAGCAGGGCTGGGAGGTCCACGTGGCCGCCCACGACAACCTGGCGGTCAAGAACGGCTTGCAGCTCAAATACTGTGACAAGTTCATAGAGACGCCCTTCTCCCGGTCTCCCAGGAGCCCGGACAATCTGAAAGCGTACAAGCAGCTCAAGAAGCTCCTGTCGGAGGAGCACTACGACGTGATCCTCTGCAACACGCCCATGGGGAGCATCGTTACCCGCCTGGCGGCGAAGAAGACCCGAAAGCAGGGCACCAAGGTCATCTACATGGCCCACGGATTCCATTTCTACAAGGGATCTTCCAAGAAGGCCTGGCTGATCTTCTACCCCATCGAGAAGTATATGGCGAAGAAGTGCGACCTGCTGATCACCATCAACAAGGAAGACTATGCCCTGGCGAAGGAGAAGTTCAGCAAACGCACGAAGGTGGCCCACATCCACGGCGTTGGTGTGGACGAGAAGCGCTACCATCCGGCAACGCCGGAGGAACAGCTCGCCATGCGCAAGGCCGAGGGCCTGTCACCGGAGGACTTCGTGATCCTCTGTACCGGTGAGCTCAACGAAAACAAGAACCAAAAGACATTGATTTCCGCCGCTGCCCAGCTGAAGGACAAGATCCCGAATCTGAGGGTTCTCCTGGCCGGCAACGGTCCAAAGGAGCAGGAACTGCGGGACCAGATCCAAGCCGAAGGACTGGAGGGCATCGTCAAGCTCCTCGGTTACCGCACCGACCTGGAGAAGGTTGTCCCGGCTGTGGACCTGGTGGTCTCCTGCAGTCACCGCGAGGGCATGCCCCTGAATATCATCGAAGCTATGCTCTGCCAAAAGCCTGTCGTCGCCTCACATAACCGCGGCCACGACGAGCTGGTCCGGGAGGGGGAGACGGGCTTCCTCTTCGACGCGGGGGACGCCGACTGCCTGGCCGCCCTGCTGCTGCGGCTCGCGGAGGAGTCGGAGCTGAGAAAGACCCTGGGCGAGGCCGGAGAAGCCGCCGCCCGGCCCTACGCGGTCCGCTCCACCCGGGAGGAGCTTTCCCGACTGCTGAACGAGCTTACAAGCTGAAAGGACGCCTATGAGACCGGAAGAAATCAATATGCAAGAGGTCTGGGACGCGGAGCAATCCATTCTGGATGAGCTGGATCGCCTTTGTACCCATCATGATCTGCGTTATTCTCTGGCCTATGGGACCCTGCTGGGAGCGGTCCGTCACAGAGGCTTTATCCCTTGGGACGATGACGTGGATATTATGATGCCGCGGGAGGATTATGACAGGCTGATGGAGCTTTGGCCGACTGCAGCTCCCAAAACTCTGATCCTGGACCGCTGTGATCTGGACCCGGAAAACTGCAACGTGTTTTCCAAGGCCAGAAAGGACCACACAACCTTTCTGCAATTCGAGTCTGAGAGCACCGCGCACTTTCACAAGGGGGTTTTCAACGATATTTTTCCCGCAGAACACGTACCGCATGGCAAGCTGGCACGAAAGCTGCAGTATGCGGATTTCGCGCTCATGCTCCTGTTCAATCGGGGCTTTCCCAGCGGCAGCAAGGGGATCGTCGGATTCGGCGAACGAATGCTGCTTAGCCTCGTGCCGAAAAAGAGATATTATGCGCTCAGTCAGCATTTTGCCCGCCGCGGACGGCGCTGGAACGGCAAGCCCGCCGCGTATCTCGTCTGTCCGGTCACAATCCGGGATTGCAAGCGGTACTATCCGGCCGATCTGTTTGATTCCCTGCAAAGGATCGGCTTCCATGGCAGGACCTACTCCGCCTTCGCAAGGGCGGAGGAATTTCTGACCCTCCGCTACGGCGACTTCCGGCAGCTCCCTCCCGAGGAGGATCGGGTCTGGAAGCACCCGCCCCTGCTAGTGGACTTCACCCGGAACTATGAGGAGCTTTCCCCGGAGGAACAGGCGAAGGCGCTGGAGTGAGTGCGGCGGAACCATTACAAAGGAGCGAGATTATGGCACGGCCAAATTTGAGAGATCTTCAGCTTTTTGAGCTGGATATGCTTCGCGACGTGAAGCGTGTCTGCGAGGATAACAAGCTGCAATATTTTTTATCCGGCGGCACACTTCTGGGTGCAGTCCGCCATAAAGGTTTCATCCCATGGGATGACGATATAGACATTTCTATGACCTATCGGGACTTCCAGCGCTTTCTGGAGCTGGGGCAAAAGGCTTTGGGCGAAAAGTACTTTTTGCAGACGTCGGATACGGATGAAAGTTTTCAGTTTGGGTTTGCTCGGGTCCGAAGGAACAACTCTACGATGATTCGTGATTGGGAGTGCGAGGGCGGCCATCATGGCGTCTGGATTGACATCTTTCCTCTGATCTCTGTGGGCGGAAAAATGGATGTAAAGCTGAAAAAAACCTTGATTCCTATTACGAATGTGCTCTGCATGTCTGCGGAGGCCTTTGCCAAGAATCGGGACTGGATGAAGAAGACCAGCGGCAGAGGAAAGACGGCGCTAGCTACGGCGCTGCGAAGACTGTTGGGTAAAAACCGAAAGCGCTTTGCGAAATGGATCCGCCGAAGACTCTTTTCTCAGACAGGGAAAGACAACTTGGCCGAGGTATGGGGATCTATTACCGCTGTTGTTCCAGCCGAACAATATCAGAAGCAGCCTGTCAGCCTTCTCTTTGAAGGCTTGGCTTGTGCCGCGCCAGAGGATTACGACGCGGTTCTTCGAAATAATTATGGGGACTATATGCAGCTTCCACCCGAGGAAAAGCGATGCAGCAACCACGGGAATATGTATATTGATCTGGAGCGGGATTGGGAAACCATCAAACAGCAAGAAGACGATGCTGATTTGAGGAACTTTGGAAAGGGACCATCATGAGCCCGTGTTATTCTGTTATCATTCCTGTCTATAATGCGGAAAAGACCCTATGCCGCTGCGTGGACAGTCTGCTGCCCCAGCTCCGGGATCAAGATGAACTGATCCTGATAAACGACGGTTCCAGAGACGGAAGCGGCGCGATCTGCGCCGAATACGCCGGGCGGGATGCCCGGGTTCATTTCATCGATCAGAAAAACGGCGGCGTCTCCTCCGCGAGAAACGCGGGGCTGGACGCGGCCCGGGGAGACTATGTGCTCTTCATGGACAGCGACGACTGGGTTTCCGGTGATCTGCTCTCCGCGGCCTCCGCTTTGCTGGCGGAATCGGACTGGGACTGGATTCGATTTTCTATCTGCCCGGAAGGGAAAGAATCCCCAGCTCAGCCGCCGACGCTTCACGCCTTCCGGACCCGGAAGGAGCTCTTTCCACGGATCATAGACGAAATCTGTAATAAAACGATTAATTCCCCCTGCGCCAAGATCTACCGCCGGGACATTCTGGAGCGGGAAGGAATCCGCTTCCCCCTGGGGGCCTCCGTGGCCGAGGACCGGGCTCTGAACATCCGATATTCCATGTTTGTAAACAGCTATTTGACCTCCGATCAGATCGTTTACTACGTGAATACGGAGAACGAGGACTCCCTCTCCCGGAAACAGCACGCGGACCTCTCCGCTCAGTTCGAGATCACGGGGGAATTCGTCCGGCAGGCCATCGCCGGGGCGGTGCTCCCGGAGTCGGAGAAGAAGCTGTACCGCCGAGCCTACAACTTCGGCGTCTGCCGGGGGATCTACAAGGACGCCAAGGACCTGCGCCGGGAGGGCCTTTCCTGGGCCAAACGGCAAAGGGCCCTCTGGAAGGCCTGCGGTGAGATCAATCGGAAGCATATGCGCTACCCGAAGACAAAATATTGCAGAGCGATCACTCTTCCCGTCCGGCTCCGACAGACTTGGATGATCGATTTGATTGCGGGACGGTTGCTTCATTAAAGTGGCGACGGAACATATTACTCCGATATCGATTCGTTTTTAAAACGTTGGTTTTATATACGGAACCGTTCACAAGATAAAGAAAGAGGGAAAAAATGGAACGCATATTGATCGTTGCCGGAGCGCTCCATATAGGAGGTGCGGAACGGATCGCGGCTAATATTTGCTGTTATGCCCATGAGAAGCAGTTTGAATTTCATTATGTAGTATTCGAGGGCTATGAAAACGTATACGGACCGGAAATTGAGGCGCATGGTGGAAAGGTCATTACGATTCCATCACCCAGGAGGGGATATTTGCGCTATTGCCAGACAATCGCAGATTTGATCCGCAAATATCGCTATACCACGGTACATTCGCATACCCAGTTCAACAGTGGTTTCAATATGTTGATTGCAAAGCTCATGCGGGTCCCGATCCGAATCGCCCATTCTCATACCACGAAAACCGAGTGTGCGGTTTCGACGGCGCAAAAGCTGTACGAATGCTTGATGAGGCATCTGGTTCGTAGAAATGCGACACATCTTATGGCCTGCGGTATAGATGCAGGTCGCTGGATGTTTGGAAAACGAGCGTTTGATAAGCGCGGGATCGTATTAAAAAATGGGATCGACACAGCGGCCTGTGCGTTTTCCGAGGAAAATCGGAACCGGTTGAGAGAGGCCTGCGGGATTGCGGAGGACTCCTATGTGATCGGCCACGTGGGTACGATTCTCCCTGTCAAGAATCAGGAATTTCTGATCCGGCTGCTACCGGAACTGCGAAAAAGGAATCCGAAAGTGTTGCTGCTGCTGGTGGGCGGCGGAATCGAGGAAGAACGGACGCGGCTCGAAACAATCGCGCAGAGCTGCGGCGTCCGAGATGCCGTAATGTTCACAGGCGGTGTAAGCAATGTTAATGAATTGCTAAGCGTTATGGATGTATTTGCGTTTCCTTCGTTGCGCGAGGGGACCCCTCTGGCGCTTTTGGAAGCGCAGGCGAATGGCTTGCCCTGTGTTGTTTCCGATCGAATTCCAAAGGACGCACTGCTGACCGAGCTTGTTAAGCCTCTTTCCCTGGAGACTCCGGAGTCGTGGATATCCGCGCTGCTCGACGCGAAGCGGAGAGACGCCGCAAAGGGCTGCGAAGAGCTTATGACCAGCGGATATGATTTTCGGGAGGCGTATCAACCCCTTTACTCCATTTATCGAAGCGAGGCAGTAGTCAGCTTTTCCTTCGATGACGGACGGGGTGACAATGCTGCTTTGGCGGACAGCCTGTTTTCCCCCAATAGACTGCCTATGACGCTCAACATTACCACGGGTTATGTGGACAGGACCTGCCCAACGGAACAGCTTCCGTGCGACAAACCTGCGATGAAACGTGAAGATGTTCAACGACTTGCCGCGGAGCCAGAGATTGAGATCGCTATGCACGGGGATCGGCACCAGAACACGCCGGAGGATGTGTCTGCGTGCGCTGGGAAACTGCGTGAATGGCTGGCACTGGATGATAATACAGCGTTCGGGTTCGCCAGTCCGAATTCCAAGATCGCTCCCGAACTGCTCCAGCCGGATGGATCCGATCCCTTTTGCGGCAACGTGAAATATATCCGTATCAGCTACCGGATCCGATCCAGGAAACTGTTGCGTACGATGCTCCGAAAAGCAGGGAGAGTCATCCACCTTCCGATTTTCTATCGGATTGCCTATCACGATACGATTATGACCGAATGCGACGGGAAGATTCTCTACAGCGTTCCCGTCATGGGGGACGTGACTGTGCCCCAGATTCTAACTTTGGTCCGGGACTGCGTAAAACGCCGTGGAGCCCTGGTGCTGATGTTTCACAGCGTGGAGCCCCAGCCCGCGGCCTCGGACGTCTGGACATGGAGCGAGGAGAAGATGCGCCGCCTCTGCGCTGCCCTGCTGGATATGCAGGAGCGCGGCGTTCTGCGGGTCTGCACCAGCGCCGAACAGTTTAAGCTGCTGCGGGAACGAACATAAATCGAGAAGGAGAACCCTATGGAAAACCCCCTGGTATCCGTTGTCATCCCCGTTTACAACGGCGCGGCCTTTCTGGAGCGGGCGGCGGCCTCCGTCCTGGGCCAGCCCCGGGCGGACCGGCTGGAGCTGCTGATCGTGGACGACGGCAGCACCGACGGCACCGGGGCCATCTGTGACCGGATCGCCGCGGAGCATCCGGCCCCGGCGGTCCGGGTCTTCCACCAGGCCAACGGCGGGGCCTTCTCCGCCCGAAACCTGGGCATTGAGGCGTCCCAGGGCGCCTATATCGGCTTTCTCGACGCCGACGACTGGTGGGAGGCGGACTTTTTCGACGAGGCCCTGTTGGCCCTGCTGGAGGAGGACTTCGACCTGTACCGCTTCTCCTACCATGCCGTCAGCATGAACCGCCGCTGGGAAAAGCCCTATGCCCTGGAGGACGAAGCCCGGCGGGAGCTGCCGCCGGACCCGGAGCGGCCCTACACCCTGGGCTTCTGGTCCTGCCTTTACAACCGGAAGCTCCTGGACCGGCACGGGATTCGCTATCTGCCTGTACGGATCAACGAGGACATCCCCTTCGCCCATCTGACCACGGCCCTGGCGCAATCCATCCGGTACAGCAGCCGGGTCATGCTGGGCTACTGGGTCAACCCGACCAGCTGCATCCACACCCACAGCGAGCGGGAGATTCTGGAGACCTCCCGGAAGGCCTTCGAGCTGGAGGAGGCGGATTTCCGGGCGAAGGGCTTTGACGGCTACTCCACCAAGCGGCAGGAGCTGACCATGATCCTCGAAAAGCTCCCCCGGCTCTGCTGTGAGATGGGCTGGAAGGAGCTGAAGGCCTATCTGGACGGGCCGGACTTCGCCATACTCCGCCAGGACGAAATTCGCCCCTGGCAGAGCGCCGAGCCGACCCTGGCCGCCTGGCGGACCCACCCCTTCCGCTTCTGGCTGCGGTCCAGGCTCCACCCCGGCCTTTCCCTGTTTTTGAAGCGCCGACTCTTTTCCCTGCGGATTCTCCAGCCCGTCGTGAGCTGGTTCCAATACAAGCTGATGTTCCGGTGGAACCGGGTGAGGTAATTATGGCAATCAAGACCCTGTTTTTCATTGAGACCCTGCGGGGCGGCGGCGCCGAGAAGGTGCTCTGCGACCTGGTCAACGCCATGGACCCGGAGAAATTCGAGATCACGGTGCAGACCCTCTGGAAGGCGGACGCGGCCCGGCTTCTGAAGCCCTGGATCCGCTATCGGTACTGCTATGCCGCCCCCGGCAGGCTGAACAGCCTGCGCAGCCGCGCGGAGGCCGCCGCGGGCCTGACCTACCCCCTGCACATCAGAGACAATTACGAGCTCGAGGTCGCCTATTTGGAGTTCGGCTCCACGAAGATTCTGGCGGGCTCCACCAACAAGCAGGCCAAAAAGATCGCCTGGGTCCACAGCGACCTGGCGCGGAAGCTGGACGGGAAGCCCGAGACCCGGGCGAAGCTCGCCCGGCAGTACGCGGCCTACGACCGGATCGTCTGCGTCTCCAACACGGCGAAGGAGAGCTTCGTCCGTCTGTTCGGACGGGAATCCGAGGTCTCGGTGCTGTATAACACCGTGGACGATGCCGCCATCCGGGAGAAGGCGGAGCTGACCCTGCCCGCGCTGCCCGCAAAGCGGCGGCTGACCGTCGCGGCAGTGGGCCGCCTGTCTGAGGAGAAGTGCTACGACCGGCTGATTCGGGTCCACAAACAGCTTCTGGACGCGGGACTTGCCCACGATCTCTGGATCGTCGGGGAGGGGGACCAGCGGGGTGTGCTGGAAGCTCTGATCGCGGAGCTCGGCCTGACGGATTCCGTGAAGCTCTTTGGCTTTCAGTCCAACCCCTACCCCTTTATGAAGGCGGCGGACCTGCTGGTCTGCTCCTCCCGCTACGAGGGCCTGAGCACCTTCGTCACCGAGGGCCTGGTCCTCGGAAAGCCCATTGTGACCACGGAATGCTCCGGCATGCGGGAGCTGCTGGGGGATTCGGAATACGGCCTGATCGTGGAAAATGAGGAAGAGGCCCTCCGCGAGGGCATAGAGCGGCTGCTGCGCGACGCCGCCCTGCGGGAACGCTTCGCGGCTACCGCCGCGCTTCGGGGCCGGGATTTCTCCGCCAGGGCGCTTGCCGGGGAAACGGAACGGTTTTTCATCGATCTTCTTGAGGAATGAGTGAATATGGACTATTACCTGCTGCTCGTGGTGATGGTGCTGGTTACGGCGCTGATCATGCACGGGACCCGGGAAAAAAATCTCCAATATGTGATCGTCGCCTGTCTGCTCCTGTATGCGATCTACGGCCTGCGGAACACCTATGTCATCGGCGACGATACCAGGACCTCCTATCTGGCAAACTTCCGGAAAATGGAAACAATGAGCTGGGACGGGATCATCAGCTACACAGAAGGAAGAAACGCCTTGTTTTATTTCTTAACCAAGGCCTTCGCCACGTATATCAGCAGGGACTATCAGCTCTATATCTCTGTGATCGCGGCCTTCGTCACGATCTGCTTTGGGCGGATGGTCTATCAATACTCGCCCAATCCGCTCCAGAGCATCCTCTATCACTTCGGCCTGCTGTTTTTTACCTTCCACTTTTCCGCCCTGAAGCAGAGCATCGCCATGGCCTTCCTGATGCTGGCCTTCGACGCGATCATAGAGAAAAAGCCCATTAAATTCATCGTGATTGTTCTGCTGGCGGGCCAGATTCACCTCCCGGCGTTGATCTTCCTGCCGGCCTACTGGATCGCGAAGATCAAGCCCGGCCGCGCCTATCTGCTGCTGCTGGTGGGCCTGCTGGTGCTGACCTATGTGTTCCGCAACGAGATTATCAATTTCCTGATGAAATACTATAAGGACGAGGAAGCCGGCATCGATCTCTCGGATGTGACGTTCCTGCGAACAAAGGCACTGATCATGATTGTCATCGTTGTCGCAGCGGTGGTGTTTCGTGTCCCGACTGCAGAGGATCGGCAGTACGTCATTCTGCTGCAGCTATGCGGCATTGCCATTGTGCTTCAGACATTCTGCGGTTATAACAACATTTTTGAACGACTGGCGGACTATTATTTTCAGTTTGCAGTTATTTTCATACCGATGATTTTTGACAAACGGTCAGATCGGAAATCCCTTCTAAGCTGGCGATTTCTGCAAACCGTGGATACTATTGCGCCATATCTGTTCTGCGGCTTCGGCATCTACCGCTTTTTGAACGTCGCCCACGGCGACTGGCATCTCTATCCCTTTAAATTCTTCTTCCAGTAACAGGCCTTCCTGCGAGGTGATTCCCAATGACTGTCAGCGTTATCATTCCGGCCTATCAGTGCGGGGCCACCCTCCGGGAGACGGTCACCCGGGTCCTCGGCATCGGACTCCCCCTGGCGGAGCTCCTGCTGATCGACGATGGCTCCACCGACGGCACGGCGGCGCTCTGCGACGCCCTGGCGGGAGAATATCCCGCGGTCCGTTGTGTCCACAAGCCCAACGGCGGCGTCTCCTCGGCTCGGAATCTGGGAATCGAGGAGGCAAGGGGCGACTATCTCTGGTTCGTGGACGCCGACGACGGGGCCCTGCCCCTGCCCGCGGCGGCCCTGGAGGAGCTGGAGCGCTCCCAGCCGGGCGTGGTCCTCTTCGGCATGGAGTTTCGCTATTTCCGGGGCGAGCAGCTGATGAAGACCGAGGCCCTCCGCTTCGGGCAGCGGCTGCTGCTGGAGCGGAGCGCCCTGGGCCCGCGGTTCGCGGAGCTCTTCCGTACGAATTACCTCTCCCCGGTGTGGAACAAGCTGTTTCGCCGCAGCCTGCTGCTCGAAAGCGGCGTCCGCTTCGACCGGGGGCTCACCAACTACGAAGATTTGGCTTTTTCTCTGGAGGCTATGGCCCACAGCGCCCGCTGTCTGGTGCTTCCGGAGATCTGCTATCAATACAATACCGACTACGACCACGACCGGACCGTGGACCGGATCGCCAAAATCGACGCCGTGGCCGCCAATACGGACCTGGTCGCCAAACGCTTTTTTGAGCTGGCCGATTGCTGCGGCTTCGCCGGCGAGGACCGGGAGGCCCTGAAGGCAATCGTGCTCCAAATCTATCTGGATCTGTTTTGGGTCAAGATGCAGACCGCCCCCCTTGGGGAGGTCCGGAAGCACTGCGCGGAATTCGCGGCAAACCGGAATTTCCGGGAATGCGCGGAGGCGCTTCCCCGGCTCTCCGAGGGGAGCCGGCGGCTCTGCGGGCAGCTCGTCGCCGGAAAGGCCCTGCCCATCTGGACCCGGGTCCGTTACCGGAGCGCCCGGGCCAGAGCCGTCCGGGCGGTCAAGCCCTTGCTGAAACGAGGCTGAATATGAATCCATTGCTGCAAAAGCTGTTTCTGACCCACAGCTATTTTACGGTGGCGCTCCGCCCCAGAGCGGTGAAGAGCGTCCTGGAGGAAGCGGGCTTTTCCCCGGCCTTCGTCCTGCCCGCCGAGGCCGCCCGCTGGGCAGCGGACCCCATGCTGGCGGAGGAGGACGGAAGAACCTGGCTGTTTTATGAGGCCGTGGAAAACGACCACGGCCACATCGAGGCCGCGGAAGTTCTGCCGGACTGCTCCCTGGGGGAGCCCCGGGTGATCCTGCGGGACGAATGCCACTACTCCTATCCCTTTCTCTTCCGCTGGCAGGGCATCTGGTACATGATTCCCGAGTCCTCGGCGGCGAGGGAGCTCCGGCTGTACCAGGCGGAGGCCTTTCCCTACCGATGGAAGCTCCGGGAGGTCCTGCTCCGGGAACGGGCCGTGGACACCACGGTCTATGAATGGGACGGCGGTCTCCGGTTGCTGAGCTTTTTGACGGACGGGAAGACCGAGCGGGTGACGCCCAGGGCCTACAGCCTGCGCTTGAGCGTCGCCGAAGCCGCTCTGGAGCCGCTGGACTGGAAAGAGTACGACGGGCTCCGGGTCCGGGGCGCGGGACCGGTCTTCGCCGAGAATGGCGTCCTGTACCGGCCCGTCCAGCGGAATCAGGAGCAGCGCTACGGCGACGCCGTGGAGCTCGTCCGCCTGCGGGATACGGAGCGGTCCCACGCCGAGGAGCCCGCGGGACTCCTGCAAACGCCGATGGGAAAACTGGCCGGATTCCGGGTGGACGGCGCCCACACCTACTGCCGCTCCTCCCGGTTCGAGGCCGTCGATCTGCGCCTCAGGGACTTCGACCTCTGGAAGCTGCCCCGGCGGCTGATCCGCCGCTTGAAAGGATAAGGAGCAAGACATGGACATTGATATTGTAGTTCTCTGGGTGGACGGCAGCGATCCCGCCTGGCAGGCCCAGAAGGCGAAGTACCAGGGCAAGACCCTGACCGACGCCAATTCCGTCAACCGCTTCCGGGACTGGGGCCTCATGCCCTACTGGTTCCGGGGGATCGAACGTTTCGCCCCCTGGGTGCGGACCGTCCATTTCGTCACCTGCGGCCACGTGCCGGACTTCCTGAACCTGGACGCCCCCAAGCTGCACCACGTCCGCCACAGCGACTACATTCCGGCGGCCTGTCTGCCCACCTTCAGCGCCAACACCATTGAGATGAACGTCCATCGGATCCCCGGCCTGGCCGATCACTATGTATTCTTCAACGACGACATGTTCCTGCTGCGGCCC
Organism: Oscillospiraceae bacterium; assembly: GCA_902767915.1. Lineage (GTDB taxonomy): Bacteria > Bacillota > Clostridia > Oscillospirales > Oscillospiraceae > JAFRPC01. The sequence goes on along the minus strand of CACXJE010000004.1, from coordinate 61,500 downwards.
CAGCCGGAGACGAATTTCTTCCGGGACGGCCTGCCCTGCACCTTCGGCGGGGAGGTCCCCGCCGCCTTCCGGGGCGTCCCGGGGATCTGGCAGCATCTGATCGCCAACGACCTGCGGGTCATCAACAACCACTTCCATAAGCCGGAGCAGGTCCGAAAAAACGGGAAAAAATACGCAAACCGGGCCTACCCCTGGAAGGACAATCTCCGTACCAGGCTGCTGGAGCGGCTCTACCCGGAGAACTTCCTGGGCTTCAAGAACCTCCACGCCCCCGCAGCCTTCCTGAAATCGACCCTGGAGACGATCTGGGCGGAGGAGCCGGAGCTGCTGGAGGCAACCACCGCCAGGCGCTTCCGGAGCAACGAGGACGTGAACCAGTGGCTGGCCCTCTGGTGGCAGGTGGCCGCGGGGAAATTCAGCCCCTTCATGACCGACAACGTGGTGGAGGACTGCAACCCCGATACCGTGGACCGGCTCTGCGGCCTGATCCGCGGTCAGGAGCACGACATGGTGTGCATCAACGACCCCTCCGGGGACATCCCCTTCGAGGCCCTCGCCGCCGAGCTGAAGGCGGCCTTCGAGACCATCCTGCCGGAGAAGAGCAGCTTTGAAAAATAACCGTATTCCAACAATCATGGAGAATCGGAATGAGTGAACGAAAAAACAGACTGGACTATATCGACCGGGCCAAGGGCATCCTGATCATTCTTGTGGTGATCGGCCACATCTGGCAGTCGGGTCCGGTCTTCAATACGATCTACGTCTTCCACATGCCCGCCTTCTTCGTCATCAGCGGCCTGCTGCTGGGGATTACGAGATCCTACCGAAAGGGCTTCGGAAGCTTCTTCCTGCGGCGACTCTATGCCTTTGGCATTCCCTTTGTGTTTATTGAACTGCTGGGGGTGCTGACGGATATTATCCGAAACGGCGTCACCCTGAACTGGAAGGGCTATCTCTTCAACACCTTGAGTCTGCGCTATAACGACCATAACCTCTGGTTCATCGTTTCGCTCTTCCTGGTGGAGCTGATCTTTGCGGCCCTGGCTCTTCTGCTGCGGAAAAAATGGGCCGTGTGCGCCGCCGCTGCCGCCCTGCTTTTTTCGTCCTTCCTTCCGCTGGGGGGAATCCCTGTTTTGTCCACCCTGGCCTCCTCCATGAAATACCTGCCCTATTTCGTCGTCGGCTTCTACGGACGGGAGCTCCTGGAGCAGCGGCGTATCTGGCTGATTTGCCTCTCCGGAGCGGCGGTGCTGGCGGCGGGACTGTTCTTCGGCCCCAAATTCGCCGATCTGCGGATTCCGTTCCAGCCGCTGAAATATCTCATCCAAATCTGCTACGGCGTTCTTGGCACTTACTTCGTGCTTCAGATTTCACAGCCTCAGCCGCCGGAGCCCTTCAACCGGATTCTAAGCGGAGCCGGAAGGAATTCCATCATCATTTTCGGCACGCACCACATCATTTACGCGGCTGTGGCGGTCTTGCTGGGCATTTCCGACTTCGGTACGACGCCGCTCTGGGCGGGCCTGATCATGCTGGCGGTGGTGGTCGTCCTGGAGCCGCCGATCATCTATATCATCAACCGCTGGCTGCCTTTCCTGGCCGGAAAGCATTACCCGAAGCGCACAGCCGGAAACTGAATTGAAAATATCTGCTTTACGGAGGCTTTTATGAGCATCAGAGAAAAGCTGAAAAAGGTCCTGCCCTCCTACCGAACGGAGCGCAGAATGAACGAGGCCATGGAGACCCTGCGCAAGGAAATCCGGGAGATGGACAAGAAGCAGGAGTACCTGTTTTTCCTCTCCCAGATGAAGCCCGGCGAGACGATGCAACAGACGAGACAGCGCCTCTGCCTGCAAATGCCCAAGGCCACGGGCCGCCTGCGGAACATCCAGCTGGCGGAGAAATACATCCTGGAGCGGGTCAAGGACGTCTGCGACGCCAACGGCCTGTCCCTGTTCCTGGTGGGCGGGACCCTGATGGGCGCCGTCCGGCACCACGGCTTCATCCCCTGGGACAACGATGTGGACATCGGCATGATGCGGCAGGACTACCTGAAGCTCCGGGAGCTGCTTGCCCACGACGAGACCCTGCGGGTGGAGTACTGCTACAACTACAAAGAGGGCCTGAAAATCTCCAAGGTCAAGTTCCGGGCCGTGGACGTCTTCTGGATCGACATTCTGGTCTTTGACTGCATCGACGTGACGCCGGAGAATCTGGACGAGATGTGGAAAAGAACCCAGGCGCTCAATCAGGAGCACATCCGGAAGATCCGGGAGCTCTCCGCGCAGGAGCAGGGCAAGTATTATTGCCGCCCGGTGGAAAACCACGAGCTGGACCGGCTGACCGCCGAATTCGAGGCGGAGCAGGAAAAGCGGTTCCCTTACTTTGGGCGTGGAGATTATTTCTGCGAGCCCATCAACTGCCCCTGGTGGAGCCGCGACGAGCGCGGAATCCGTCCGGTGGAAAAGTTCTTCCCCCTGCTGAAGGACGAGGTGGAGTTCGAGGGCCGCAGATACGACGTCTGGCAGAATTACGACTGGGCGCTGCGCTCCTCCTACGGAGACTATTGGTGCCTGCCCCGGTCCCTGAGCGAGCCCCACACCACGGAGTTCGACGAGGGCCTGGAGGAGGGCTTTGCCTGGCTGCGCAAGCAGGGAATCATAGAATAACGAGGAAAGAAACCATGAACCACAGAGTATTTCTCTTTGATCTGGACGCGACGGTCACCAAGGAGGAGATTCTGCCTGCGCTTTCGGAACAGGTGGGACTCACCCGGGAGATCAGCGAGCTGACAGAACGGACCATGCGGGGCGAGCTGCCCTTCAAGAGCAGCTTCCTGGCAAGGGTGGAGATGCTGCGCCCGATCCCGGTCAGCAAGGTGGCGGAGATCGTTTCCAAGGTGCCTCTGCACGAGGGAATTGTCCAATTCATTCGGGAGCATGTGGAGGATTGCTATATCGTCACAGGCAATCTGGATATCTGGATTGCGAAGCTGATGAAAAAGATCGGGCTGCCCATGTCCCACTGCCTCTGCTCCACGGCCAGCGCCCAGGATGACAGGCTGATCCGGGTCAACAGCGTGGTGGACAAGGGCCGGATTGTGGAGCAATTCGTCCGGCCGGTGGTAGCCGTGGGCGACGGGAGCAACGACGCGGAGATGGTCCGCCTGGCGGAGATCGGCATCGGCTTCGGCGGCGTCCGGCCCGTGGCCTACGCCCTTATGAGCAACGCCTCCCACGTGATCTACGACGAGGACAGGCTCTGCCGCTTCCTTCGGACGCTGTACGAGGAGGAACAGGAGGAAAAACAGGATGAAGAATAACGTCAGCATCGTCATCAGCTGCGCCGGCATGGGGACCCGCCTGGGCCTGGGCTGCACCAAGGCCCTGGTGGAGATCGAGGGCAAGACCCTGATCGAGCGGCAGCTTGAAATTTTGAAGGACTATGACGACATCCGCATCGTGGTCGGCTATCAGGCCGAGAAGGTCATGGAGGTGGTCAACAGCGTCCGGCGGGACATTCTCTATGTCTTCAACCACGACTACCGCAACACCGGCACGGGGGCCAGCTTCTGGCTGGGGGCCCAGCATGCCCGGGAGTACGCAGTGGCCCTGGACGGCGACCTGCTGGTCCGCCCCGACGATCTGATCCGCGCCGTGGAATATGACGGCTGCTGCGTGGGCGGCACGACCCCCTCCACCGACAACCCCTGGACCATGCCGACGGAAACCATCAACGGTGTGGAGTGCGTGACCGGCTTTTCCAAGGAGAAGGGCGACTACGAATGGACGGGGCTTGCAAAGCTGAAAACCGCAGAGCTGCGGCCCGGCAAGCGCCACGTCTTCCACCTGATCGAGCCGATGCTGCCCCTGCCCATGATCTTCCTGCACACCAAGGAGATCGACACCATCGACGACTATGAGCGGGCCGTCCGCTGGGTCCGCAACAACTATGAGGATTGAAGGATGTATCAAGACGTAATCGGCGTGCTGGGGGGCATGGGTTCCTACGCCACCCTGCACTTTTTCGAGGCCCTGCTGAAGGCCTTCCCCGCCCAAAAGGAGTGGGACCGCCCGCGGATTCTCATCGACAACCGCTGCACCATGCCAAGCCGGGTCCGGGCCGTGCTGGAGGGCTATGAATACGAGCGCCTTACCGCGGAGCTCTGCGATTCCGTTTCCTCCCTGCTGCGGGCCGGGGCCACCAAAATCATCCTGGCCTGCAACACCTCCCACTGCTTCCTGCCGGATATTTACCGGAGCCTGCCGGAGGCGGAGGGGAAAATCGTCAGCATCATCGACGCCTGCTGCGACAGGATCGCCGCCGCCGGTGAAAAGGAGGTCTCTCTGATCGCCTCGGAGGGCACCATCCAATCCGGCGTCTTCGCCTGGGGACTTGCCCCCTATGGCATCACGGTCCGCAGCCCGGAGAACGAACAGTATCTCATGCAGCGGGAGCTCATCGAGGCCGTCAAGCAGGACTGCGTCACGGAGGAGACCGTCCGGAAGTTCATCGGGCTCGTGAAGTCCTTTTCCGGCGACGCCCTGATCTTAGGCTGCACGGAGTTCCCGGTGCTCTATTCCCGGGTCCCTGCCAGGACCTTCGACGGAATGCGGATCTATGATCCCCTGCTTTGCGCCATCGAGGTACTTCGGAAAAGCTGCAAGTGAACCCACGCGCCGCGCGGGTGATCGGAAAGGAGCGGACCATGCCGCAAATCTCTGTGATAGTCCCTGTTTATAAGGTGGAGCAATATCTGCCCGCCTGTGTGGAGAGCATCCTGGCCCAGAGCTTTTCGGACCTTGAGCTGATCCTGGTGGACGACGGAAGCCCCGACAACTGCGGCGCCTTGTGCGACGCCTATGCGGCCCGGGACCCCCGCATCCGGGTGATCCACCAGCCCAACGGCGGCCTCTCTGCCGCCCGAAACTCCGGCATGGAGATCGCTCAGGGGAAGTATATGACCTTCATCGACAGCGACGACTACGTGGCCCCGGATTATCTGGAGCTGCTGTATCGCAATGTCGAGCAGTCCGGTGCGGAGCTTGCCGTCTGCCGGACCCGTGTTTTCGAAGACGGGCAGAACCCGGCGGCAGCTCCGTCCGCCGCCGAAGCGGACAGCAAAGTGCTGACCGGGCGGGAGGCCGTGATTCTGCTTTACCGGGGCGACGACGCCGTTCCGGTGAACGCCTGGGGGAAGCTCTATCGAAGGGAGCTGATTGCCGACCTGCGCTTCCCGGTGGGGAAGCTCCACGAGGACCAGGCCTTCGTCCCCGTCGCCTGCTGGCGGGCAAAAGCCGTGGCCGCGGTCAATGCAAGGGCCTATTACTACCGGGACCGCCCCGAGAGCATCACCTCCAAGAAATTCTCCGTAAAGCGCTACGACGATATTTGGGGCGTGGACCAATGTCAGGCATTTTTCAGGCAGAAGGGCGAGACGGAGATTCTCCAGGCGGCGGAGGACAAGCGGAAGCGGCTCCTGTGCGTCTATGCGATCTACGCCAAGCGGGACGGCGTGACCGTTCCGGAGGAATACCGTGTCGGCACCGGAAAGGCTCTGCGCTATCTGCGAAGCCGGGTCTCAGCGGATAAGTACCAGTACTATCTGGCCCAGGTCCATCCGAAGCTCGTCCGACCGGACGCGATTCTCCGCAAACTATCTTCTTTCCTCGGGAGGGGAGAGGCAAATCATGAATAAAATCAAACGAATGACCGGCAAGCTCCTCTACCACCTCATCGGCAAGCGGCTGCCCCTCTCCGGGGCCAGGGTCAGCCTCGGGGCCCGGCGCTTCCGGCAGTTCTGTGCCCATCTGATGCTGGAGGACTGCGGCAAATGGGTCAACATCGACCGGAACGTGACCTTCGCCTACGATTTGAAGCTGGGCCACGGGGCTGGGATCGGGGCCAACTGCCAGATCCCCTCCGGCGTGACCATCGGCAAGCAGGGCATGATCGGCATTGACGTGCTGATGTTCACCAACGAGCACCGGCACGACGATGTTACGATCCCCATGGGCCTCCAGGGCCGCACGGAAATTGAGCCCATCGTGATCGGAGACGACGTTTGGATCGGCTCGCGGTCTCTGATTATGAAGGGCGTCCACATCGGCAATGGGGCCATTATCGCCGCGGGCTCCGTGGTGACCAAGGACGTGCCCCCCTACGAGATCTGGGGCGGCAACCCGGCGCATTTCCTAAAATCCAGACTCCCGCAGCCGGAGCACACCGGAGCGGAGGAAGAGCCGCCTGCAGCCTCGGACGCCGTGCGTGTGGAGGAGCGGGTGGCCTCGGAGCATTCCGAAGCCTGATCACATCATAAACGGAGATCTGCATATGAAATCAACAGCACAGCCTTCCGGCAAGAAAACTGCAATTCTGACCTGCTGCTCCCTCGGCGCGCTTGTCGCCCTGCTTGTGTCCTTGAACTGGGTCAGGATCGCCGTGGTCGTCGGGTGTTTTCTCATTCTCTGTCTGGCGCTGCTTCTCACGGGGCGAAGACTTCGCTTTGGCAAACAGCAGCTGGTGCCGACCGCAGCGATTCTGCTCTTTGCCGTCGGCCGATTTTATAATCGCTGGCAAAACGCCTCCTTAGTCAGAAGGCTTGCCTCGCAGATCTCGCTGTCATCGAGCGCCTTTCTCATTCTGGCAGGCTTCGCCCTGGCATTGTTGGCCTTCTATGGGTTGAATGTGTGTCTGAATGCCCTGGAGGGCTCGCGGACCTTTGGGCGTGTCTCCCGCAGTACAAAAGCGATAACCGTCGTACTGCCGGTCGTGTTGTTCTTCCTGGAGCTTCTTCAGCTTCAGCGGAGCTGTCTGGATATGCTGGGAGACTGCGTCCGCGTCCGGCCATTCTCGCTGCTGCTGAACCTTGGGATCCTTCTGCTTGTGTGGCTGCTGCTGTCTTTGCTTTCCCAGAGCCGCAGGCGCGGGGCCGTTCTGAGCTGCTGTCTTGTCGCCCTGCTTTCCATCGTCAACTACTATGTGATCGCCTTTCACGGAAGTCCGCTTTTCCCCAGTGAATTCGCAAACGCAAAGACGGCTATGAGCGTGCTCGGCGCCTATTCCCTGTTCTTCGGACCGGAGATCGCGGAGATCCTGGGGCTCCTGCTCCTGGAGCTGTATCTGATCAGCCGCTTTCGGATGGAAGAGCCAAAGCGCCGTCTGCGTTGGAGCTTCCGTACCGCGTTGCTGCTTGTCCTCGACGCGGCCTTCCTCTATACGTTCCTGTACAGCCCGATCGCCGTGGATCAGAGCGTGAAATTCTCCTGGCGCACCGCAATCAAGGAAAACGGCTATCTGTGCTGCTCGGCGGCGAATATTGAGCAGGTGCTTCATCCGATCCGCAGGCCCTCCGGCTATTCATCTGACCGCATCGAGATCCCGGAGGGGAAGGCCGGGACCGCAGAGCAGTTCCCGGATATCATCCTGATTTTGAACGAATCCTTCTGTGATCTGTCCGACTACAGCGGAATCGAGACTGACCGGGACTATCTGGCGCCGTTCTACGGGATCGAAAATGCCTGCTACGGCAAGGCCTATTCGCCCAATGTGGGCGGCGGCACCAACAACACGGAGTTTGAGCTTCTGACCTCCTGCTCCATGTATCTGCTGCCAATCTATGCGCCGTTTAATTACATCCGCTTCACGTCCCGGAACGCGACGCTGCCGACCTATCTCAAGGAACTGGGCTATACGACGACGGCGTTGCACAGCAACGACGGGACGAACTATTCCCGCCATATCGCCTTTCCCGCCATGGGCTTTGATCACGTCATTATGGGAAAGGGCAGCTTCTCCGAGATGCGGTACTATGGAAACCGACACATCCTGGACGAGGACGATTTCAAGGGACTGATCGAGAAATATGAAGCGGAACCCGGCGCGCATCGCTTCTACTATCTGCTGACCTTCCAGAACCACGGCGGCTATGACAGCAACGATCCCGCTCTGGATACGGTGCATGTGACGGAGGACCTGGGAGATATGACCGAAGAGGTGAACGAATATCTGTCCTCCGTGGCCCTGTCCGCGGAGGCCTTCCGGGACATGACGGACTATTTTTCCCGCAGCGAGCGTCCGGTCGTTATCTGCATGGTGGGGGACCACGCTCCGTCTTTCATCCGCCAAATGCCTTCGGCCTGCCCCAGAAGCGCCGAGGAGGACGATCTGATGAAGAAATGTGTACCCTTTGTGATTTGGGCAAACTATCCGGTCTCCTTCCCGGAGGAATCCATTGAGACCTCCATGACCGACCTGCTCCCCCTCCTGCTGTCCTATGCGGGAATGCCAGAGACCCCCTTCTATCAAGGCGTCCTGGAGGTCCATGACCGTTTCCCGGTGCGGACCAGCAACGGAACCGTTCTCGACGCGGCGGGGACGATCAGTCAATACGATGAAAACGATCCCCGCTATGAATTGATTCAAAATTACTACTATATGGAATATAATCTTCTCACGGACGGCGAGGATTATCTGGACGCTCTGACAGAGCTTCCGTAGACAACCCTCGAAAAAAGGAAGGCAGATATGACAGCGAATACGCAGACACAAAATCGACTGTCGGGCAGAGGGAAGCTTTCGGCTCCGGGGGCAAAGCCTGTGCCAATGCGGACAGCGGATGAGGACGGGCTCCGGCCCGCCGGGGAAGTGCGTGACGCCCATGGCTGAGGGCAGGGGAGGGGACTTCTCCGGCAGGCTCCGCGACGTTCTCCTAAAGACCTGGCGCGGCCTGCGGAGACTGCGGCTGCGCAACCGGGACTTTTCCCTGATCACCAACAACTGCATCGCGGGCATCATATACCACGACCTGGGCCTGCCCTTTCTGACACCCACGATCAACCTCTTCTTCGAGGACGAGGACTTCTTCCGCTTCGCGGGCAGTCTGGAACACTACCTGCGCTGCGGAATCGAGGAGCTCCGTCAATCAGGAATTTCCGATCCGCATACAACGAGCCTCCGAAAGGGGAGTAAAGCATGGAACCGCCAAAAGAATACAAAAGGCCCCTGGTCAGCGTGATCGTCCCGGTCTACAAGGCGGAGGCCTATCTCAACGCCTGCGTGGAGAGCATCCTGGGGCAAAGGGAGGGGGACTTTGAGCTGCTGCTCATCGACGACGGCTCTCCGGACGGCTGCCCCGCCCTCTGCGACGGCTTCGCGGCCCGGGATGCCCGGGTCCGGGTGATTCACAAGCCCAACGGCGGCGTCTCCTCCGCCCGCAACGCGGGGCTGGACGCGGCCGCAGGGAAATTTGTCGTCTTTATCGACAGCGACGACTGGGCGGAGCCGGACTACCTGTCGCGGCTGCTGGCCCTGCATACGCAGACCGCGGAGGAGGGCGTGCTGGTCATGACCGACTACCGGCCCTTTGCCCCCGACGGCCCCGAGGCCCGGGACTTCCCGGCCCCCTTCACGGCCCGGCTGGACGGGCCCGACGCCGATCCCCAGGCCTTTCGGGACCTGATCTTCGGCTTCCGGCTCTTCCCGCCCTACTGCAAGCTCTACCGGCGGGACGTGATCGAGGCCCTGGGTCTGCGCTTCAAAACAGAGATTCGCACGGCGGAGGACTACGACTTCAATATGCGCTATCTGACCCGTGTTAAGGCCATCCGCTACGAACCGGCTGCCACCTACCACTACCGGGTGGACTATAAAACTTACCTCCCCTCCAACCACGGCGTCCTCGGAGATTCAGAGATCAAGAGCGCCCATATCATGGCCCACGGCATCGTGGACCTGGCAAAGCGCATGGGCCAATATGAGAAGCTCCGGCCCGAGATCGAGGCCTGGGCCGCCAACAAGCACTATTTCAATCGGATGCGGATGCTCTTCGCCCACAGCGAGGCCGTGGGCAGGGCAGAGCGGAAGGCGCTCTACAAGCGGCTCATCGCGGATCCCGTCTACCGGGAAGCCGCCAGAGCCGGAGCCCGGCAGCTCCCGAAGAGCACCACCAGACAGATAGCCTGCTTCGCGGACCGCTTCGCCGTCTGGTATCTGTTCTATCATTTCGTAGAAAAATAAGCCTCTACGAAGAAAAATGAGGATTGCAGCATGGAAAACAACAACAGCGCACAGCAGTTCAGCACCGTCATCGTCCCGAAGACCAAGCTGCTGGACTTTCACCTGAAGGAGCTGGTCCGCTACCGGGACCTGATCTTCCTCTTTGTCAAGCGGAACTTTGTGGCCCACTATAAGCAGACGGTCCTGGGCCCCGCCTGGGCGGTGATCCAGCCCCTGCTGACGACGGTGGTATTCACCGTGGTTTTCGGCAAGCTTGCCGGCCTGGCCCCCGGAGGGGTGCCCTCCTTCCTGTTCTTTATGAGCGGCAACATCGCCTGGGGCTATTTCTCCGGCTGCCTGACCGCCACGGCCAACACCTTCACCGGAAACGCCGCCATCTTCGGCAAGGTCTATTTTCCCCGGCTGGTGACGCCAATTTCTACAGTCATTTCCAACCTGATCGGCTTCGGGATTCAGTTTGCCATGTTCCTGGTCTTCCTGGTAATCTACTGGATCCGCGGTACGGTCCAGCCCACCCTCTACGCCCTGCTGCTGCCCCTGCTGCTGCTCCAGATGGCCATGCTCAGTCTCGGCGTCGGCGTCATCATCTCCTCCCTGACCACCAAGTACCGGGACCTGGTGATGCTTGTGGGCTTTGGCGTCCAGCTCTGGATGTACGGCACCCCCGTGGCCTACGACATCGGCATCGTTCCGGCAAAGTTTTTGGGCCTGTACATGCTCAACCCCATGACCCCGGTCATCAATACCTTCCGGCTGGCCTTCCTGGGCATCGGCAGCTTCGACCTGCCCCACTATCTGCTCAGCTGGGCCATGACCCTCGCGGTCCTGGTGATTGGCATCGTCCTCTTCAACCGGGTCGAGAAGACCTTTATGGATACGGTGTGAGGTGAATCATATGGACGAACTGGCAATCAAAATTGAACACGTATCGAAGCAGTACCGCCTCGGCGCCATCGGCGGCGGCACGTTGAAGGGTGATTTGCAATCCTGGTGGGCCCGGAAGCGGGGCAGGGAAGACCCAAACAGCAAGATCGGGTCCAGGACTGACCTGAAGACAGGAGATAAATTCCTGGCCCTGGACGACGTCTCCTTTGAGGTCAAAAAGGGCGAAGCAGTGGGCATCATCGGCCACAACGGCGCGGGCAAATCCACCCTGCTGAAGCTGCTCTCCCGGGTCACGGCGCCCACGAGCGGTTCCATCTCCTACAACGGCCGCATCGCCTCCATGCTGGAGGTGGGCACCGGATTCCATCAGGAGCTGACAGGCCGTGAAAACGTCTATATGAACGGCGCCATTTTGGGCATGACAAAAGCGGAGATTGACCGGAAAATGGATCAAATCATCGACTTTGCCGAAATGCGGCAGTTCATCGACACCCCGGTCAAGCGCTACTCCTCCGGCATGTATGTCAAGCTGGCCTTCTCCGTGGCCGCCCATCTGGACAGCGAAATCATGGTCATGGACGAGGTCCTGGCCGTGGGCGATATGAAATTCCAGCAAAAATGTCTGGGACGAATGGGAGACGCTGCCAACACAGAGGGCAGAACGGTCCTCTATGTCAGCCATAATATGAATACCATTCGGCAGCTCTGCACCCGCTGCATTGTGTTGGATCACGGCAAGGTGGTTTTCGACGGAGATACGGAGAAGGCCATCAGCATTTATATGAACCGCAACAGCCTGATGCAGTTATCCTATGACCTCGGCGACGAACGGCCCTACAAGGATTTGGATGATTGGATGCGAATTTCCCGGATCGGCTTTCTGGAGCTTGCCTCCGAGCCTCTCTACCGAATGGGTGATACGCTGAAGCTGAGGATTGACCTGAATTCCGAGAAGGACGATCCGAAAATTGCGCTGCGAATCATGGTCCGCACGCTGGACGGCGTCCGCGTGGGCATGACCACCACCGCCCCCGTCCTGCACATCCGGCCGGGTCCGCAGTCCATGCGGGTGGAGCTCCCCCTGACGGGGCTTGCGCCGGGGTCCTACCAGCTTACCATTGTGTACTATTCCATCAACACATATGGAACCGACAAGGTGCATGACCGGATTATGGACATCTGTTCCTTTGTAATAGACCAGGACCCCGCTGCCTTTAACCACAAGGAGTGGCTGCACGGAACATGGGGCTATCTGACCCTGCCGGAGCTGAAGGTCCAGGCGGTGAATTCTGTGACCGAGGAGTAATTGCCGTGCGATTTACCGTTTTTACGCCGGCCTATAACCGGGGCTATTGCATCGAGAAGCTGTTCCGCTCCCTGCAGCGGCAGAGCTTCCGGGATTTTGAGTGGGTTATCGTAGACGACGGCTCTACCGACGATACGGAGGCCCGGATCGCGGCCTTCCAGAAGGAAGAACAGAGCTTCCCCATCCGCTATCAGAAGGTGGAGAACGGCGGAAAGCACCGGGCCAACAACTTAGGCGTCCGCCTGGCCCGGGGGGAGCTGTTTACCTGTGTGGACTCCGATGATTATCTCACCGATGACGCCCTGGAGATCATCGATCGGGTGGAAAAAAGCATCCCGCCGGAGGAAAAGCCCCGGTTCGCGGGCGTCTGCGGGCAAAAATGCGGCCCGGATCTGCTTCCCCTGAAGGGCTCCTTCGCGGGACCCGGCTATCTGGATATGACCTATATCGAACGCCTCCGGAATGAGATTGTCGGCGACTGTTCTGAGGTTCTGTACACGGAGGTCTGGCGGAAGTACCCCTATGCGGAGTTTCCGGGAGAAAACTTCCTGACCGAAGCGACGGCCCTCTACGAGATGGCGGCGGACGGACTGAAAATGCGGTTTTTCAACCAGCCGATCAAGATAATCGAGTACCTGCCCGACGGCCTGACCGCCAGCAGCAAGGAGCGCTTCCGCAAAAATCCCCGGGGCTGGGGCCTGTACATCTACGACCGGATCCAATACGGCCAGCTCAAGGGGCCGGGCAAGTGGGACGTGATCGGCGATTACTACCTGCTGTGCAAGGATCGGCTGAGCGTCCGGGAGATGGCGGAGATCCTGCACAGGAATCCCGTCCTGTTCCGGGTCAAGCTCTCGGAGACGCTGCTCAAGTTTCGGCTCCATCTCCGGTAGTTCGCCGCCGGCCAAGGGACAAGCCGTTCCGATTCGATAAGGAGAAGCCTATGAAAACCGCGACAGTCACCTGGATCACCTACCAAAACTACGGCACCGTCCTCCAGGCCTGCGCCCTGCAGCAGGCGGTCCGGCAGCTGGGGTATGAAAACGAGATCCTATCCGACCGGGAGGTCTTGGCAGAGCACCGCAGGCTTCATCCCTATGAGAAGGCAAAGCCTGTGGAGAACGACGCAGCCGAAGTGGAAGCTGAGGCTCGGGGCCTCGGCCTGCTCCGGCAGCCCCGCAGGCTTCTGCGCGCCCTGAAGGCCCGGCTGGACCGGGAGGGCTACGCCGCCCCCTACGAGGAATCCCAAAAGGCGATCGCCGCCTTTATTGAACAGGATATGACTGTCCGCCGGGAGCTTTCGCCGGACAGCCTCGCCGTCCTGAACGGGGAATACGACGCCTTTCTCTGCGGCAGCGATCAGATCTGGTCCCTCCGCCCGGCCGACTTCAACCCCTATTATTTCCTGAGCTTTGCGAAAAAACCGAAGCTCGCCTACGCCCCGAGCCTGGGCACGGAGCGGATTTCCGATGAACGGGCGGCGGAGCTTGCCGGACTTTTGCAGGACTTTTCCGCCCTCTCCGTCCGGGAAAGCCGCTCCGCGGAGCAGCTGACGGCGCTCCTGGGCCGGGAGGTCTCCTGGGTGGCGGACCCCACCCTCCTCCACGACCGGCCCTTCTGGGAGGACTTCTGCCGCTCCGTTCCAAAGCGCGGCGGGAAGTATCTGCTCTGCTATTTTCTGGAGGACCGGGCCTGGTATTTCCGGTACGCGGAGGCCCTGGGGAAGCGGCTGGGGCTGCGGCTTCTGCTCCTGCCCAGCCGCTGGGAGCATCTGCGCCGGGGCTGTGTGGATACCGGCGTCATCGGCCCCCGGGAATTCGTCGCCCGGTTCCGGGACGCGGCCTGGGTGCTGACGGACTCCTACCACGGCTCCATCTTCTCCCTGCTCTTTGAGCGGGACTTTCAATATCTGCTGCGCTTCCGTCCCGACGACCCCAACAGCCAGAATCTGCGGATCGAATCCCTCTTCGGCCTGCTTTCCCTGGAGGACCGGATTGTCAGCGAGGACCGGGCGGACGCGCCCCGGCCGGAGGCGATGGACCATGCCGCCCTTTCGGCGAAGCTCGCGGCCTTCCGGGAGGCTTCTCTGCAATACCTCTCCCGCAGCTTATTGGCAATACAGGAGGACCAACTATGATTGACAAGATCGGTCAGCGCTGTACGGGCTGTTACGCCTGCGTCAGCGCCTGCCCCAAGCAGTGCATCCGCATGGTCGAAGACAAAGAGGGCTTCTGGTATCCGCGGATCGACCCGGCGGCCTGCGTCAAGTGCAATCTCTGCGAGAAGGCCTGCCCCGTCCTCTCCCCGCTGGAAAATCGGAGAACCAGGGAGGACGTGGCCGCTTATGCCCTGATCCACAGGGACGAAGATGTGCGGCGCAAAAGCTCCTCCGGCGGGGCCTTCTCAGCCCTGGCAAGCGCGGTCCTGCGGCAGGGCGGCGTGGTCTTCGGCGCGGCCTTCGACGAGAATTTCGAGGTCCGGCACATCGCCGTCACCGAGGAGAAGGAGCTGGACCGGCTCCGGGGCAGCAAGTACGTCCAGAGCCGGATCGGCGACTGCTATGTGCAGGCGAAGCAATGTCTGGACGCCGGGCGGCTGGTCTATTTCTCCGGCACGGCCTGTCAGACCTCGGGCCTGCTCGGCTTCCTGGGCAAGGACTATCCGAATTTGCTCACCCAGGACCTGATCTGCCACGGCGTGCCCTCCCCAATGGCCTGGAGAAAATACGTTCAGCTCCGGGAGCGCCTGGCCCGGGCCAAGACCGAGCGCGTCTTCTTCCGCGACAAGGCCCACGGCTGGAAGAACTGGCATCTGCGCATGGACTTCCGGGACGGCTCCTTCTACGAGCTGAGCCAGTTCAAGCACCCCTATATCATCGCCTATCTGCGGGGCATCTGCTCCCGCCCCTGCTGTTACGCCTGCGATTTCAAGGACAGGTATCGCCTGGCGGACTTTACGCTTGCGGATCTCTGGGGCGTGGACAATCTGCTTCCCGGGATCAACGACGACAAGGGCGTTTCGCTCCTGCTCGTCAACTCCGGGAAGGCCGCCGCCTTTCTGGAGAAGATTTCCGCCTCCGTCCGGCTCTACCCCCTGGACTTCGACGCGGCCGTCAAGGAAAACGGCGCCCTGGTGGCGTCCGAGACCCACAACCCGAACCGGGAGGCCTTCCTGAAGGAACTGCGCCGCAGGCCCTTCGACGTGGTGGCCGGCAAATACCAGGGGGAGTACACCCTGGAGCGGCGGCTGCGCTGGTTTGCCCGCAGAGCCCTCGGCAACAAGCGCTACGAGAAGATCTTTCACAATTAGCCGCGGAAAGGAAGAGGCAAATGATCCCGAAAATCATCCACTACTGCTGGTTCGGCGGCAATCCTCTGCCGGAGCTGGCAAAAAAGTGTATCAAAAGCTGGAAAAAGTACTGTCCAGACTATCGAATCGTCGAGTGGAACGAATCCAACTTCGACTTGTCCGCGGCCCCGCTCTACGTCCGGCAGGCCTATGAGGCCAAAAAATGGGCCTTTGTCTCGGACTACGCCCGGCTGCGCATCCTCTATGAAAACGGCGGCATCTACTTCGATACCGACGTGGAGCTGGTGAAGAGTCCGGAGGCCCTGCTGGCTTATTCGGCTTACTTTGGTTTCGAGGACGAGGTCCACGTCAACACCGGCCTGGGCTTCGGCGCGGAGAAGGGCAGCCCGATCCTGGCGGACATGCTGGCGGATTATCAGGACATCCCCTTCGTCCTGGAGGACGGGAGCTTCGACCTGACCCCCTGCCCCGTCCGGAACACCGAGGCCCTTGTCCGGCACGGCCTGGTCTGCGACAACAGCCGCCAGCTCCTGCCCGGAAACGCGGCCGTCTTCCCCACGGACTGGTTCCGCCCCCTGGATTACCTGACCGGGGTCCTCAAAAAGACCGAAAACACCGTCTCCATCCACCGCTACGCCTCCAGCTGGTACAGCGAAAAGGAGAAGGCCTGGTTCAAGCGGACCTCCGCGAAAATGAAAAAAGAGCTGCGCCATGAGCGCTGGATCAACGGCCCGAAGCGCTTTATCAGAAAGCTGATTGGAGCGAAAAACTATGACAGGATCAAAAAAGAAATTTCAAAGAGGAACGGCTGAGAATGGACTAATCGCCCGAATCCGGGAGTATCGGGTGGAACTGATGGGTGTTGCAATGGTCCTTATCATGCTCTATCACAGCACCTATCGCATTCCAAACGCCGCGGTCTCCGGCATTTATTCGCATATCCGGTGGCTGTTTTCCATTGGCGTCGATCTGTTCTTCCTCCTCTCTGGCTTCGGCCTCTATCATTCCATGAGGCGTGATCCAAACCCCTGGCATTTTTATAAAAAAAGACTTCTGCGCATTTTCCCGACCTATTTCCTGTTTGCGGCGGCCTGGTTTGTGATCTCCCTTGCGCTGAGAATAGAAACCGCCGCTTCCTTCCTCTGGAAATACACCCTGATTTCTTTCTTCATCAGCGGCGAGGCGACGGTCTGGTTTATCAGCGCGATTATTCTGCTGTATCTTCTCTTTCCGCTTTTGTACCGGACTGCCGAAAGAGCGCGGGTCGTCCTGTATCTCCTCTCTGCTGTCCTGTATCTTGGGAGCTTTTACTGCATGACGCAGCTCGGGGAGTGCGCGCTGGAAGGGATTGCGCGGCTTTTTGCCGTGCGCGTTCCCACATTTTTCGCCGGCCTCCTACTGGCACAGAGGGCGTGCCGCCAGGAAGATTTCGAGTTGCCGCCCCTCCGCAGCGCCCTCCTGCTCCTTGGCTGCCTGATCCTGCTAACGGTGAACAGCTTTGCCGATCTGTTTTTTTGCAGGTGGCTGGAGCGTGTGTTGTTTCTGCCCTGCTCGATTCTGCTGTGCGGAACGGTTGGAAGCGCCCTTCACGGCTTGAAAAAACGGAAAATTTCCTGGCGGTTTCTGTCGGTTTTGGGCCAGATTACACTGCCTGTTTATCTGATCCATGAGAGAGTCCTGCTGGTTTATACGACTTATTCCAACTATAGCACCGTCGCGATCTTTTTTATGAATATTGCAGCCTATGTGCTTGCCGTTTTTGCGGCGTGGCATCTGAACAGGCTGAGCGGGTTTTTGACGAAGCGCTTTGCAAAAGCGGTATAAGGAGACAATCTGTTTGAAAAAGAAAAAAGTACTTCGGCGACTGCTGGCTATCCTGTTGGCGCTGCTCCTGCTGGGTCTGGGCGAGCTGCTCTGGTCCAACTATCATCTTGCGGTCAGCAGCTACAGCCTTTCCTCGGAGAAGCTTGCCGCGCCGGTCCGGATCGTCTTCCTCTCCGATCTCCACGGCAGGGAGTTCGGGAAGGACAATTCCAGACTGCTCGCGAAGATCACAGCCCAGGAGCCGGACCTGATCGCCCTGGTGGGCGACATCTTCAACGAGGACGCCGAGGCGGCGGAGATCGACGCCATGTGCGGCTTTATCCGGGCCTGCACGGAAATCGCCCCGACCTATTTTGGCCTGGGCAATCACGAGACGAGCTATCTGGAAACCGACGCCGCCGGGCTTCTGGACCGGATTCGGGAGGCCGGGGCGGTTGTGGTGAACGACGAGTTTCAGGACATCACCGTCAACGGCAATCCGATTCGCCTGGGCGGGTACATGGGCTATTATCCCTACCCCCACATGATGACCCATGACCCGGAGCTGATTCAGAAGGAAAAAGACTTCTTCGGAGCCTTCAAGCGCACGGAGAGCTTCAAGCTCCTGCTCAACCACATCCCCACCGGTTGGCTGGACTGGGGATTTATCCACAAGGATTCCGTCGATCTGGTCCTCTCGGGCCACTACCACGGCGGGGTCATCCGCATTCCCATCCTGGAGCAGGGGCTCTACGCCCCCTACGTCGGCAAATTCCCGCCCTACACGAAGGGAATGTTTGTCGGCTCGAAGGCAACTTGTATCCTGACGACTGGTATGGCTGGTAGTTACGGACTTCCTAGATTTTTTAACCCACCCGAAATATGTGTGGTGGAGCTATATCCGAAGGATTGAAAAAACGAATCAGAAAAAATGCGAAAAATATCCTGAAAAAGTGATTAATATATGGTATAATAAAAGCAGCGTGGGAACTGCTTTTATTTTGTATATAAAGTATCTTAATAAGATGATTATTATGTGGAGGGAGGATCTCGTTTTTCAAGCATCTCCTACTGGGAAAAATGAAAGGAAGAACGAACTATGCAAAAGAGGAGGAAAAACAAATGAAACCCTATGTAATTTCAAATTTCAAAAGCGATCTCGGAGAGGTTGTCAGCGCAAAGCTGATTGTACCGTCGGGCAACACTGTCCAGTGTGTTGAGTTGCCAGGGACTGAGATTACACTCAATCCGCAAGCGGAAAGTGTCTATAACTGCGGAACTTTGACCGGCCTGACGATTACGGACTATCCGACCAGGGGCAGTTTTGCTGTCAGCTTCACGTCCGGTGCTGTGCCGACAGTTTTGACTGTGCCGCAAGCACTCGTCATGCCGAAAGACTACACTATACAGGCAAATACGCGATATGAGCTCAATGTACAGGATGGCTACGCGCTGGTAGCCAGTTGGGAAATCCGGGATGAATGAGGAGGTAACAAGATGGATGACATGATGCAGCGCAGACGCGCTATGATGGCAGCACTGGCAACCCTGCAGGGAGCAAAATATACACAGTACACAACTACGGCAGGTTTAGTGAATGCCGAATTCAACAATGCTGCGATCTCGCCGACAGCTCCAAACGAAATTCTGATTTGGAACATTCGGGGAACGGTGAATCAGGGCTCTGGAACGGTTGGAGGAAAGATGGGCATCGTTGTACTGCAAGACGGAAGCGTTGTCAACATGGCGGGAGGCTATAAGAGAATGGCAAACGTTACAGCGCCAGATGATTCTTCTCCATCGTCAACTTGGCAGAATGATGGTGTTTTCTCCTCCATCCAGGAAGGTAAATACTATGCCGGGACAGGAAACACCTTTTATGTGGGCGTTGGCAACACCATAGACTTTATCCAGATTCCGTATAAAATGGGATGGGCATTGGGTGGAAATTGAAGTTTATTACACATCGATTTCGGAAACAACTGCTGTCATATCAGCTTCGGAAAAAAGCCTGCCTGGTTCGCTTATCCGTCAGTCAGACAATAACAAATATAGCATACGTCTAAGAAGAATCGACCCGCAGACATCATCGGGCGAAACAGAAAAGACTTTTCGCGGCATCAATTACATTGCATCCGTCTTGGTGGCGTGAGGCGATAACAGCAGGTTGGACGTGTTTCTCGATGAGGGCGAAGACTAAGTCATTGAGCAATCGTTTGTTTCTGTAAATCTTGTGGTGACGAGACCGCAATAAAAAATAATCCTGAACCGAGGGGCACTCGGTTTAGGATTATTTTGTGAAGATGGACTAAAAATGCAGAAAAAGCCCAATATCCAGAAGTCCGCATTATAGAGCAAAAAGGCAGAATTAGTTGATCTTCATTTTCCTGCTCCAGTCCGTGATTCTATTCTGATGATCTGGTATTAAAAAACGGGATCTGCAGATTTGCTATTCCCATTGCGATGCTGTTGCCGAGGCAGTTTGCTTATCCGTCGTGGTAAACAGTGCGTTTTCCGAAAATGAACGCAATGATCCGACGACTATGTCTTTTGCAGCCCTATCGATCGAATCATTGGTTGCGTTTTTGCCGATTGTGCGGTATACTGTTTTCGAAAACAATGCGCGATTCTTATCCGGGAGGCGGATTTGCATGAACAAGATACGGATTGCGATGATCCAGGCGCTCCTGCGCGGGACTGCGGAGGAGCGCAGAGAACACGTCCGGGCGCTGGTGGAGCAGGCGGCGGGGCAGGGGATCGACCTGGTGACGCTGCCGGAGATCTGGAACGGGCCCTATCAGCAGGAGCTGTTTCCGAGCTTTGCCGAGCCGCGCTTCGGGCCTTCCTGGCGGTTTCTTTCGGAGCTGGCCGCGGAATACGGGATCTGGCTCTCCGGCGGGTCCATTGCGGAGCGGGAGGACGGCAAGGTCTACAACACGGCCTACGTCTTTGACCGCAGCGGCAAGGAGGCAGCCCGGCACCGCAAGATGCACCTGTTCGACATTCAGATCACCGGCGGGCAGCATTTTATGGAATCCGCGACGCTGACTGCAGGGGACCGGGTCACGGTGTTCGACACGGAGTTCTGCAAGATGGGCCTCTGCATCTGCTACGACGCCCGGTTCCCGGAGCTGTTCCGGCTGATGGTGGACCGAGGCGCGAAGCTGATCCTGGTTCCCGCCGCCTTCAACCTGACCACCGGTCCGGCCCATTGGGAGCTGCTGTTCCGGCAGCGGGCGGTGGACAACCAGGTGTTCTGCGTCGCCACCTCTCCGGCCCGAGACGTGGAGGCCGGCTACCACGCCTGGGGCCACTCCATCGTCACAGATCCCTGGGGGCGGGTTGTGACCCAGATGGAAGAAGCCGAGGGAATCCGGTTCGTGGAGCTGGATCTGGACCTGGTGGATCAGATCCGGGCGGAGCTGCCCCTCCTGGCGCACAGACGGACAGACGTCTACCGGGTGGAACATCTCGGCTCCAAGCGTGAGTATGGCATCTGAGCACAGATCGAATACGGTAATGGATATGAGATTGAATGTGATCCCCCTTGTGGGCGTCGGTTCCGTGCGGTTCGGCATGTCGAGAGGTCAGATCAGAGCGGTCTGGGGCAATGCAGAGGAGTTCCAAAAGACCCCGGAGGCGACTGCCGCGACGGACGACTTCGGCTTTTGCCACGTCTATTACGACGGAAATAACTGCTGCGAGGCCATTGAGGTTTTTGACGACGCGGAGGTCCTGATCGAAGGCAGAAAAGTCTTTCCGCTGGAGACAGAAGAGATGCTCAAGCTCTTCCCCGAATTTGAGGAAGATGACGACGGGCCGATCAGCTTCCGCTGGGCCGCGGCAGTCTATGCCCCGGACGGTGCGGCAGAGAGCATCCTGTTTGGTAAAGAAGGATATTTTGAATGAAAACCGGAGGACAGAGAAATGGAACGTAAATACTATCGGGATATCGGCTATAAACCATTCCTGTTCTATGTGGTGTTCGGCGTTTCCGCCGAAGAGCTGGAGGTGTCCCGGAACCGGCACAAAGTGGATGAGCTCCCGGAAGGGCTCGATATTCGCAGCCTGAACAGGGAACAGCACGGAAGCTATATCGATGGGTTCCTTACCGGAGCCATGGGAAAGGTCCTGGAAGAGAAAGACCCTGCTCTGTTCCGGCGCTGCCGGGAGGCGGAAACCTGTTCGATTTTGCAGGGCAGCATCGGAAAGGACAGCACGCTGGATTACATGCGGAACGTCATCGGCATTCTCCAGGCCTTTGTGGAGAAGGGCGCGGTGGGGATCCTGGACCCGCAGGCCCTAACTTTGTACGCGCCGGAGCAGTGGACGGAGCGCTTCTTTGACAAAGAAGTCAACGCGCAAAACCATGTGGTGATTCTTTATTCCAAGGAAGAGGACGGCTATTGGCTTCACACCAGGGGGATGGCCGAATTCGGGAGACCGGATATCGGGATCCACCGGGTCCCTGAAGACAGGCTGGAGGATTATACGAAGATCGTGGATCAGATGATCTTCTACGGCGGACAAGGCGTTTTTTTCCAGCAGGACACGAGGCTTCACACTGCAAACGGGAAGGCCTTTGTCGTCCATCCGGAATTTGTAAATGATTTTGAGAACGAGGATTATAACAACGCCTATTACAATGTCACGGTGCTGAGAGAAGAATAGGACAGGGAGACCGTTATGGATGAAATGTTCAAAGAATTCGAGTTCAATGAGAAGCCGAAGCAGATGATTACAAGCGTCAACGGACTGGATCTGCCGGAGGACTATCTCGCCTTTATGCGGGAGCACAACGGCGGAGAGGGCCCGCTGGGCGAAAACAATTACGGCCGTTTCTATCGGCTGGAGGAGTTGCAGGCAATCAACGACGAGTACGAGGTTCCCAAATGGTGGCCGGGATACGTCGTGATTGGCGGCGTCGACGACCAGCTCTGGGCGTATAACCCGGAAAAACGGATCTATTGCCAGATCGACAGCTGCAACACGGGCGCGGACACTTACTACACCGTTTCCGATTCCTTTGAATCGTTTTTGATCCATATGGACGAAGAACTGGCATGAGATACGATAACGAATCGAGTGGGCCGAGGCGCATCAAAAATGCGCGATTCGGCTGAACAGTAAAGGATGTCCTGCGTATGTCGATTCTGACCCAGCTCAACAGCCCCTTTCTCTACATCGTCTGCGGGACGATCATCCTCTTTATCGCGGCGGTCAGCCTGTTCTTCCTGATCCGGGCCTACCGGGCGGGCAAGGCCATGGGCATCGACACGACCAAAATGAAGCGGGTCATCGCCGCCAGCGCCACCTTCACCCTGCTGCCCAGCGTGGGCATTCTGCTGGGGGTCATCGCCCTGTCCGGCAGCCTGGGCACACCCTGGCCCTGGCTGCGGCTGTCTGTGATCGGGGCCCTGCACTATGAGACCCAGGTGGCCACCGCCGCCGCGGAGCAGGCGGGGCTGGGCGGCCTTTCCGCCACCACCATGACGGCCCGGGGCTTCGTCACGATCTGCCTGCTGATGAGCCTGTGCATTATGTGGGGTATGGTCTTCTCCACGCTTTTCAACAAACGCTATCTCAAGCGCCTCGGCAGCGGCAGCGGAAAGAGCGCCGGGGTTTCCGGCTTTGGCGACAAGGCCATGACCGCCATGTTCATCGGCCTGATCTGCGCCTACCTGGGCAGCTATATCGGCGGCTTCATCTCCGGAAACGGCCGCTTTACGTTTACCGGCTCCTGGCTGCCTTTGGCTGTGGCCCTGGCGGCGAGCCTGGCTATGGCAGGCTTCGTCTGGCTGGCGGAAAAGAAGAAGCAGGCCTGGGTGGAGAGCTTCTCCATCGCGGGCAGCATGCTGCTGGCCATGGCCATCGCTGTCCTTCTGGGCAGACTCTGAGAAGGGGGGCGTCAACGTGAACGAGAAAAACCTTCCCGCGGCGGAAAGCTCCGCTTTTGACGAAGAAAAAAAGGCCCTCTTTGAGGCCTACAACAAAAGCACCCATCTCTTCGGCCGGATCGCCAGCGTCATTACCCTGGTACTCCTGCTGGGCGTCCCCTTCGTGATCGGCGGCTATCTGGGAACCTCCCCGGATCTGAAGGCCGCCGGGAGCGGCTTTTTGGCCATCGGTCTGGTCTGGTTCGTGAGCTGCATCGCCGAATGGCTGGTCTATACGCCCATGCTGGGGGCCGGCGGCGGCTATCTGGCCTTCATCACCGGCAACCTCATCAACATGAAAATTCCCTGTGCCGTCAACGCCCGGGACATCGTGGGCGTCAAGGCCGGCACCCCGGAGAACGAGATCATCTCCACACTCTCCATTGCCACCTCCTCGCTGGTGACGATCCTGGTGCTGGCGGTGGGCGTCGCGCTGCTGATCCCGCTGCAGCCTCTGCTCCAGTCGCCGACTCTGGCCCCGGCCTTCGACAACGTGGTCCCGGCCCTCTTCGGCGCCATGGCATACAAGTATTTCCGCAAAAACCTGGACATCGCAGCGGCTCCCCTGCTGATCATGAGCCTGCTCTTTATCCTGGTCCCCGGCCTGATCTCCTCCACCAGCTTTATGATCCTGCCCAGCGGCGCGCTGGCGATCCTTCTGGCTTGGCTGAAGTATAAGAAAACGGGAGGCGGCGGGAAATGATGTGGATCGTCTATGTGCTCCTGGGTCTGCTGGGGCTGATCGTGCTGCTGCTGGGCATCGCCGTCCTGCGAACCCTGCTGGCAGGGCACAAGGTTTCCACCTACCAGCCCGACCCGGACCCCGCCCGGGCGGAGCGTTACGCCCAGGCCCTCTCCCGCATGGTGCGGTATGAAACCGTCTCTGTGCCCGGAGAAAACCAGCGGGAGAAGTTTCTTGGCTTTCATCAGCTGCTGGCGGAGCTTTTTCCCCTGGTCCATGCCAATCTTGAAAAGACGGAGCTGGACGGGAACCTGCTCTTTTACTGGAAGGGCAAGCGCAGCGAAAAGCCCATCGTCCTTATGAGCCACCAGGACGTGGTCCCGGCGGAAGGAGCGTGGAGCCACGAGCCCTTCTCCGGCGATATTGAGGGCGGCAAGGTCTGGGGCCGGGGCAGCTCGGATACGAAATGCTCCGTCTTCGCCTTTTTTGAGGCGGTGGAGGAGCTGCTGGCACAGGGCTTCGTCCCGCCGCAGGACGTGTATCTCTCCTCCTCCTGCACCGAGGAATGGGCCGGCCCCGGCTGCAAAAAGCTGGTGGACGAGCTGGCCCGCCGGGGTGTGAAGCCCTGGCTGGTCTGTGACGAGGGCGGCGGCATCATCACGGATCCCATCGCCGGGATCCCCGGGAACTTCGCGATGATGGGCGTCTTTGAGAAGGGCAAGGCCGACGTGAAATTCACAGCCCGCTCCGAGGGCGGCCACGCCAGCGCACCCCCTGCCCACAGCCCCATTGCCCGCTTGGCGGCGTTTGTAGACCGGGTGGAGCGGCGATCTCCCTTCAAGAAGCAATTCGAGCCCGAGGTGAAGGCCATGTTCACCCGGCTTTCCCCCTATGCGGGCTTCGGCCTGCGGCTGCTCTTCGGGAATATCTGGCTGTTCGGGCCCCTTTTGAAGCTCGTGATGCCGAAGCTCTCCCCCCAGGCCAGCGCCCTGCTGAAAACCACGATTGCCTTTACCATGCAGTCCGGCTCCGACGCCTGCAACGTCCTGCCCCAGGAGGCCGCTGTCTGGGCCAATCTGCGCTTCATCCCCCATCAGGGCATGGACGAGAGCCTGCGGATCATCCGGGCGCTGGCCGCGGAATACGGCCTGGAGACGGAGGTTCGGGCCGCCAGCGACTACACTGCAGCCACGGACATTTCCGGCGAGGGCTGGCAGTACGCGACCCGGATCGTGGAACAGACCTTCCCCGGTCTGCCCGCCTGCCCCTACGTGATGACCGGCGCCACCGACGCCCGCTTCTACCAGGCCATCTGCGACAACGTGATCCGGTTTGCGCCCGTGATCTACGGCCCTGAGCAGATGAAGGGCATGCACGGCGTCAACGAGAACATCGAATACAGCGGTCTTCCCGGCGCGGTGGATTTCTATCAGAACCTGATCTGCGGCCTGACCTGAGGGCAGAGCGTATTCCTGCCAGGTCATTGCCACTATTCAGTGCGAGCTGCAGCTCATTGCTTTGCAGCTCGCACCGATTTATTTGTGTTCTATTCAACATCTGAAGACAATTGGCTTGACTTTTTGAGGTGGAATGATATAATAACTCCGATGTTCACAATATCGCAAAGAAGGGCAGTTCATGAACGTTCAAGATTATACTATCCTTCAAATTCTATCCACTTGTCGCTATCAAAATCAGCGCACATTGGCTGATCAGACAGGTTATTCTCTTGGTGCAGTGAATCAATCTGTTCGGAGGCTCAGCAACGCGGGCTTACTCTCTGACGCACGCCAGCTGACGGAAAAGGCTCATGCGCTGTTTGAGAAATGCAGGCCGCAGAATGCGATTATCCTAGCGGCCGGCCTTGGAATGCGCATGATTCCGATCAATTCTCTGACTCCCAAAGCGCTGTTGGAGGTGCGGGGAGAAACGCTTATCGAACGAATAATCCATCAGCTTTGGGAAGCGGGGGTTAAAAAAATCACAGTGGTCGTCGGCTTTATGAAGGAACGCTTCGACTATCTGATTGATGAGTTTGGGGTCAAGCTGGTCGTTAATCCTGCCTATGCCGAGAAAAACAACCTCTGCTCTCTCGCCATTGCAGCAGAGGAAATCTCGAATACATATATCATTCCAGGAGATCTGTGGTTTGCTGAAAACCCGTTTTCCCAATATGAGCTCTATTCGTGGTACATGGTGACCGATCGGAAAGGTCCCGGCAGCCAAGTGCGAGTTAATCGAAAGCAAGAGCTTGTCAGGGTAAATGAAGGAGAGGAAGGCAATCGGATGGTTGGCTTATCCTACCTTCTGGAAGAGAATGCCGTCGATCTGCGAGCAAGACTACGAATGATGAACAGTAGTCCCCACTATGATGGAGCCTTCTGGGAGGCCGCGTTAGACCGTGAAAATAAAATGGCAATCCCCGCCAGGGTAATCCCTGCAGATCTGGTCAAGGAAATCAACACTTTTGAACAGTTGCGGGAACTGGACGGCAATTCCGGTAGTATTCAGTCTGATGCCTTGGATGTGATTTCCAATGCGCTTCATTGCAGGGCGGAAGATATAGTAGACATTTCTATTCTGAAAAAAGGAATGACAAACCGTTCGTTCCTTTTCCGCGTGAAGGGGAAAAAGTATATCATGCGGATCCCAGGGGAGGGAACCGACAAACTGATTAACCGCAGGCAGGAGGCCGCTGTCTTTCAGGCAATCTGCGGCGCAGGACTCTGTGACGATCCAGTATATCTTAATCCTGCAAATGGATATAAAATCACCAAGTATCTGGAAGGCGTCCGGGTTTGTGACCC
Organism: Oscillospiraceae bacterium; assembly: GCA_902767915.1. Taxonomy (GTDB): domain Bacteria; phylum Bacillota; class Clostridia; order Oscillospirales; family Oscillospiraceae; genus JAFRPC01. Next base: position 34,755 of record CACXJE010000004.1, on the reverse strand, counting down.
GGAGGATCCGTCGGATTTGCGGCGCTGCATGACCCTATTGAAGCATTTCCATGAAATGCGCCTACAGGTGGATCACTGCTTCGATATTTTCGGTCAAATAGAGTTCTATGAAAGGCTTTGGAACGGGCAGCCCTCCGCCTATCGTGATTATGAAAAAACCAAGCAAAATGTGCTGTCGCTGCGTGACTATCTCGATCACCAACCGATAGAGCGGTGTCTGACTCACATTGACGCCGTGCCGGACAACTTCTTGTTCTATACTCCTGACGGGGCAGCAGAAGAGCGATTGCAGTTGACAGACTGGGAATATGCCGGAATGCAGGATCCCCATGTGGACATTGCCATGTTCTGCATCTACAGTCTGTACGACAAGCCAAAGATTGATCATTTGATCGATATCTATTTTGAAGGCAACTGCGATCGTGCAGTGCGGGCTAAGATTTATTGCTACATTGCTGCCTGCGGTCTGCTTTGGTCCAATTGGACTGAATACAAGCGCAATCTGGGCGTGGAGTTTGGCGAGTACGGTATGCGGCAGTACCGTTATGCCAAGGACTTTTACCGATATGCCTTGGAGGCAATGAAAAAAGCGGAGGCTGTAAAATGAACCAGGTGAAACGAGCGATTATTCTTGCAGCCGGAAAAGGCGAGCGGATGAAGCCCATCACGCTTACCACCCCGAAGCCGCTGGTTGCCGTAAATGGTATTCGCATGATCGACACTGTAATTCAAGCCCTGCATCAGAATGGAATCAACGAAATCTATGTTGTGGTGGGGTATCTGAAGGAACGGTTTTCTGAACTGCCCTCTGAGTATCCCGGAGTACAGCTTGTCGAGAATCCTTGGTTTGACAGCTGCAACAACATCAGTTCGCTCTATGTAGCGCGGGGGCATCTGGAGGACTGCATCATTCTGGATGGAGACCAGATCATTTATAATCCGGAGATCCTTTCTCCAGCCTTTGAGCGTTCCGGCTACAATGCAGTCTGGTGCGAAGGACAAACGAGTGAATGGCTCATGCAGGTTGAAAACGGAATCGTCCGCTCCTGCTCCAGAACGGGAGGTTGTCGAGGCTGGCAGCTCTACTCAATCAGCCGTTGGACGGCAGAGGATGGAAGGCAGCTGCAAAAACATCTGGAAATCGAATTTCAGGAAAAGCAGAATCGTCAGATTTATTGGGATGACGTTGCGATGTTCTGTTATCCCGAGAAATACCGGTTGGGAATCCGGATTATGGCGGAAACCGATATTCGGGAGATTGACACGCTGGAAGAACTGGTTCGGGAGGATCCGTCGTATAGCTCCTGGTTGGAGTCAGGAAAAGAGGTTGTATGCAATGAAAAAGGATAAGGCAATCAAAGGAAGGGTCGACTGGCTAGTAACGTTGGTCCCCTTTATCACGATTATCGGTCTGGCGTTGTTGCTCTTTCTTTTACCGGAACAATCAAACCGAGTGATCGGAAAGGTGCGCTTCTTTGTAGGCGACACCATGGGCGTCTATTATCTGATCATTGGTCTGGGTGTGTTGTTGGTTTCCCTGTTCCTGTCTTTGTCCAAGTATGGGAACATCGTACTGGGCGAGCCCAATGAAAAGCCAAAGTATTCCTTCTTCACCTGGGGAAGCATGATGTTCACCTGCGGGCTGGCCGCAGACATCCTGTTCTATTCCTTTGCGGAGTGGGTCATGTACGCAGCTAACCCGCACCTGGCGGAAATGGGCGGCTCCATTGTGGAATGGGCTGGGGTTTTCCCGCTGTTTCACTGGAGCTTTATCCCCTGGGCGTTCTATCTGGTGCTGGCTGTGGCCTTTGGCTTTATGCTTCATGTACGCAAGCGCAACCGCCAGCGGTACTCGGAAGCCTGCCGCCCGGTGATCGGCAAGCACGCTGACGGCCTGCTGGGTCGAGTGATCGACCTATTTGCACTATTTGCCCTGCTGGCCGGGACAGCAACGACCTTCTCTGTGGCTACACCGCTGATGGCAAGCATCCTGGTGGATCTCTTCCATATTTCTCTCAGCAGAACTGCAGTTACCATTATTATTCTGCTGATCACCTGCGGCGTCTATACCTATGCGGTTCTACACGGCTTCAAAGGCATCAGTTTTTTGGCAAAGCTGTGTATTTATCTCTTCTTTGGCCTTCTGCTGATTGTTCTGCTGATCGGCGGTCAGGGCAGATTTATCATTGAAAACGGTTTCCAATCCTTTGGCAAAATGATTCAGAACTTCCTCGGCTTGTCTACATATGCAGATCCCGGGCGAACCAACAATTTCCCTCAGGATTGGACGATATATTATTGGGCCTATTGGATGGTTTGGTGTATCGCTGCGCCGTTCTTTATTGGCAACATTTCGCGGGGCAGAACCATCAAGCAGACGATTCTCGGCGGATATATCTTCGGCGTTGGTGCTACAATTGTCAGCTTTGTTGTGTTGGGGAACTACTCTCTCGGCTTGCAGACTTCCGGTGCAGCAGACTTTATTGCCGAGTATGAAGCGAACGGAGATCTCTATGGACTGATTTTGAGCATCATCCACACGATGCCCGGAGAGAAATTCATATTGGTGCTAACCCTCCTTTGTATGATTGCTTTCTATGCTACATCCTTTGATTCTATTGCCTACACTGCCGCCTGCTATAGCTATAAGCGTCTTGGAGAGGAAGAACATCCCCATAAGCTGATTCAATTCCTTTGGTGTATTCTGTTGATTGTTCTACCCATAGGTCTGGTCTTCTCTGAAAGCTCCATGAGCAACATCCAATCGGTCAGCATAATCTCTGCGTTCCCAATCGGGATCATCATGATTATCATGATCTGGAGCTTCATGAAGGACGCAAAAAAGTGCTTGATTGAACGAAAGGGTAGTATGTCATCAGAAAAAAAGCCTTAGAGCAATTAGTTATATGAAATAAAGAAATGAGAGATACAAATAACGGGCTGTTTATCTGTGGAAACGGATACCAAACCTTGACAGACACGCTGGAGCTGATTTACGGAGAGCGGGGCTCAGCGAAGCATAATTTGGAGCGGCATTTTGACAGCGATGAGTATCATTCCGGATGTCATTATGCTAACTCCATCGAACAGATTCCGGAGCTGACGGAGGATCTGCTCTGGCAGTGTGTGGACCGGCATGAGCTGTTCCAGCGTTATGCAAAGAAGACGCAGGAGCAGTATGATGCGTTGTTGGCGCAAGGCAAGATGACGCATAGCGAATATGAGGTTGTAGCTGGGATTATGGGTATTGCTCCGGGGCAAACTGATCGGGTAGACACACTGTTCCCTCACTTGCTGGATCTCTACGTTTCCTCTGAGGAAGAAGCGGAAGAGGTGTACTGCTGCGTTCGAGATAATCCGAAACCTTTGGAGCTCCTTGTGGATCGAATGATGGACAGCATCCGCGATGGGCAGATTTTTGAGTATAACGGACACCGAATTTGCTCCCAGGGTTATGCGAGATTCTATTACCGAGGGGAAAATGCTTACAATGTCCGAAGCATTGCATCCTTATTCCGAGGAAGATCAAGGGACCCTCAGAAAGCAGAAATCCAGGATTTGATCGCGGAAACAAAGATCTGTGATTTCAGCATCTGGTTGAAGCAGCTGGATTGTGTCAACCAATGGCCTTTGGGAGACGTGTTTCATGGAGCTGTCGCACAACATTATGGGATTGCGACAAACGGCTTGGACGTCACCTCAGATTTGAAGGTTGCGCTGTTTTTTGCCTGCTGTACCATTGACAAGGAATCCGGGCAATGGCGTCCATTGCGTGCCAATGAATTTTCCACAGCAGATTCCCGGCCTGAGGTAGCTAAGCGAGGTGGGGATTCCAGATACGGAATTCTCTTCTCTGCACCTGCAGATCTCTGTGAATTGAGCCATGCGGCCCAACTGCAGAGCCCGCATTTTACCAATATCACGCCCATAGGCTATCAACCGTTTCTTCGCTGCGCAGCGCAGCACGGGTATTTGATAGAAACGGGATTCAGTTATGACATGTTCCTGGATCCATGCTTCGCAAAAGTGAAATTCCGGCACTCGGAAGACCTCTGTGAGAAGATCTTCAATCTTATGGAACAGGGCAGACAGGTTTACCCGGAAGAACATGATATGGATTGCGAGGCTGTAGCCCGAGCCATCCGCAGTTCAAAGGAATACACCCGGCGGGCGTTTCAATGGGCAATGGCCTACTTGCAGCTTCCATCCGTACGAGAGACCGAGCTGTCAGAAAAACTATCCCAATTGGGTTACAAGCAATGTGACGAGATTGCTTGGGCTTCTCCTGAAGTTATAGATAGGATTAACCGGGCATGGAAAACCGCAGAGTATCCTGTCAACGGAAAGTTCCGATTCGGGTTTGCATTATAATCATTTAAATAATTAACCATTACATCGTGGAGAAACAGATCATGACGATAAAAGAGATCGAATCCAGCTGTCTCCCCGGCGCGGTGGATTTCTATCGGAACCTGATCTGCGGCCTGACCTGAGGGCAGAAGGGCCGTCTGCCGATCGGCCCAGGGCGGCTGCTCTGCGTGCGAGAACAAAAAAGCCTTCATAACAGAACGGAAAGTCTATGATTTATCACAATATTTGCCGTGGGGTTTTTCTGGCGCGGCCCAATCGGTTTATTGCCCGGGTGGAGATCGGCGGGCTGGAAGAGACCGTCCATGTGAAGAACACGGGGCGGTGTCGGGAGCTGCTGGTGCCCGGGGCGGAGGTATGGCTGGCAAAGTCGGACAACCCAGCGCGGAAAACGAAATATGACCTGATTGCCGTCCGGAAAAGCAGCGGCGTCCTGTTCAACATCGACAGCCAGGCGCCGAACGCCGCAGCAGGGGAGTGGCTGACCCGGCAGGGCTTTGACCGGATCATTCCGGAATACCCTTTTGGTCAGTCCCGGATTGACTTTTACATGGAACGGGGCGGCGAGAAATACCTGCTGGAGGTCAAGGGCTGTACCCTGGAGCGGGAGGGAATCGGCTATTTCCCCGACGCGCCCACGGAGCGGGGGACAAAGCACCTGAAGGAGCTCGCCGGAGCGGCGGCCCGGGGCTATCACGCCGCTGTGGCCTTTGTCATGCAGGCGGAGGGCCTGGAGCTTGTGCTGCCCAACGGGGAGACAGACCCTGCCTTTGCTGCGGCTCTGGAGGCGGCCAAACAGGCAGGGGTGCAGATTCTGTATCTGCCCTGCCGCGTGGAGCCGGACAAATTGAAAATCACCGGGAATACCCGGATTTGAATCAACCCATCAGAAAGAAGAGGAACAGCCATGAAGAAAGAAAAGAATCCCATCACTTTTTGGAAATCCCTGGCAATGATCGCCCTGTGTCTGCTGCTGGTGGTGAGCTGCCTGTATGCCCTGGGCGTTGGCTGGAAGCAGAGCCCGGAGAAGGCTGCCGAAAACCAGCCGGTCTCCGGCGAAGAGGCGCTTTCCCTCTGGACGGCGGATGCAGCCTCCAAGCAGCAGCTCATCGACTATGTGACAGCCGTTACCACCGAGGACGGCCCGGATTTCATCCCGGTGGACCGCCGGATCGCGGTCTTCGATCTGGACGGAACGCTGTTCTGCGAGACCGACCCCAACTACTTTGACTATACCCTTCTGGTCCATCGCGTGCTGGAGGATCCGGATTATATCGACAAGGCCAGCGACTTTGAGAAGGTAACCGCGCACAAGATCGTTGACCAGAACCTCAACGGCACCTCCTTCACAGGCCTGGAGGTGGATCACGGTCAGTGCATCGCGTCCTCCTTTGCCGGCATGACCCCGGAGGAGTTCAACGCCTACATCCAGGAATTCAAAAAGCTCCCCATGCCCAGCTACGACGGCATGCTGCGGGGCGAGGGCTGGTACAAGCCCATGCTGCAGGTGGTGGAATACCTGCAGGCCAATGACTTTACCGTCTATATCGTCAGCGGCACGGACCGGCTGATTGTCCGGGGCATCGTGTACAACTCTCCGCTGAAGGTCCCCATGGGGCAGATTATCGGCTCTGACGAGACCCTGGTCTCCACCAATCAGGGGGATACCGACGGCCTGGATTACGTTTTCGCGGATCAGGATCAGTTGGTTCTGGGCGGAGAGTTCCTGGTGAAGAACCTGAAAATGAACAAGGTTTCCGTGATTGCCCAGGAGATCGGCGTGCAGCCGGTGCTTTCCTTCGGCAACAGCACCGGCGACGCCAGCATGGCGGAATACGTCACCAGCAACAACCCCTACAGGAGTCTGGCCTTCATGCTCTGCTGCGACGACCTGGTCCGGGAAAACGGCAGCGAGAAAAAGGCGGACAAGATGTACGACCTGTGTGAGGAGTTCGACTGGGTCCCCATCTCCATGAAAAACGACTGGTCCACCATTTACGGCGACGGCGTGACGAAGAAATAAAAACTTTCTCGGCGAGGGGAGCGATAGAGATGAAACGAACCAAGCTCAACGGGAAATTCTGGGCTGCGCTGATTATCTTCAGCTTAGTGGGTCAGGTGGCCTGGGTGGTGGAGAACATGTATTTCAACGTGTTCATCTACAAGATGTTCCATGCCTCACCACCATCTTCATCGGCGCCCTGTCCGACAAGCTGGGCAAGCGGAAGCTCTTCATGTGCGGGGGCTACATCCTTTGGGGCATTTCCATCTGGAGCTTTGCGCTGATCCGGACGGACGTGATCTCCAAAATCGTTCCGGCCACAGTTTCCGCGGCCTCCGCGGGGGTCAGCCTTGTCATCGTGATGGACTGCGTGATGACCTTCTTCGGCTCCAGCGCCAACGACGCCTGCTTCAACGCCTGGCTCACGGACTCCACCGACGAGACCAACCGGGGCACCGCCGAGGGCGTCAACGCCATGATGCCTCTGCTGGCGATCTTAGTGGTGTTCGGCGGCTTTATGGGGTTTGATCTGGACAAGGCCTCGGCCTGGGTGACCATCTTCACCGTCATCGGAGCGGTGGTGCTGGTCATCGGCGTGTTGGGCTTTTTCCTGATCCGGGAGCCGAAGGTGGATACCTCAGGCAACCAGAGTATCCTCCGGAACGTGAGCTACGGCTTCCGGCCCTCGGTGGTGCGGCAGAATCCTGCCCTCTATTGGACCCTGGCGGCCTTCGCGGTTTTCGGCATCTCCATTCAGATTTTCATGCCCTATCTGATCCTCTATTATGAGGTCACCCTGGGGATGGAAAACTACGTCATGATTATGGCTCCCGCCATTGTGCTGGCTGCGGTGGTCACGGTGTTCTACGGCAAGCTGTATGACAAGTACCACTTCCGGGGCACCCTGCCGCCGGCGCTCGGGATGCTGGGAGCGGGCTATGTGCTGCTGTTCCTGACCCGTGCCACGGCGCCGGTGTTCCTGGGCTCGCTTCTGATGATGAGCGGCTATCTGGCGGGCATGGCAGTTTTCGGCGCCATGATCCGGGACAACACCCCCGCCAACCGGGCCGGTATGTTCCAGGGCCTGCGGATCGTGGGCCAGGTGCTGATCCCCGGGGTCATCGGTCCCTGGATCGGGGCTTTGGTGCTGCGAAACGCGGATACCGTCATCGGCGACGACGGCACTGCCTCCTTCATTCCTCACAACGGCATCTTCCTGGCGGCCCTGATCGCGGGCGTCCTGGTTCTGCTTCCCGCCGTGCCGCTGCTGCGGAAGCAGAGACGCTGAATTGATTCCCACGTTAACTAAAAAACCTCCACGGAGTATGAAATGCGCCATACTCCGTGGAGATTTTTGTGTGATACATCTGCCATAAGAAAACAGCAGGACGACCGGTGCCAGGAAAATCAGACTGGTTGACCCGCCGAAGCCGACAGCCTTTTCCACGGGGAAACACTTGCCCAGCACAAGGTCGAGGCAGCTGATGATCACCAGCATGGCTGCCAGGAGGATGGAATAGTGCCGGGAATGAAGTGCTGGTATGTGAACGCCCCCAGATAGGAAATGTCGTTTTCAATGGTAGCCTTATGAAGCGTAACACGCCGCTTTTTTCGGGGCGAGCTTAACCTGCTCGCCGAACAATCCTTGTACCACCTGTATCTTTCTGTGTGACATGGATCAAGGCCAAATGCGATTCTGGGGTGTCTGGGGAGTCTGAGGGACGGTTCTGATCAGGCTGCTTGTCAGTTACTGCCCCTGTTCGGGAATGGTGTTGACCGCTGCCGTAAGGGCGTCGAGTTGCTTTTCCGTTGCCTCCAGCACTTCGGAAAGCTGCGCCCTTCTGGCGCAGAGCTTTGAAAACAACACGTTCGCGCTGGAGTTTTGCGCGTTCCGTTCGTTGACAACCTTCTCCTGGTATACTTCGATCTCTCGCTTGACCCGCGCAATATTCTCGTCAACCATATTTGTTCCGCTGCTGTTATGCTGGGCCAGCTGTGAACGATAGGCCATCAGACCGCTGAGCTTGGTATGCAAGGCATTCAATTCCTGTTCGGCGGGAAGAAGTCCGGTGGGCCTTGCGTTTTCAATTTCATAATCCAGGGCAGCAATTTCCTTTTTGAGAATGTTGCGCTTCTGATTGGCCTCCATTCTCTCGTCATCAATGGCGGCCTTCTGCTCGGGATGTGCCTGCCAATAGGCAATCACGCGGGCCCTTCGGTCCGCCTCCGCCTGTTTGGCGGCGGCTTCCTCCTTTTCCTTAATATGGCTTTGCAGCTCGGAGATCCGAACCTTGAGGAAGGCGACCGTGTTCTTCCGTTCGGCGATCGCAGAGTCGGACAGGCGCCAGCTCCGCTGCCATTCATAGCACCCCTTGTTGGCGTTCCAGCCCTGCTGCCAGGCCCAGGCGCTGCAGGGCGCTTCTGTGACGACGATGAGATTTTGATACCGTGTGAGATTCGCCCCATCGTCGTTGGGGCTCAGAAGGATGGCTTGCCGGAGCAGCTCCTCAATGCTGCCGAGGGCTTCGATATGGGCATTCCAGTCTTCTCTGGACGGATGCGCAAGCTGCTGCCAGTCAGAGCGGGTCTTGTTGTAGGCGGAGACTGCAGCCTGATTCATGACGGCGGAAATCTGCCAGCAGTACGATTCCGGAAGGGGCTGCCTGCTTCCGGCCTCCAGGATAAGCCCAAGGGATTTCAGCACAGCGTCCTTGTCAGAGAGATATCCTGCCAGTTCTGCGGAGTTCGGCTGTTTGGAAAATCTGTCCCGCCGAAGGGCAACCAGGGCCAAACCCAGCTTTTTCAGCTCCGCAACGGCGCGCTCCTTCACGGCTTCCTGTGCATCCGGATCCGCGCTGCCGATGGCATCCCGGAATAAAGCCGCGGCGGCATCCAGGCGAAGGGCTCCGATGCGAGATTGCCAGCCGATCGCCCTTGCTTTCAGAAAAAATGCCTCGCTGCAGGAGGGATCAAGGGTGAGGATCTCGTTGCAGAGCGCTTCTCCGTCCCGATAGTTCCGGGCCTCAACCGCTTCGGCGGCAAGGCTGAGCTTGGAGACGATCTGTTCCTGCACAGGATCGGGGGCGGGAAGGGGAGAGGCCTCTGCTTCGGATTCTGGCATCCTATCCTCGAAAAACGCGGCAGGTATCGGTTCCGCCGGAGCGGGCGCCTGCTCACAACCCGGGGAGGGGACAGAAGCCGGCTCCGCCACAGGGTTCATCTCAGGCTCCGGGGCAGCGACTGGTTCTGCCGCTTCTGCCTCCGGTTCATAAAGCGCATCGGCCCCGCCTTCCTTCTGCGCACCGAAGGATTCCTCCGGCTCAGGTCCAGGTTCTGCCGAAGGCTGCGCTGTCACAACTGCCTCCATAATAGGCACAGGGTCTTCCACGTCGTGCAGCAGCCCTCTCGCCTCCGCTAACGTGTACCTGGTTCCGCAGCCGTGACAGACAAAAAATCCGTTTTCTTTTGTAAATTCTGTACATTCACATAGCTCACAGATGATTTTTTTCATATCGGCAGCCTCCAGATCTACAGATCTTGTCAGAAATCCCTTTGCCCGAGCCAACGGTCGGAACGGAATTTCCGTATATGATTATGATTCACAGGAAGGATTATAATTTCAAGCGCGGCAGCTGTTTCATACCATCGAATGATCGGCTTTTTCCGACACATAGAAGGTTTCCAGCGTCTCCAGACAGATACAGCCCAGGGTGCCCTGATAGACTGCCCCGCAGTCGATGACGATATGATTGTTCCGCTGCAGGATCCTGCCCGCGCAGGCGGGGTCGATGAAAAAGGTCGGTGTATGCCCGGTAACCAGCAGCTTGTTCTGATAATAGACCCGGTCATAATCCATCCGCTCCCAGATGAAATCGTGCAAAACACAGTCGGAGAGCGCCTTTTCCGGCTCGTAGACGCCGACACCTGCGTGGGCCAGCAGAAAGGCTCTGCCGTTCAGCGCGATTTCGTAGAAAGTGGGAAGCGCTTCGATCCAGGCAAGAACGGCTTCCTGTCGGGGCCTCGGCAGCTGCAGATATGCCTCCCAGGTGATGCGCCCGCCGTTGCGCTCCGTCCAGTTCCGGAACGTGCGGTCATAGGCGTTCTGTTCGTCCTCGTTCAGGGCTTTTCCGTGGCATTTCGCCACCTTCCGGAACATGTCCTCGTGGTTGCCCAGCAGACAGATCACGTTTGGCCGATCCATCAGATCCTGAATCACCCGGATCCCATCCGGGCCCCGATCCGCCGCGTCCCCCAGAAAGAACAGCGTGTCCGCTTCGGTGAAGGAGATCTTCCGAAGCAGCTCCGAAAACAACTCATAGCAGCCGTGAATGTCAGAAACGGCGTAATGCATAAACTCAACCCTTTTTTGAAAATAAGGTGGAAATCTTTTGCTGCCTGTGTTATGATTATAATAGATTACAGCAAGAATCGCAAGTGCGATTGTCCACAGAAAAGGAGGAAAGACCATGGAAAACCCGGAAGCCCTGCTGCGGGGAATCACCGTCAATGCCCACAGCTCCGTCCGTGTGGAAGCGGAGGGGAAGGTTCTCTACATCGACCCGTTCAAATTGCAGGCTGCGCCCCACGATGCGGACTTGATTTTTTTGACCCACGACCATTTTGACCATTATTCTCCCGAGGACGTTGAGAAGGTTCTGAAGGAGACAACGGTGTTTGTCCTGCCGCAGAGCACCGCAAAGGCAGCGGCGGCCCAGATCGGGAACCGCTGCACAGTGATCGCAGAACCCGGAAAACCCGGCGCAGCGGCGGGGATCGCCTTCGAGGCCGTGCCCGCCTATAACCTGAACAAACAGTTCCATCCCAGAAAAAACGGCTGGGTGGGCTATGTGCTGCAGCTCAACGGCCTGCGGCTCTACGTTGCCGGGGATACGGACGCCACCGAGGAGGCGGCAGCGGTACGGTGCGACGTTGCCATGCTGCCCATCGGCGGGAAGTACACCATGGACGCCCTGGAGGCGGCGGCCCTTGTGAAGCAAATGCGGCCCCAGGCGGTGATCCCCATCCACTACGGCAGCGTGGTAGGCGTTCCGGAGGACTTCGATCGCTTCCGGGAGGCTGTGGCCGGGGCTGTGCGTGTCCTGCGAGCCTTCTGACGGTGGGCGCGGTACTGATTACCGGCGCTGCCGGCGGAATGGGGCTGGCGGCAGTGAAAAAGCTGCTGCAGGCCGGGGAAACGGTCTATGGGCTGGATCTCCGGCAGCCGGAGCCGCCGGTGGCAGGCCTGCGCTTCCTGCAGACGGACCTGACGGACCCTGCTTCGGTGCGGCGGGCCTTTGAAACGATGCGGGATGGGGGGATCCGGCTGCGGGGTATCCTCCACATGGCGGGCCTCTATGACCTGAACTCCCTGGTGGAGATGGAGGAGGAAGCCTGGAAGCGGATCTTCGCGGTGAACCTGGACGCGGTCTATCGGGTGAACCGGACCTTTCTGCCCCTGCTGGCGCCCAAGGCCCGGATCGTGATCACCACCAGCGAGCTCGCCCCGCTGGACCCGCTGCCCTTCACCGGAATTTACGCCATCACAAAGACCGCCCTGGACGCCTACGCCTCCTCTCTGCGGATGGAGCTGCAGCTGCTGGGGATCCGGGTCATCGTCCTGCGGCCCGGGGCCGTGGACACGAAGCTGCTGGACGTTTCCACCGAGAAGCTGGAGGCCTTCTGTGCCCGGACGAAGCACTTTGCGCCGAACGCGGAACGCTTCCGGCGGATCGTCAACCGGGTGGAGGCCCGCAAGATTCCGCCGGAGCAGGTGGCGGCTTTGGCAGAGCGGGCGCTGAACTGCGACCGGCCCAGAGACGTCTATTCCATCAACCGAAATCCGCTGCTGCTGATGCTGAACGCCCTGCCCAATCGGGTCCAGCGGAGCATCATCGGGGAAATTCTGAAGCAGCGAAAGAAACCAAAGTGAAACGGAGAAGAACCATGGAAGAACAACATAATCTGCCGGAAAACGAGGAGATTCGCCGGGAAAAAGCTGCCCTGCACAAGCAGATGCGTCTGCGGCAGCGGGAGCTGACAGAGGCGTATATCAGCGAAGCAAACGCGGTGATCCAGGATAAGGTCCTGGCGTCCCCCCGATACCGGGAGGCAAACCGGATCTTCATGTACCTGCACACCCCGAAGGAGCCAGCCACGGATCGGATCGTGGCCCGGGCCCTGGCGGAGGGCAAGGCGGTGTATGTGCCGAAATGCATCGGCAAGCACGAGATGCTGGCGGTGCGGATTTATGACGTCACGGACCTGGAGCCCGGCGCATACGGGATCCCGGAGCCCCGATGCTGCGAGGAAACCATCACCGCCGATGAGGCGGATCTGATTCTGACCCCCTGCCTTTCCGCCTCCCCGGACGGCAAACGGCTGGGCCACGGGGCGGGCTATTATGACCGGTTCCTGGCCGGCAACAGCGAAAAGACCGTGTGCCTCTGCTTCGGGAAAATGCTCTGCCCGGATATCCCGGTGACGGAGCTGGATGTGCGGATGTCCGAGGTGATTACGGAGGAGCAAGCATGAACCCTGCCGCGCTGGTTGATTATGTACGGGAAACCTATGGGGTATCTCCGGAGCATCTCTGGGCCGATTACCCGGAGGCCTTCGTGTTTCGCCACCGGTCGAACCGGAAATGGTTCGGCGTTGTGCTGGAAACGGACAGAAAGAGCCTGGGTCTGCCGGAGGCGGGGAGGACCTTCCTGCTGGACGTCAAGACAGGGCCGATTCTGGGGGGCTCCTATCTGGGGCAGCCCGGGATCGTCCGGGCCTGGCACATGAACAAGACCCATTGGCTGGGCGTCCTGCTGGACGGGACCGCCCCGGCGCAAACCGTCCGGGAGCTGCTTGACCTGAGCTTTTCCCTGACAGATGGATAAAGGAACGTACAAAGACAGCCGTCCGCCCCGGACGGCTGTCTTTGCATAAAAAATTAATTTCGGTCCGGCACCTTTTACGGCGCTGAAGCGTTATCATAGTGAAAGGACCTTTCCCGTTTTGCCTCCCGGCTGCCGGCGCCGGGCGGCGAAGCGACAACCCGACAGGTGGTGATCCCTTGACAGAACAAGCCTATACAGAGGCCGTGCGCAGCAACAGTCAGCGAGTGTTTCTGATCGCCCTCTCCTTCACCCGGCAGCGGGCAGACGCGGAGGACGTGATGCAGAACGTGTTTCTGAAGCTGTGGAAGCATCGGGACAAGCTGACAGACCGGGAGCATGTGGACAAATGGCTGACCCGGGTGACTGTAAACGAAGCCCGGAGCCTGCTGCGGTTCCGGCGGGATACCGTGAGCTACGAGGAGCTGGAGGAGCTCTGCGCCGCGCCGAGCTTTTCCAGGCAGCAGGACCTGATCTACGTTGTGATGCAGCTGCCCAAGAACCAACGCACCGTGGTGCACCTTTACTACTATGAAGAACTTCCCGTCCGGGAGATCGCGGACCTGCTGCATATCTCCGAGAATGCGGTGAAAAAGCGGCTGGCCCGGGCAAGAGAAACCCTTCGCGTCCGATTAAAGGAGGAAATGGACCATGAATCGTGAATCCTATCAAACCGCGTTTTCCTGGCTGGAGCCGTCGCCCTCAGCGGTGGCCCAGGCCATGGAGGCCGCAAACACAAAGAAGAAAGCCCGCCCTTCGGTCCGGCTCGGGACCGTTCTTGCGGCGGCAGCCCTGGCTGTGGCGCTGCTGTCCGGCGGCGTCTTTGCCGCCGCCGAGCTGCATTGGTTCTCCCTCGGCAGCGGGGATCGGATCGTAGACCCGGTCAACACCGATCCGGAGCGGATCGGTTCCGAATGGGAGCTGCCCTCTGCCCAGGGCGTGCTGGACTTTGAGGCCCCAAAGGGAGATACCCGTATCGGCTTCCGGCTGCCGGATTCCTATCAGACCGACAAGGCCTCCCTGGAGTGCCGGATGCTGCCGGGAGGCCTCTATCAGCGCTATTATCGGGCTGCCGATCTGTTGGATCCCGACTGCCCGCTGCTGTGCATCGAAATCCTGGACAACGAACGGACAGACTACCGAACCTACTATACCCGCTGCCAGACGGAATTTGTCAAGCAGGAAAAGCTGAACGGAATGGATACGGTCTGGCTGAAAATCTCCCATCCGGAGTATAACCGGACAGAGTACTGCCTGTTCCGGGTGAACGAGGATCTTGGCTGCATTGCGGCCATCTCCAGCACGGTCAGCTTTGCCGAGGCGGAGCAGGCTGCGGGAGATATCATCTTCCAGGACTCCGGGATCCCCGTAACTCCTCCGAAAACCGTGGTGTATTACGGTATGCGCCTGGGCTGGATCCCCGAGGATATGACCGTCGACCACCATCACTCCCTGGCGGACGACTGGAGCGTGGTGAACGCGACGCTGTTGAATCCGGAGCAGGCGCTGTCGGAGGCATGGACCGGGGCGTCGATCATTCGTTTTGACGAGACAGAGCACGTCCACATGTCTGTGACCATCACGCAGGACCTGGATCGCTTCTATGATTCCGCTCGTGTTGAGTACGGAGAGATCTACAAGACAGGAACCCTCGGCGGTTACGAAGCCCGTTGGGTGCATAGCCGCAGCGGCGATACAGCCGTGGAGATCTACGTACCGGAGTATCGGGTTATGCTGAGCATCTGGATCAACTGTACAGACATGGATCCGGAATCGAATTACGCCATCCTGCCTGCGGAGGATAGCCTGGTGGAGAAGGCGGAGCAGATCCTGACCGCCATTGAGATCGTATCGGTTCCCGTTTCCGAGGAAGCGCCTGTAGAGTATATGCCCTTTGCCGTGGGCTGAGAAAAGCTTGGGTGGGCTGCAACGATCTTGCAGCCCACCTGAATCTCTTACAGATTTTGAATTCCCATCAAACCGAGACAGACCAGGAAGGTTCCCAGCAGCATCAGAATGAAGGAGAGATACCATTTGCCGCCTTTGTTAAAGCCATAGAAATCCTCCCAGCGCCGTTCCTGCGGGCAGAGCAGCACCTTCCAGCCGTAGAGCATGGCGTAGAGCACCACAGACAGCAAGCCCAGCATGGCCCAACCGAAGGTGAGCCCCCTGCGCTCAAATACACAGAAGGACACCAGCGCCAGCACCGGATTGATCAGGTGCATGATCAGATCCGAGCCGCTCAGAAGTCTTCGATATCCGATGACAGGCCCCAGGAAGAACAGAACCGTCAGCATGGTTACGGTGACGGCTGCGGTGCCGACGTACTTCAGGGTCCAGGCCCAGCCGGCGTGGGGGAATATGCAAAGCAGCAGGGCGGAAACGGCGCAGAGCGCATTGCTCTGCACGGTAAAGAAACAGAAGGCCTGCTTGACGATCTCCGTCGTCCATTTGCCGTCCTTCCGGGAAAACCTGATGACGAGAAGCAGCATGATGCCGGCAATCAACCCGTTCAAGACAAGATCCACAGCGTTACCTCCCAACGAATTCAGCAATTCTCTGCCGCAATCATACTACATTTTCTCCGAAAAATCAATCTGTTCCGGGGAAGCCTGGAGTCCGGTACAGGGCAAAAACGTGCCTTGCGTTTTTTGCACGGCTGTAGTACAATGAGACAAGACCGAACGCTCCGCCGGAACGGAGCGGGAAGGGAGGACCTACGATGAACCTGTTGATTACCGGCGCCTGGGTCGAAGCGGAGAACCATTTTCCGGAAATCGAAGCCCTGGGTCACAAAATAGCCTTTCTGAGGCAGGAGCAGGACCCGCTGCCCTGCGATCCGGCCTGGGTGGAGGGAATTATCTGCAACGGGCTGTTTTTGCATCATCCGCTTTCGGCGTTTCCGAAGCTTCGTTGGATCCAGCTGACCAGCGCGGGCCTTGACCGGGTGCCGCTGGAGGAAATCCGGGCCAAGGGGATCGAGCTGCGGAACGCCAGAGGGGTCTACAGCGTCCCGATGGCGGAGTTTGCCCTCTGCGGGGTGCTGCAGCTCTGCAAACAGGCAGCCTTTTTCCGCAGAAACCAAAGCAGACATCTCTGGGAGAAGAACCGGGGGCTGGGAGAGCTGTTCGGGAAAACCGTGGCGATTCTGGGCTGCGGCAGCGTGGGCAGCGAATGCGCCGCCCGATTCCGGGCCATGGGCTGCCGGATCCTCGGGGTGGATCTGTTTCCACGGGCGGATGAACGGTACGACCGGATGCTGCCGCTCTCCGACCTGGATGCCATACTGCCCTCGGTGGACGTGCTGATCCTGTGTCTGCCGCTGACAGCGGAGACCCGGGGGATTATCGACGGGGCCCGGCTGACGCTGCTGAAGCCCGGAGCCATTCTGGTCAATATCGCCAGAGGTCCGGTGGTGGATGAGGCGGCGGTCTGTGAAGCCCTGCGGTCCGGAGCCCTGTCGGGCGCTGTGCTGGACGTGTTTGAAACGGAGCCCCTGCCGGCGGACAGCCCCCTTTGGGACCTGGAAAACCTGATCCTGACGCCCCACAACAGCTTTGCCGGGGCGGGAAACGGGGAACGTCTGGCCTGCCGCATCTTGGAGGGCCTTCAGGAACAGACAAAAAAGGGAACGCTGTAAACGCAAGGCAGGACGCCTCAAAAGGGGCGTCCTGCCTTGCGTTTGTTCCGTGCAGTACGACCAGCAATCAGCTGACCAGCTTGCTCAGCAGCGGCCGCAGCACCTGATAGCCGTCAAACCGGTTGTCCTTGGAGCCGGTAAGGAAGACGATCTGCGCGGTGGGATCCTCCAGCTGGGAGAAGCCGTCGATGGTTTTGCTGACGCCGGAACCGGTAACGTCGGAGATATAGACGTGGGAGCTCCCGGTGAAATCAATGTCGGTGGCAGGATTGCCGAAGGAGATGGTAATGTTGCTGCTGGCGAAGAAATTCAGCAGATCCTGGGCTGTGTCCGCGATCAGTCTCGTCCGGCTCTTATCGGAGGAATAGACGATCTGGTTGCTGGAAGGAAAGTAGAAGTCGTCAAAAACGATCTCCTTGAAGCCCTTGCCCGCCAGCTCCCGCGCGATCTGCTTGAGATAGAAGACCACGGTGGGATTATCGGGATCCAGCCAGTAGCAGCCCTTGCCCATCCAGAGGGCGCCGCCCTTAATGGCAAGGCCGCAGTTCAGATGCTCCAGGGCAAAATTGGTGTCCGTGAAGGTCTTTACCCGGGCAACCATGGTGAAGCCGTGGTTTTTCAGGTAGGAGATAATGGCGTTCATGGTGTTGATGTCCACGTCTGCCTGCTTTGCGCCGTCGATCTGTGACGAATAGTAAAAGGATCCGTTTCCGTTTTTGAGATCAATCATCACCGTGCAGGGGGTGTTTAGCTCCCGGAGCGCGGCCAGCACTGCGTCCGGATTTTGCAGCATATCATAGTCGATGTAATACCCGCTGACCAGCTCTGTGGTATCGGTGGACACGTTCGGATCGGCATATTCGATTGTCACATCCTCCACCAGGGTGGGATTTTGTACCGGCTGGAGCGTGCCTTCCGCCTGCTTCGCGGTGTTCCTGCCGAAATCCAGATAAGCGCCGTCGGGGGTGTATACAACAAAGCGCCCCAGATAAACAGCCACCAGGATCCCGATCAGAATCAGCATCGCCAGGCAGCAGGCCAACACGATTCCAAGCTTCCGAAGCCGCCGAACTGTGCGATAGGATAGAGATCGCAAGCTCAGCCCCCCTTTACGGCGGTGAAGCAGCACCAATCATTCATGGTTTGCAGCTGCTGAATCCGGAGCCCGGCCGCCTCAATGGCGCTGCGGACCTCTTCGTATCGGTTTTCCAGCACGCCGGAGCAGATCACAAGCGTGTTTTCATGCATAAACCGGGGCAACACGGCGGCCATCGGAATGATGACGTCTGCGAAGATATTCATGCAGATAATATCGTAGGTTTTGGAGAAAAGGTCCTCCAGTTCCGCCTGCCCGGTGATCACGTTTCCGGTGACGGCGGTGAACCGGTCGCTGAGCAGACCGTTGATGGCGGCGTTGGCCCGGGCAATGTCCTCTGCCTTGGGATCCACGTCCACGCCGGTAGCGTGGTCGGCGCCCAGCAGCAACGCGGTAATGGAGAGAATGCCGCTGCCGCTGCCCAGATCCAGAACCTGCTCGCCGCCCCGCACATGCTCCTCCAGCCGGAGCATGCACATCTGGGTGGAGGCATGGGCGCCGGTGCCGAAAATCATACCCGGATCCAGCAGCACGGGAATCCGCCCGGCAGAGCGGTCCGGCTCCATCCACATGGGAGTCACCAGCAGGCGGCTTCCGATGGGAATGGGCTGATAATACTGCTTCCAGTTGTTTTCCCAGTCCTCATCCTTCACGTTGGCCATGGAAACGGCAAGCGTGCCGAGCTTAGCGTCGGGAAACTGCTGGGGCAGCTCCCGGAGCAGGGCCCGGAGCCGGGCAATCTCCTCCATGGCGTCGGCCTTGTCCTCCAAATACAGGCGGATGCGGGAAACGCCGTCGAGACTTTTCTCCAGATCCTCGTCTACAATATCCCAATAATCCCGGTTGGTCTCCAAAAAAGTATGAAATTCGGCCTCATCGTCGATGATGAAGCTGTCAAAACCGTTCAGCGTCAGGGCGGCCTCCAGAAGGTCAATGCCCTCCGAGGCAGATTCGATGGTGAGCTCCAGCCACTGCATGATAATCCATCCTTTGTCATAAAATGAACAGCCATCGGGAAGCGCGGAATCGCCTGCAGCCATTCCCGAGGCGTCCCTATTTTACAGGATTTCCGGTAGAATAACAAGCTTTTTTCAGAAAAAAGTTTTCTTTTTCCCTTCCTTTTTTTGATTTTTTGTGCTATAATTTATTTATTAGGGAGGAGCGGCAGCAGAACCTGAGTCGGGGAAAGGAGCGGGTCATGTTCAAGGTCAACGACAAGATCCATTACGGCGGCAGCGGCGTCTGCCTCGTTCAAGAGATCAAAACCATGCGCTTTGGAAGAACGAGAGAGCAGTACTATGTCCTGAAGCCGGTGTACCAGAACGCTTCTCTGATTTATGTTCCGGTTGATAACCCGCAGCTTGTGGGCAAAATGCGGGCGGTTCTGAGCAAGCAGGAGGTCGAGGAGCTGATCCGGCAGATGCCGGAGGTCACGACAGCCTGGGAGGACGATCCGCAGCAGCGAAAGACGCAGTTTGATAATCTGCTGCGCAGCAATCGGTGCAGTGACCTGGTTGTGCTGATCAAGACCCTGATGGAGCATAAGGAGCGTCGTCAGTCCATCGGGAAAACCCTGCATGTGGCGGACGAAGCCTATCTGCGGGAGGCGCAGCGCCTGCTGTATGACGAGTTTGCCGGCGCGTTGGAGATTCATCCCTCTCAGGTAAATGAGTATATCCGCAACGCTTTGACCTGAACGGTATAAATTGCCCGCTCGAACGATTCGTTCATGGAAATCCGGCGGAGAGAAAAGAAATGCTTGCATTTCCGAGCCCGCTGTATTATAATATGCCCGCACCTGCCGGTATGATGGAATTGGTAGACGTAGTGGACTCAAAATCCGATTCGTCAGTGCCGGCCTTTGAACTCGCAAACCCTTGATTTTACTGGACTTTTTCGCTTTTAATTTTTTTGGAATTTCCGATGGGCCTCCTAAATGGGCCTCCGATTTCCAGAGACCGTTTTTTGGAGGTTTCATCGAAAATCATAATGTGCCGGTATGATGGAATTGGTAGACGTAGTGGACTCAAAATCCACCGGTGGCGACACCGTGCCGGTTCGACTCCGGCTACCGGCACCACGTCGGAGCATGCTCTGCACGGCTCAGAAAACCCAGTTTCGTAAGAGCTGGGTTTTCTTCATCTGTGCTCCGCAGCTCCTCCTTCACCCCATCGAAGTGTGCTTCGATGGGGGCCCGCAGTTGAAACCCGCAAACGCTTGCTACGCCTGCGTTTGCGGGTTTTCTCCGTTCCCGCAATCCGTTGCGTCAACCGGTATTTGGCTCTGAATTTGCGGGCCTCTAAATCGGGAGAATCCGGGTGGGCGTTTAGGCTGGCGAGATGATTTCCGTATAAGCGGGTACAAGGGTTATTTTCCACGTACATACATACCTGTCGCTATGCCGCAGCAATCTCATCAGGGCGGCCGCAGTGTACGTATGTATCCATACAAACGCCTTAAATTATGCCTATATTGTTTTTTCATATCGCTTTCCACCTTTCTCAAACTCGATGATTTTCCATCTGCTTGATTATTCGGAGGAAAATGGATACGGGCCAAAAATCCCGCAAAATTGCAAGAAAACAAAAAAGCTGCCCCGGGAAATTGCATTTTTGCAATTTCCCGGGGCGTGCAATCATCCGTATTGCGTTTCAAGTCACAGGTTTTAATCTTCCGGTTTCAAGAAGATACACAGACTTGGCATTTCCGGCAATCTCCATGTCGTGGGTGATCATCAGGACAGCCCGGCCTTTTTCGTGTTCGGCTCGCAGCAAATCTATGATGATATCGCGGTTTTTCGGGTCGAGATTGCCGGTGGGTTCATCGGCCAGGATCAGGCAGGGGTCCAGGATCAACGCACGGGCAATGGCGACGCGCTGTTTTTCGCCGCCCGAGAGCGTGGTTACCCGTTGAGAAAGCAGCGGTCCCAGCTCCAGCAGTTCCACCAGATCATTCAGGTTCCGTCCGCTGCCGCGTTTTCCGTACAGCGTCGGCAGAAGAATGTTTTCCTTGCAGGACAGCGTGGGGATCATGTTATAGCTTTGAAAGATAAAGCCGATGTTTTCCAGCCGCAGTCGGGAATAGTCCGTTCCGCGGCGGATTTTTTTGCCCTGAAACCGATATTCCCCGCCGTCATAATCCTCCACCAGGCCGAGAATATTCAACAGTGTGGATTTCCCGGAGCCGGATTTTCCCACAATCGTCACATAGCTGTCATTTGTCAGCTCCAGGTTGATATCGGTAAGAACCGGCCTTGCATAGGCTTTTTGCAGGCTGCTGACCTTCAGACGGAGCTCATTCATTGTCCACAGCCCCGCTTCCATATGCGCTTTGGACAACGGCCTGATAGCCGCTGTCAAACCATTCGCCCTCCGAAACGCCGCTGACGCAGACCAGATTCCCGATTCGAAATCCGATTTTGATCTCTATCTCACCCAGCAGCGTTCCGTCGGCCTGCACCTTCCGCGCATACCAGGGCTCCGACGCGCCGGGCTGTTTTTGATAAACACAGCGCGCGTCCAAAACCAGAGCATCCCGGTAAACCTGTCCGGTTAACAGGACCAAATTCTTTTCTGTCTCACCAAGGATATGCGCAGTCCCCTCTACGTTCAGCCGCACCGTATAGGCGCCGTTTCCGTCCGGGACACGGGAAGCAAAAGCAAGAGATACAGCATTTCCTTCCTCTGTGCGCAGTTCCCGCGCGTTTTTCAGCTTTCCGAGGGTATCCTTGTCCATCCGGCATTCCAGAGCGTCGGCCTCCAGATCTTGGATGCACAAATACGCGTTTTCACCGGAGGATGCGTTGATCTCCAGCAGAATTCCGCTGTGTTTCGCGACGACGTCCTTGTCCATATAGGTTCCGAGAATCTGACCCTCCTGGATTTCCGCGCCGGGCTCCACACGCCAACGAATGATCCAAGGGTTCCAGCAATCCAATTCCTGATAGACAAGCTCGTCGCTCACCCAGGTGCCGCTGACCGTCAGATAATCCGCCACATCCCAGCGATGGGCCTGCATGAGCTCACCGTAGGCTGTCTGCTTCAGCGTGGGCGGTACAGGGGGCTCGTATGCTTTCATCTCTTCACCGGAAATTTTCCAGATGAGACCGAGCGGGGCGACCAGAAGTGCGAGGATCACCAGCCAAAACAGACCCTGCAGCAGCTTTTTTATGATTTTCATACTGTTTCTCCTATTCTGCCTTGAGATAGCGTACAATCTCCACCTGCGTCGAGCGCCAGGCAAAGATCAGGCTGAATACCAGCGTCAGCCCCGCCGCGCAGACAGCGGACATGGCAAGGGAGTATGGGCTGAAATCAATGACCCAGTTTGCGCAATACAGCCTGGACTCCACAGGTAAATGTTCCCGGACATATTTGAATGCAATCAGCCCGGCTGTGACCAGCCAGACGGATACCAGAATATTCGCCAGCATGAGGCAAAGGCTCTCATAGAGGAACTGCCGCACAATGGACCATTTCGCTGCGCCGATGGCTCGTTTTACCCCAATTTCAAATTTCCGTTCATTGAGGGCGTTGGCAAAGCTGGAATAGAGATTGATCCCCAGCAGGATGAACAGAGCCATGGCAATATAGGCCTTTGTCTTCTTCTCCGTGCGAATGACCTTCAGAGCGTCCTGCTGTTGCTGCGCTGCGGAGCGTGCGGTTCTGCCCGGCAGCATCTGTCTGGAGAGCTCCAGCACCTCCAGCGGCTTTTGGGAATACAGCTCCTCCGTCACAAACCAAATCAGCTCCGGCGCTGCTCCCGGGTTCCAGTCGGTGAAGGACAGCACCAATTCGGTTCCGGCGTATCGCTGGGTCGGGATGCCGTCTTCCCGAAATTCCAGCACGCTGCCCTCCGGAGACGGGATCAGCCCGACGATTTGGAGCCGAAGGTCGTGGGTCTGTCCTGCGCTTGTAGCCGGATTTTCAAGATTCACCCGGAGCTCCGGGGATTCCGTCTTGTCCAGCCCTAAGGCATAGTATATCTGATCGGTAATCAGTGCCTGCCCCGGGAGCAGCGAAACGCCGTCATGGTTTCCACGATCCAACCATTGAATTGTGACGTTGTTGGTCCGATCCCACAGGGACCAGATAGGAACGCTGTGTACCATGACAGTGTCCAGGGAAACCTTTCGTCCGTCCTCCGTCTGATAGAGGCCGCCCAGCTTGCACAGGCAGTCATAGGACCGGCAGGAAAACAGCGCCGGATCAAGCGCCTTTGCTTTTTTCTCATAGCGGTCCAGCAGGGCGGTCTCTGAGACCGGGCAATTCCAGACCGTCAGAAGATTTGGGTCCTGACAGAACAGCGTTTTATACTGATTATAGATGTTGGAATCTGTTACCAGCATATAGCCCAGCAACGCGGAAAAGGACAGTACGATGGTGACGGACAACAGACGGTAGCTGCGCAGATTGCGGCGCACCATCCGCAAGGCATGGGCAAACACAGTCTTCATTGCATGCCGTTCCCTTTCGCGTCAGGATATCTGGCGTAGAACGCCTCGTAGTAGCCCTCCAGATCAACTCCGTCAAAGCACTCGGCATAGAGCTCATAGGGTGTCCTGTGATAATGTATGATCATTGGAATCACAAAGCTCCCCTCCTGACCGTCACAGCGATAGTCCAGAATCCCGAAATCGAGAAAGTCGGCATAAGGCGTCAGAAGATTCGGGTTCGTCATGTACAGCTCCATCCGAAACTCCTCTCCCGTGGAAACTGCCAGCGGGGACCGGCCGTCCCAGGAGAAATCCATCCCGTTTCCCAGCCAAATGTGAAAATCCGATGCGCCGGAGTCCGCCCGGAAGAAATGAAAGCCTTCCAGAGTGATTTCCACAGGGTCCGGTGACGGGAACAGGAGAAAGGCGCCATCCATCCGCAGTCCGTTTTCTGCGCCGCAATGCCGGTACTCCCACCCGGAGGAAAAAGAAGCATATTCCATCTCTTGCCCGATTGACGCGGAGGCAACTGGTGTGTCCGGCTGCAGACGAATCCTTCCGAGAGAGAAAGAATAGGTCTCTGTTCCGACCCGGAGTTCTCCGAACTGAACCATTTCGTCCTCCGCTGCTCCGATTGGGAGAAAATCTACATTTACTGAGTAGTAATAAAATTGCGGCAGTCTCTCGGGAGACAGTGCGGTGTATGCGTCCTTCTCCGCATAGATCCCGTCAAAATACGCATGCTCGGCTGATTCCAAGGCTGCCTCAGCCGTATGGAGCGCCGCTGTATCCCCGCCTTGTTTTCGCAACAGCTCCACTTCCGCTTCGCTTCGCCGGACCGCCTCAGCGAGCTCCGCAATCCCGGACCAATCCGTGTTCTGATAACAAAGAAACAGAGGATAGGAGAAGACTTCGTCGGAACCGATATACTCCCTTCCGCTCAGATCCTGCAAGCCTCCGTGAACCCTCCCGTCGAAACACAGTTCGTCGATTTCCGTCTTTGCCTCATAACCATCCAGTTCCGGAAACGTCAGCGAGATATTTTCAGGATTCAACTGCCCCTTGGAAAGAATCTCAAAATGCACAAATCCGCTTCCGCCCAGTTCATTCAGATACAAATCCAGATCAAAATT
The DNA here is from genome assembly GCA_902767915.1 of Oscillospiraceae bacterium. GTDB lineage: Bacteria > Bacillota > Clostridia > Oscillospirales > Oscillospiraceae > JAFRPC01. The sequence continues at coordinate 10,201 of CACXJE010000004.1, read as the reverse complement.
CGGCTGCACCAGGAATGCGTCTTCGCAGAGCGGCAAAAACTGCGGTGCATTTTTGCCAATCGGGAGCCTTTCGGTTGTTTGACCGTGTTCCGTTGTTTCTGTCCAACTGCCCGTGGTTTCTGCTCGGACTTCCGCCGGCTGTGACGCGGCGTCGGTTCGGGAAGCGCCGAAATGACATCCCGACGTCAGACAGGCAATCAACAGAAGCCAAATGAAAATGTGTTTTTTCATGCTGTCTTCAACCTTTCTGTTTCGTTTGCTCCTAGACGTTTCTTTTTACTTCTCAGGCTCTGCCGGGCAAAAACGCCAAATGCTGCTCCGGCTCGGCGTATCACTGTAAGGATCTTCACCGGGCGGCAATTCCACAAAAAGGCAGTCCTGTGACGCACTGTACCACACGCTTTTTCCGTCCAACAGATCAAAGCTTGTTTCCAGCTCCTCCGAGGGGTACCGCTGATCCGGGGCAAAACGCAGACGCCCCAGTTCCTCAGCGTCCTGCGGAAGCGCCTCTTTTCTGCTCTGCGTGTTGACGTCCAGCGTGCAATAGACGTCCTTTTGCCGATAGAGCCGATGATACCAGATCCATGGCTCAGAATAGGTTGTTTCCCACAGCGCATGGAACTGCTCATAGTGACCGTCAACCTCTATCCACAGCTCTTCCGGATTCGCCGGGTCCTGGTACAGCCGGCAGCCGACGTACTCCGCCCGGTTTGTCTGGAGGTCAGCCGTTGGGGCCTGTCCGCCTTCCGCGGCGGACTGAACGGTTCCGACTTCGATCCAGCTGTCCCTAGGCGCCGTAGTCGCCGATGTCAGCACGATTTGGTACTGCATCCCGGCATAACGGATCACCGCCGCTTCATCCCCGGGATGTTGTGAATGATGGCCTTCCGAGGACGGCTGGACTGTATACTCCGACTGCGACGGATGCTCCGCCAGGGAGATAGATCCTTGCGGAGTCCCGGACGAGCTCTGTCTGTCGGCAAGGATGAGAAAGAGTCCTACGGCAGCAGCCAGGCAAAGGCATGCGGCGACCACTGCCCACCTTCCGAACGAGGTTTTTTTCTTTTCGGGAGGCTCCGAGGCTTCTTGCAGAAACGAATCCCGAATGTCTCCGAGCGCGTCCGATAGGAACCACGAATTCATAGAAATCCCTCCTTCCGCAGCCATGACGCAAGCTTCTTTCTTGTCCGCAGGAGCATGGATTTTACCTTGCTTTGACGAAATCCGTATTGCGAACAAATGGATGGAATCGGGTCGCAGAACCAGTACCGCCGTAGAAAGATGCGGCGTTCTTCCGGCTTCAACGTATCCAGAAAACGATTGATAGATTCCGTTAATTCTGCTTTTTCGAGGTGCGCTTCAGCCCGCAGGGGCGACGGAATACAGCTTTCCAGCTCCTCAATCGAAACAGCAGCCTCATTGCTGACCCGTTTTTCGGCGGTCAGGTACCGAAGCTTTTTCATGGCAAGCCTTCGTACAATTTTGCCGAGAAACGTTGACAGGTTTTCCGGTCGATGCGGCGGGATTGCGTTCCACGTACCAAGGTAGGCGTCATTGATAACCTCCTTCACATCCTCATCCTGGGAAAGAATATTTCCGGCGATGGAACGGCAATAGCTCCCATATTTTTTCTGAGTCTCTGCAATCGCAGCCTCATTTCTCTGCCAGAACAGCTCCACGATCTGCCGGTCCTCCATTTGCTCACTTCCTTTGTCGAACAAAAAGGTCTTTTATCTATCTACTACCATTTTTTCTGTTTTGGTTGCAGATCATATAGGTATTATACCAAAATAATCCACCAAACACACGGGGACGGTCCTTTTGTGTTCAAGGGTTATTTTCTGTGTACATACATACCGCTTCTCAGTACGGCAGCTCGTCTTGTACGTATGTACGCGAGGAACCGCCGTATACTCCCCCTATACCGGGAATCACCAATGCCGCAAGCCCCTCATAGCCCCAGACCCGGCGGCCGGCCTTGTTGTACCGGATGCAGCTGTGAATCTCTCATAACATAACCTCCTCATAAAAAGTAGGGAGCAGGACCCGGCGCGCTTCGGGTCGTGCTCCCTCTGATATGGTTATGTCAGATTTTTCAAAAAACCGGCGAATCGCGGGACAAGGCAATTTCAAAAAACGTGACAAGCTGTTTCTGTTGTAATTGCCAGGAAAACTGATAGAATGAAAAATAATCAATCTACCTGTTTAAGGTTTTACCTCGATTTGTTGTCTTATAGGGTGAAGGCCTTTGATTTCAAGGAAAGGAGGCAGCCAAATGGAGGATAGCCGGATTGTAGAGCTCTACTGGAAAAAGAACAGCGACGCCATTTTGGCCTCAGAGGAAAAATACGGAAGCTATTGCCGCTTAATTGCTGAAAACATCCTGCACAATCGGGAGGACGCCGAGGAATGTGTTAACGATACCTGGCTCCAAGCCTGGAACGCGATCCCGCCGCAGCGGCCGCAGTCCTTGAAACACTTTCTGGCACGGATTACCCGAAATCTTTCCTTCAACCGCTGGAAATCGCAGTCCGCCGTAAAGCGCAGCGGCCACGAGACCGCCCTTGTGCTGGACGAGCTGGCGGAATGTCTGGAGAGCGAGACCGATGTGGAGAGCGAAGTGTTTTTGCGGGAGCTCCGCGCCTGCATCCGCGATTTTGCGCGAAGCCTGCCGGAACGGGAGGGAAGCGTCTTTGCCCGGCGGTACTTTTTCCTGGATTCCGTTTCCTCGATTGCCGAGCGCTACGGCATGACAGAAAACAACGTGATGGTCGTGCTGAGCCACACCCGAAAAAAGCTGAAAAAGCGCCTATCCAAGGAGGGATTTTACGATGACGCGAAATGATTTATTCTCCTGTATGGACGCCATGGACGACGAGGTCCTTGCGCGGAGCGAAAAGACGACGAAAACAGAAAACAACCAAAGAAAACCACACGGCTGGTGGATCGCCGCAGCGGCCTGCTTCTGCCTGATTGCAGGCTTTGGCGCATGGGGGCTGTTTGGCAGTCGCACAGCAGCAGATCCGAATGGTTCCGAAGTTGTCGCAGGCATAGTTGATCTGGACGAAGACAGTTTTATTCTGGACGGACAGCAGAATGCTCGCTATCAGCGCTTCACCTACGAGGACTTTATTCGCTTCGGTCTGCTGCCGGAGGGTACGCCGGATTCCGATGTGTACACGCTTGCAGCGATGTGCATTGTGTCGGATGACAGCCTTGGAGCTACGCTGGGAACAATCACAACTGCCAGCAAGCCGGAGCTGGTCGGAAAAACTGCGCGTCAGTATAAAACCGCGTCCGGTGATAACGTCTGTATTGTCGAATCGGACGGCGGCTATGAATTCTACTACCGAAAAGCGATTCTGGAGCAGGAAAACGCAGTTGCTGCCTATGAACTCCTGGAACGCGCCTTCGGCCATGACGATCTTGGATATACGCTGTTCCCGGACGATTACGCTGGCTCCTACATTGAAGGAGACAAACTGGTCTTGCTGCTGACTAACGTCAGCGAGGAAACCCAGAAAAAATACAAGACCTGGGCTGCGCAGTACGCAGGGGTTCTTGTATTCAAGGAAGCGGAATACTCTTACAATACACTAAACGACACGGCCGATGCCATTTCCAAAGATCTTGAGGACAAGGGGTATACCATTACGGAATACTGTGTTTCCGAAACGACAAACCGCATCATTATCAGAGTTGCAAATTGTACTTCGGCGCAGACAAGTGAGCTCAAGCGTGCGCTGGAAGAAGCCTATCACGTTCCGGTTAGTATCGAAACCGTGCAAGGGAAGTGGACTACGGTTACTCCGTAAAACCATCTGAACACTACACAATTCAGAGCATGATTCTATGGGAGGCGCCGGTTATCCGGCGTCTCTTCTTATGTCGGCCCCTTTGAGCAATAACTGGAAAATAAAACGCAAAAAATTTCTCCCCCGGCGGCTTTTGTGTCTCATAAATGGGCCATATGATCTGAGAGAATGGGTATGGAAAAAAAGAAAAAACGGGACAGGAGGCTCAAAGGATCCCTCCCTGTTAAAAAGAAGCGCTTCCGAAGAAACGCTTCTTGAAAATGATATTATGCCTATCTGCCAGTCAATGTGTTGGAGTTCTTCTTTTCATAGGATCAGATGCTCCAGCCTGCACTGGCATTCTGCAGTTGCGTCATGCGTCTGAAAAGGCTGGTTTCTTTTGCAAAGAGTTCTGCTGGACTTCCTTCTTCAGCCACCTTGCCATCCGAAAGAACGACGATCTTATCCGCCGCTTCTACAGTACGCATACGGTGGTCTGCGTGGATACGGAAGGCAGTCTGGCCTGGAGCGGTCCCACTGTTACCCGCCGGGGAGAGGTTTCCCGGGTGATAGAGGTGCTGTGCGAGTCAGTCAGCGACGATTATCTTGCTTATTTGCAGAAAAATGGCATAGCTTATCTGTTTGCCGGGCAAAGCCGGCTGGATCTGCCCTTGCTTCTTGAAAAGCTGGAACGTCTTGGAATCCACAGGCTGATGCTCACCGGCGGTGGAGCCATGAACTGGTCCTTCCTGCAGGCGGGGTGCATGGACGAGCTGAGCATTGTACTTGCTCCCGCCGTCAGCGCGGAGCCGGAGTCAGCCCTCTTTGACCGCTCCCGCTTCCTTCCCGGTGGGGAGGCCAAGGGCTTTCAACTCATAGAAGCGAAGGCCTTGGAGGACGGAGCTGTTTGGCTCAGATATCGGCCATACCAATCAATCGGCTGTTGAACATGATTAGATTGAACACCCAGGAAGGTGCTGCCTCGTTCGTAAGGCAGCACCTTCCTGGGTGTTCAGTCTAATCGAGAATAGTCTGTGTACGCTCTTGAATCAAGAACGTTCGGTTGCTTCCTATGCACCGGACAGCTTGTTGTATAACCTGACCACTGGCAAGGCAAACTATTCACAAGCGAAAAGGAGGTGAATCAGATGGACAACCAGAATCGCAAGAATCGGCAGAATGAGCAGAATTGTCAGAATCAGCAGAATTGTCAGAATCAGCAGAGTCGCCAGGAAAACAAACGGTAATTCTTCTTACTGGCAGCGGGGATTTCCCCGCTGCCTGACCATTGCTCCAAAGAGGTGTCGATATGGAGCGTGAATCAATTCCGGCAGGCGTTGGCTTTGCGCTTGCTTTCGTTAACCGAGGCGAAATGTCGGAAAAAAATAACCTCCTGAGATTGAAGGGAAAAGGCTTGGCAACCGCATCCCGACAATCGAAGGAGGTTATTTTTCAGTAGGAGACAGTATTACATCAGCTTGCGGAACATTGCCTTATAGTCGTCAATGGAAGCTTCCCGGGGATTGCCCGGCGTGCAGGCGTCGGCAGCAGCGGACTGGGCCAGGAACTCCAGATCCTCTTCACGCAGCTTCTCCAGCTTGGTGGGGATGCCCACGTCCACAGAGAGCTGACGGACCGCATCGATGGCGGCCTTCCGATAGGCCTTCTGATCCATCCCGGTGGTGTCGGTGCCGAGAGCCTCGGCGATGGCCTTGAACTTCTCGCCGGTGTAATCCTGGTTGAACTCCATAACGATGGGCAGCATCATGGCGCAGGCGACGCCGTGGGGGGTGTCATACAGGGCGCCGAGGGTGTGAGCCATGGAGTGGGCAATGCCCAGACCCACGTTGGAATAGGCCATTGCGGTTACGTACTGGGCCAGGGCCATGCCCTCGCGGCCCTCGGGATCGCCGGCCACGGCCTTGCGGAGGTTCTTGCCGATGAGCTGAATGGCTTCCAGATCCAGGCAATCGGACAGCTCCCAAGCGCCCTTGGTGGTGTAGCCCTCAATGGCGTGGGTCAGCGCGTCCATACCCGTGGAGGCGGTGAGACCCTTGGGCATGGAGGCCATCATGTCGGGATCGACGACGGCCACGTCGGGAATGTCGTTGGGGTCGACGCAGACAAACTTGCGGGTCTTCTGCACGTCGGTGATGACGTAGTTGATGGTGGATTCCGCGCCGGTGCCGCCGGTGGTGGGCACGGCGATGGTAAAGACGGTGCGCTTCTTTGTGGGTGCAACGCCCTCGAGAGAACGGACGTCCGCGAATTCAGGGTTGTTGATGATGATGCCGATGGCCTTGCCGGTGTCCATGGAGGAGCCGCCGCCGATGGTGATCATGAAGTCTGCGCCGCTCTGCTTGTAGGCCTCCACGCCGGCCTGTACGTTTTCAATGGTGGGATTGGGCTTGATGTTGGAATAGACCTCAAAGTCAATGCCGTTTTCCTTGAGCAGATCGGTGACCTTGGCCGTGACGCCGAACTGCACCAGGCCGGGATCGGAGGCCACAAAGGCCTTATGGAAGCCCTTGGACTTGACGATTTCCGGGATCGCCTGGATGGCGCCCTTGCCGTGGTAGGACGTTGCGTTGAGAACAAAACGATTGTAAGCCATGTGTGTAATTTCCTCCCTATCAGTTTTGGTGCTTTCAGTATAGCACAGATCGCGGAAAATTGTTGTAAATTTACTGTAAATATCCGTCTCTTGCTTTCACGCCGAAATGCTGTTCGAGCTGGTGCATGGCGGCGTCGGAGATGGTGTTGAGGATGGGCAGATGGGCGATCTTCATATAGATCTCGGCGGCCTTTTCGGCGGTCTCAATGAGGCCGAAGGTCTCGTCCAGATCCCGGCCCGCGCCGTAGATGCCGTGCTGGGCCCAGACCACCAGACGGGCGGTCTCCATCTTCTTCGCGGTGGCTTCGCCGATCTCATTGGTTCCGCAGAGCATCCAGGGCAGCACGTTTACGCCGTCGGGGAAGACGACGATGCACTCGGTACACATCTGCCAGAGGGTCCGGGTGAACTTCACCTCGTCCAGCTCGTGTACATAGGTCATGGCCAGCAGATTGGCAGGGTGGCAGTGCATGACGACGCGGCTTGCGGGATCGACCCTTCTCCGGGCCACATGGCTCATCATGTGAGCCGGGAATTCCGAGGTGAACCTGCCGCCGTCGGTGAAGCCCCAGAGCAGCTCCGCCCGGGTTCCTTTTTCGGTCAGCCGGACGATCCCGAGATTGTTTGCGGGATCGTACTGCACGTTCTTGAAATACTTTCCGGTGCCGGTGACGAGGAAGTAGTTTCCTTCCAGCTCCGGCGCGGCAAAGCCTGTGTGGATGGTACGGATCACATTGGTCAGATCCAGATACTCCTTCAGCTCGGCCTCGTCCAGCAGCACGGACACGTTGCCGCCGTTGCGCTCATCCCAGCCGTGCTGATACATATTTGTAAGGGTACGGACCAGCTCAATGATATAGGGTGCCTGCAGGATCTCTTTCATACTCTTGCCTCCAATACTTCACGTTCATAGCGTTCGATCTCCGGATACCACGTGCCGTCCGTCGGCTTGCCGCAGCGGCGGCAATATTCGTCCCAGATCTCCCCGAAGGGCAGGGTCTTCAGCTCCTCCTGGACAGCCATCAGCTTGGTGAAATTGCTGGAATCCTGGAGCTGCTTCAATTCTGCATTGGGCTGCAGCAGGGCGAACAGCAGAGCCTTCTGGACGTTGCGGTAGCCGGTGACCCAAGCGGAAATCCGGTTGATGCTGGCGTCAAAGTAATCCAGGGCGATGTTCACACGGCCCTCCAGGCCGCCGCAGCGGACGATTTCCCTGGCAATCTCCCGTGTTTCATCGTCAAAGAGCACCACGTGGTCGGAGTCCCAGCGGATGGGACGGGTCACATGGAGCGCGATCTCCGGGAAGAAGGCCAGCAAAGCGGGGATCTTGTCGGAAACCACCTCGGTGGGGTGATAGTGGCCGTTGTCCATGAGGGGGATGCACTTGTCCCGGTTCATGGCGGCGTAGGACAGGGCAAACTCGGCGCTTCCCACGGTGTAGGCCTCAACGCCGATGCCGAAGACCTTGGATTCGATGCAGGGCTTGACCTTGGCGAAGTCATAGGGCTCGGAGAGGATCTCGTCAATGCTCTCCCGGTAACGGAGCCTGGGCCCCATCCGGTCAGCGGGAATGTCCTTGAAGCCGTCGCCGGTCCAGATGTTCATAACCACCGGCTTCCCCAGCTGCTCCGCCAGGTAATTGGAGATGCGGATGGAGGCCTTGCCGTGCTCGATCCAGAATCTCCGGGTTTCGGCATGGGGGGAGGATAGGGTCAGAGGGTCGCACTTGGGATGGGAGAAAAAGGTGGGATTGAAATCGCAGCCCAGTCCCCGCTGTTTGCAGAAGTCCACCCAGCGCTGAAAGTGCCGCGGCTCCAGCCTGTCCCGGTCTGCCCAGTCACCGTTTTCAAAAATGGCATAGCTGGCGTGGAGGTTCATCTTGGGGGTGCCGGGAATCAGCTTCAGCACCTCGTCCAGATCCGCCATAAGCTCCTGCGGCGTACGGGCCCTGCCGGGGTAATTGCCGGTGGTCTGAATGCCGCCGGTCAGAGGCTTGCCGGGGTCTGTGTCAAAGCCCCGCACGTCATCCCCCTGCCAGCAGTGCAGGGAGACGGGAACGGCCTTCAGCCGCTCCAGGGCAGCCTCGGCGTCTACGCCGCAGGCTGCGTATTTTGACTTTGCTTCTGCGTAGCTCATATAGGTTCCTCCTGTGGCGCACACTGTGCGCCGCTACAATGGATTTGTATTTTCAGATTACCAATCGCCGGTGCATGCGGCGGTGAGCTCGTTCAGGAACCGGTTTTTTGCACCGCCGCCCACAATGTAGAGCTTGTCGTAGGATTTGCCGGTGTTGCGCTCCAGCTCGTCCAGGGCCTTCCGGTAGGACAGGGCCAGGGAGCGGTAGGCGCAGCGGAAATAGTCCGCGATGATCAGATTGCGGCGGGGCGGAAAAAGCTCCGCCAGCAGCGCCGGGGGCATGTTTGTAACGGAGAAGTGAATCGAATCCTCCGTGTCGGCTTTTCCGCCCAGGGCGCTGTCGAAGGCGTCCCGCATGGATTTCGGGGCCAGGAAGGCCCCGTCGTTGGCGTCCACGGTTTCGTCGAAGGTGCTCGCCTTGGCCGCGGCGGTGATCCGCTCCCAGGGCGTATCCGGGCAGAGCTCCGCCCGCAGCCGGTTGACCAGCCACATGCCCATGATGTTCTTCTGATAGCGGTTATAGCCCACGCCCCCCTCATTGGACCAGTTTCCGTCCTCGGAGGCCTCGTCGGTGATGGGGCGCGGCGTTTTGACGCCGAGAAGGGACCAGGTGCCGGAGGAGATGTAGGGGGCGTTCTCCGTTTCTGTCATTCCGAGGCCAGTGCGCACACTGGCCGTGGGAATCCGTTCCCCTTCGCCGGAGAATACGGATTGCCGCGTCGCTTCGCTCCTCGCAATGACAGATCCCTCCATTGGGATGCCCTCCACGGCGGAGGCGGTGTCGTGGGTGGCGCAGAGGACGACCGGACAAGTTCCACCGACCTCCGCGGCGATCTCCGGCAGCAGGGGGCCCAGAACCGTTCCCGGCTGCGACAGCTTCGGGAACAGCCGCGCCGGCAGGCCAAGGCGGGAAAGAATCTCCCCGTCGAATTCCAGGGTTTCGGCGTTCACCAGGCCCGTGGTGGTGGCGTTGGTGAATTCCTTGGCCTTTACGCCCGTGAGCCGGTACATCAGATACTCCGGCACCATGAGAAAATCGGTCGCCGCTTCCAGCCTGCCGGACTGCAGATCCTCCGCCAGCTGGTAGACCGTGTTGAACAGCTGGAACTGGCAGCCGGTACGGCGATAGAGCTCGGAGAAGGAGATTTTTGCGTGGACCTCCTCGTGGATCGCCTCGGTGCGGTGGTCCCGGTAGGCATAGCAGGGCCAAAGCGCTTTTTCCCCGTCCAGGAGCACATAGTCGCAGCCCCAGGTGTCGATGGAAAGGCTTTCGATCCCCGGGAACTTGGCAAACGCGGCCCGGATTCCCTGCTTCACCTGGGAAAACAGTGCTTCCATGTCCCAGATCAGGTGGCCGTTCTGTTCGGTCACGCCGTTGGGAAAGCGGTAGACCTCTTCGGTTTTCAGCTTGCCGTCCTCCAGCCAGCCCACGATGTGCCGGCCGGAGGAGGCGCCGATGTCAATGGCCAGACGATATTGCATCAGGCTCCACTCCCTTCCCGCCTATGATAGCATATCTTTCGAGAAAAAACAATCCGGGCCGTACTTTCTGAGGAAATAGGCCGGACCGCAGCTCCAGGCGTGGCAATAGCTGTTGACGATGGTGCCGCCGTAAGGGGATTCCTCCGGCTTTTCCGGATTGTAGAGCTCCCAGAAG
>CACXJE010000003.1 GCA_902767915.1 Oscillospiraceae bacterium | reverse complement strand
GCGTTGCAAATTCCTGTTTTTCCTGTTATACTGTAAGTTAGCATTTTATCCTTGATCTCCGGGAGGTGATGATCCGTTGCGTCCGCTCCTTAGACGGATTTTTTCCCTGTTGACGGCACTTGTCTGTCTGACGTCGATGCCTGGAGTCGGAAGCGCCGTCACGCCTTCTGATCGTTCCACGATTCCTTGGTATGCAGACTCCGTACAATGGGCCGTTTCCCGCGGACTCATAGACGCCGACGCCGCCGCCCGGCTTACGCCGGACCGACTCTGCACCAGAGCGGAAGCAGTCGATCTCCTCTGGCGCTGCAGCGGCGCTCCCGCCCCCGCTTCCCTGCTTGAATTCCGGGACCTCCGTCCGGAGGATCCCTGCCGCGAGGCGGTCAGCTGGGCCGTGGAGAACGGTCTGGCCGCCGGATTCGCAAGAGGTTATTTCTGCCCCGACGTCAGCTGGAAGCGGGCCGACGTTCTGTATATGCTTTGGCGCTGGGCCGATTCCCCGGAAGCAGACGCTGCATGCCCCTTCACCGATATCCGCCGTGAATGCTATTACTATGACGCGGTTTGCTGGGGCCTGCAGGCCGGCGTTACAGCAGGGGTCTCGGCAGAACGGTTCTCCCCAAACCGGGCCTGCACATTGGCGGAGCTGCTCTGCTTTTTGCATGCCGCTTCCACCCTGGGAGACACCCGACGGCTCGTGGTGATCGACCCGGGCCATCAGCTTCACGCAGACGGTGAAAAAGAGCCCCTGGGCCCCGGTTCCAACCAGACAAAGGCAAAAACCTCCGCCGGCACCTACGGCGCCGCCAGCGGGCTCCATGAATACCAGTTGAATCTCACCATATCCCTTGCCCTTCGGGATGAGCTGGAGCTTCGGGGCTACCGTGTGATTCTGACCCGGGACAACCATGCGGTGACACTCTCCAACATCGACCGGGCCCGGATCGCCAACGAGGCCCAGGCGGACGTGATGCTCCGGATCCATGCCAACGGCAGCACGAACCCGGCGATTCACGGCGCGAAGGCCGTCAACATGACCCGAAGCAGCCCCTACAACCCGGAGCTGTACGCAGACAGCCGGGCCCTCTCAGAAGCGGTGCTCAGCGGCTTCTGCGCTGCCACAGGCGCGAAGCAGCTGCCGATCTGGGACACCGACACCATGACCGGCATCAATTGGAGTACCGTCCCGGTGACGATCCTGGAGATGGGATATATGTCCAACGCTGCGGAGGATCTGCAAATGGCAGATCCGGCTTATCAGAAAAAAATGGTCCAGGGCATTGCAGACGGCCTGGACGCATACTTTGATAATCATTGAATTCATACAAGAGAAATGAGGCAAGCCTGATGCAACAAGAACCCAACTCCGGAAACGGCCGCCGGCAGAAGCGGCCCAACAACACAAAAACCCTCCTGCTGATTCTCGGCGCTGCCTTTTTACTGGGCGTTCTGATCCTCCTGGCGGTGAATCTGCTCCGGGGTCCGACGCCGCTCACGGCACCCGCCGGGGAGCCAAGCGAAACGGTCCCTGTTACGGAGCCCTCTGAAACCGGTTCGGAAACCGTTCCCGAAACCGAAGCGCCAACAGACGACGGCACGGTGAGCTTCATGGCCCTGGGCGACAATCTGATGCACACGGTGGTGATGGAAGCGGGGCTGCAGCCGGACGGGACCTATGATTTCCACGACTTCTACCGCTATATCAAGGATGAGGTTCAGAACACCGACATTGCCTGCATCAACCAGGAGACTATTTTCATCGATGACCCCAGCCAGTTCTCCGGCTATCCCATCTTCGGCGGACCGAAGGAGGTTGGGATCGCGCTGCTTGACACAGGCTTCGACGTATTCACCCAGGCCACCAACCACTGCTACGACAAGTTCTCCGTGGGAATCCACGACACCCTGGCTTTCTGGCGGCAGCACCCCGAGGCAACGGTCACGGGCATCCACGACAGCCAGGAGGACGCCGACCAGATCCGTGTGGTGGAGCGCAAGGGCATCAAAATCGCCATGCTGAACTACACCTACGGCACAAACATGGGCGATCCCGCCGAAGCCTATGAAATTGATTTCCTCGACAAGGCCAAGGTTGCCGCCGACATCGCAAAGGCAAAGCAGCAGGCGGATCTGGTGCTGGTATTCCCCCACTGGGGCACGGAAAACACCTTCGAGCCGGACAGCTATCAGCGGGAATGGGGTCAATACTTGGTGGATCAGGGTGCGGACGCCGTAATCGGCTGCCACCCCCACACCCTGCAGCCCCTGGAGATCCTCACCGACAAAAACGGCAAGCAGGTTCCCGTGTTCTGGTCCATGGGCAACTTTATCTCCCACATGCTGGGCAATCAGAATATGCTGGGCGGCATGGCTCGACTGACCTTTGTGAAGGATGAGAACGGGGCCAGGGTGCAGGATTGGGAGCTGGTCCCCACCATGACCTTCGGCAGCGAGGACAGCGGAAAATGGGAATTCTGCGGCATGCGGCTCACCGATTACACCGACGAAATGGCCAAACGGCATTTTGTGGAGGATGATACCTCCGTGGATACCATGTGGGCATTGTACAGAAGCATTGTCGGAGAAGACGGGAACAACTGATACAAAATTCGATAATCAACTTCGGTACGAGGAGCGGTTTCTTTCGCTTCGTCACGGACAAACAGAGACAGGATCAGTCCAAATACATAAAACGCCGGGCTGTGGGTTTCCCCACAGCCCGGTTGCTTTTTGTAATTACCCAAGAAGATAAATCACAAGGATAAACAGCGCGATCGCGCCCCAAATCGAAACAGTGATCAAGAGGATGGCCTTGAACATTCCGGTGAAGTAGGCCCAGCGTTCACCAGGCGTCAGCTTCTCATGGAATTGAGGCCCGGATCGTGCCGGAGGGTCCGGACGATCCTTCCGATACCATGGCATACCCTCCACATTCATGGGCGCAACGGTGCGGCCGTCATCTCCCTCGATGGGCGGTTTTTCCTTTGCCATTGGATCACCTCTGTTTCAAAGTTTGATTATTTGGCGGCTTCGCTGCCCTTCATTTCCTCCATGGCCTTTGCCATCTCGGCCGCACGCTCGGGACGGTCGTACAGGTGGCAGGCGCAGAAGTGACCGGGCTCCACCTCGATGAAGTCGGGCTGGATGTACTTACAGACTTCCATGCAGTCCTTGCAGCGGGTGTGGAACTTGCAGCCCTTCGGCGGATTGGCGGGGGAAGGAATGCTGCCCTCGAGGATGATACGATGCATCTTGTAGTCGGGATCCGGCACAGGAATGGCGGAGAACAGGGCCTTGGTGTAGGGGTGGAACGGCTTCGCAAACAGCGGCTCCGTTTCCGCATACTCCACCATGTTGCCCAGGTACATAACGCCGACAGTGTCGGAAATATGCTCGACAACGGACAGATCGTGGGAAATGAAGAGGTAGGTCAGACCGAATTCCTTCTGCAGGTCACGGAGCAGGTTGATGATCTGGGCCTGAATGGACACGTCCAGAGCGGATACGGGCTCGTCGCAGAGGATGAAGTCGGGGTTCAGAGCAAGGGCTCTGGCGATGCAGATTCTCTGACGCTGGCCGCCGGAGAACTCGTGCGGATAACGGTCCTTGTGGTACTCCTGCAGGCCGCAGGCCTTCATGATCCGGGTGATGTATTCGTCCAGCTCACCCTTGGGGACGATGCCGTGCTCTCTGACGGCCTCGGCGATGATTTCACCGACGGGCAGACGGGGAGACAGGGAGGCATAGGGGTCCTGGAAGATGATCTGGATGGTGGGACGAACGCTGCGCAGCTCAGACTTGCTCAGGGAGAAGATCTCCTGGCCGTTGAAGTAAACTTCACCGGAGGTCTTGCCGTGCAGACGAAGGATCGTCTTACCGACAGTGGACTTGCCGCAGCCGGACTCACCGACCAGGCCCATCGTGGTACCGCGATGAATCTTGAAGGAAATGCCGTCAACCGCTTTCACATAGCCAACGGTGCTCTTGAAGAAGCCGGCCTTGATGGGGAAATATTTCTTGAGGTTCTTTACCACCAAAAGGTTGTCATGCTCTAATTCAGCGCCGTCAAACAATTGGGTGGAATACTCATCAATTACACGCCATTCTTCCATATCACAGTTCCTCCACATTCACAGGCTGGGGATAGCCCAGGATCTCGCCCGTATCATAGAACCGATAGCAGGAAACCACGTGGGTGTCGCTGATCTTGATTTCGGGCGGATACATATCCTGCTTGCAGTACTCGCATTGCATTTCGCAGCGGTCGCGGAAATAGCAGTAATTGGGCATGTTGATGGGGTTGGGGACGGAGCCGGGGATGTTGTACAGGGCATCCACCTTCTTGCCGACCACGGGCTTGGACTTCATCAGGCCGATGGTGTAGGGGTGTGCAGGATGATGGAAGATATCCTCGGCGGTGCCCTTCTCGATCACACGACCAGCGTACATAACCACAACGTAGTCCGCCATACCGGCAACCACGCCCAGGTCATGGGTGATCAGCATGATAGAGGAGTTGATCTTATCCTTCAGGCCCTGGAGCAGGTCCAGGATCTGCGCCTGGATGGTAACGTCCAGAGCAGTGGTGGGCTCGTCGGCAATGATCAGCTCGGGGTTACAGGCCAGAGCGATGGCGATCATGACACGCTGCCGCATACCGCCGGACAGCTCGTGCGGGTACATGGTGTACACGCCTTCCTTGTTGGCGATGCCGACCAGCTCAAGCATCTCGAGGGTACGTGCCTTGACGTCTTCATCGGACATGTGCTTGTTGTGCAGCTTGATGACTTCGTCGACCTGGTCGCCGATCCGGAAGACCGGGTTCAGGGAGGTCATGGGCTCCTGGAAGATCATGGACATCTTGTTGCCGCGGAGCTCCTGCATCTTGGCAGTCGGGGTATTGACGATGTTCAGAGCGGTGCCGTCGCCCATGTTGAACCGGATCTCACCGCCGACAGTCTGGCCGGTGGGCCGCTGCAGCAGCTGCATCAGGGACAGGGAGGTAACGGACTTGCCGCAGCCGGACTCGCCGACAACGCCGACGGTGGACCGCTTGGGAATGTTGAAGGTAATGCCGTCAACAGCCTTAACGGTGCCGATATCGGTGAAGAAGTAGGTGCAGACGTTGTCGAACTCGACGACGTTGTTCTCATCCTTCATCACAGTCGTGTAAAGCTTAGGATCCTTGTTTGCGTTTGCTCTGCTCTTTTCCAGCTTCCGGGTCAGCCGACGGTTGAAGCGGGAAATCTGAGCGGTTTTACGAGCGGAGATATAGGAGGATTCCTTGCCTTTCTTTTTGAACAGTGCCATGTCAATACCCTCCTTATCTCTTCATCTTCGGGTCGAACGCGTCACGCAGACCGTCGCCGACGAAGTTGAAGGCGATAACGGTCAAGCAGATCAGCAGACCGACGGGAATCCAAATGTAGGTGAAGTTCAGGATGTTCTCGTTGGACGAGGTAACAGCACTGATGATCGTGCCCCAAGTTGCCATCGGCCGCTTGACGCCCAGGCCCAGGAAGGACAGGGTGGACTCGGTCAGGATGACGCCGCCGAGGCCGGCGGTGGCGGAAACGATCAGCTGCGGCATGACGTTGGGGATCAGGTGACGGAAGATTCTCCGGCTGACCTTCACGCCGGTGGCCTCAGTCGCAACCATGAACTCCTGCTCACGCAGGGACAGGATCTGGCCTCTGACCAGACGGGCAATGCCGGCCCAGCCAAGGAAGCCCAGGATCGCCATCATCCAGATGAGTCGCGGAATGGGCTTCAAGCCGCGGTCATCCATGAAGGCGCCCAGAATGATCAGGATGGGCATGGACGGGATGCAGTAGAAGATATCGACCAGACGCATGATCAGGTTGTCAACCCAGCCGCCGAAGTAACCGGCGATACCGCCCATGATGACGCCCAGCAGGGTCTCGATGAAGACGACGATGAAGCCGACCAACAGGGAGATACGGCCGCCGTACATGATACGGGCCAGCACGTCATAGCCGTCGGTATCGGTACCGAGGATGTGACGGCCGGTGGGTCTGCCGTTGGTGTCCATCAGCCACTGCCACTGGTCACAGGAGATGTAGTAGTACTTGTACTCCTGGGTCACGCCGTTCAGGGTTGTGGTGCTGATCTTGGTAACGACTCTGCCGGGCATGGTGCCCATGACAGGCTCGCCGTTCTCGTCATACTCCTGGGTCAGAGTGGGTTCGACACCGTTGAAGCCGGCAACGCGCTTGGGGAAGATCAGATCGATGGGAACACCCTTGGCGTTGGCAGCAGAATCCTCGTCGCCGCCTTCGGGATTCAGCTCCTCCTCGTCGATTTCCTCGTCTTCCACAGGCGCGGGCTCCTCGGCGTTGGGATCCTCTTCCTCAGCAGGAACGTCCATCTTGTTCTTGATGATCTCCAGAACCTTGTCCTGGATGACTTCCTTGTTGGCAAGGGAGACAGTGTCGGTGCCATCGGGGGCGTTGATAACGAAGTCAGACAGCAGGCCGACTTCTTCGCCGCTGGCATCCTTGACGGAGAAGGAAACGAACACGCCGTTCTCCTTATCCGCCTCGATGGTGTAGGTTTCACCGTTGACGGTGAAGGTGCCGGCATCCAGGCTGTGATACAGCTCCAGCATGAAGTCATTGTCGCCCTTATGGACGCCGGAGTACTCCATGGTGGTGCTGATCATGGCGTCGTCGCCGGGGATTACGCTGTAGATGTAGTTGACGCCCTTATCCTTATAAATCCGGTAGTCAACCCCACCCACGTTGAAGGAATTTTCTTCGTTCTCCAGAGCCGCAAGAACCGCGTCTTCAAAATCGCTGCCGAGAGCCGTGCCCTCATATACGACGCTGACGCCGCTGCTGACGATCTTGTACTCCAGCTTGGTCACTCTCTTCAGCGTGTAATCCACGCCGTCGTAAGAGAATTCATCCTGCTTTGCGTCAAAGGCTTCCAGGGCTGCGGCTTCAAAGCCTTCGTCCATCTGCTTGCCGCTGTAGGTAAAGGTTCTCTGCTTGGTGAGCAGCTCGGCAATCTCCAGATTGGCGGCAGCGCTGCCGATCAGCGTGCCATCATTGGGAGCCAGGGAGAACAGCTTGTCGTAAAGCTTGGTCAGTACAAACTGGGTCTTTCTGTCCTTGGAGATGATGAGCTCATAGTCTACGCCGGTCTCATCGATCTTCTTAACAGTAGAGGTGACGTTATTCTTGTAGTAGCTGTCGACCTTGATCTCGGGATTGATCTCGAAGTTCTCGTAGTCGGTACGAACCGTAGCAACGGCCATAGCCTTATACTGGGTGTCGTACTTGTAGAAGGTCTGGGTCTCGCCGTAGGTGTAGAACACCGGGGCAAGGAAGGAGAACAGGAACATGATCACGATGACCACAGTTCCGAAAATGGCGAGCTTATTGCGGATGAAGCGCTTAAAGACCAGCTGTCCGGGGGACAGAACTTTAATACGCTTGGCGTCATCCAATGCAATATGGCCGTCGTCGTTCTTCTTCTCCAGAGCCTGACGGGCTTCCTTTTCCTTCAGAACATCATTAAAGCTTCTGCGCTGGACAGATTGCTTATTATCCATCTTATCCATATTGCACCTCCTTAGCTGATCCGGACTCTCGGGTCAACCACCGCATAGAGAATGTCGGCGATCATGTTGCCGAGCAAGGTCAAAATAGCGGAAAACGCGAGGTAGAACATGGTGAACGGAATATCGCCGTTGGTCAGGGAATGGTAAGAACGATAGCCGATGCCGCGGAAGGAGAACAGCGTCTCGGTAATCAGAGCGCCGCCGAACAGACCGGGCAGGGAGCTGCCGAGGATCGTAACCAGAGGAATCAGGGTATTGCGGAAAGCGTGACGGTTGATAACCTTCTTCTCGGGAAGGCCCTTGGCGCGGGCGGTACGGATGTAGTCCGCGTTCAGAACCTCCAGCATATTGGTTCTCGTGTAACGCATCAAACCGCCAATGCTGATGATAGTCAGAGTTAAGATAGGCAGGACATAGTGCTTTGCCAGATCCAGGAAGGAAGCCCAGCCGCTGGTCATATGGCTGGTTCTGGCGGAACCCATGCCGGACAGCGGAAGCTTGATCCAACGGAGCCACTCGGGGAAGCTGGACTGGCTGGGCAGAATGGCAAACAGATATTTCAGCAGGACGGCGATAAAGAAGGTCGGCATGGAGATACATACCATGGCCACAACCGTGACGAAATAGTCTGTAAAGCTATACTGCTTACGTGCGGCGACCACGCCAAGCGGAATGGCGATGATCAGCTCAAATATGAATGCGATCAATGAGAGGAAGAAGCTGTACCAGATACAGCTCTTGAACACGTTGAGAACGGTATCGGTCCACTGCCAGCTGTCGCCGAAGTCAAGGCGGACCATATGCCCAAGCCAGGCAAAATAGCCTCCGATGATACCCTTATCCATACCGTACTTGGCGTCCAAGTCAGCCTTTAATTCTTCAAAGCTCTTGGTATTGCCGGGTTTGGACTGGAGCTGACGGGCCATTTTGTCCACGTAGCTGGAGGGCAGAGAGTACTCCAGAGCGTAGATGATAAACATCACGAAGAAGAATATCACAACGCTGATGAGCAGACGTTTAATGATAAATTTTGACATAATGCTTCAACCCTTTATTTCTGAACTTAAGGAAACACAGTCCCGAAGTGCATAAAACGGCAAACACGGATTCGCTGCGTTTCCCTAAAACACTTCAGTTTGTGGCCGAACAGGAGAATCTCAGCCCAAGGGCGGAGCCTCCAACTTCCATGCGGGTTGTTCCACGCAAGTAAAACAACCCCAATACCAGCAGGGGGTTGCCCCCCTGCTGGCATGAGAGTTTAGATTTTAGATGTTACTTCTAATTCTGGGGAAAACCGGAATCTTAGTTCATCTGCAGGTTCTCGATATCGTTCATCCAATCCCAGAAGGTGGTGATATCGGGAGTCATGGTGCTCAGGTCAACACGCTGAGTGGAGACCAGGGTAGCATTCTGTCTCTGATAGGTGGGGATCTCAACGGCCCAGTCAAGGATCTCGTTCAGGCAGTCCTTGTAAGCAGCCTTACGGTAGGACTGGTCAACGGAAGCGCGGGCGTCCATGATCAGCTGGTCCAGCTTATCAGAAGTGATGTAGTAGTGGTTGGAGCCGGTGCCGGAGCCGGTGACGTTGTCGGAGTGGTAAACCTGATACATATCGGGATCCACAGCGGCGCCCCAAGCGGCAGCCCACATTTCAATGGTGTTGGCGTCCAGGCCGTCCCACAGGATGTTGCCGTCGGCAACGTCGTAGACTTCCAGCTCAACGCCGATCTTGGCCAGAGCCTCGGAGGCGTTGGTCAGGATCTTGTAAGCGGGGTGATCGCCGGTGCCGTCAGCGGGGACAACAACGGTGATGGGCTTAACGCCGGAGACCTTGCCGTCAGCGACCTCGAAGCCAGCAGCTTCGAAGTAACCCAGGGCAGCGTTCAGAGCGGCGTCGTACTTCTCTTCCTCGGTCATCTCGGCGGTGTAGATGGGGTTGCCGTTGACGTCCTTGGAGAAGGCAACTTCGTAGCCGGCGTCAGCAGGCTTGGGAGCAGCCCAAGAGGTGTTGGAGATGGGGTAGTTGATAACCTGAGCCAGCTCGCCGTAGTAGGAGCCGATCACGGTGTCACGGTAGACAGCCAGAACGGTGGCATAAGCCTTACGCAGGTTCTTGGAGGCCTCGGAGCCGCGGTCGCCGTCAACATTGACCAGGTCAGCGTTGATGCCGATGTAGCCGTAGCCGAGGTTGTCGATGGAGATGGTGGTGTAGACATCGCCAGTGACTTCGCCGTTGGAGTTGTAGCCCTTGATGATGTCGGCGTTGGTGGTGTTGTAGGTGGAGTCAGCGGTCAGGTCGAAGTCGCCGGTGGAGATACCGGTCAGCATATCGGCGGAAGAGGTTTCCTGGAAGACGATGTACTCGGTCTTGGGCTCGCCCTTCCAGTAGTTGGGGTTGGCCTTCATGGTAACCTTGCCGTTGGAGTAGTCAACGAAGGTGTAGGGGCCAGCGCCCAGAGGCTGGGTGAACTTCTCAGCGGTCTTAGCCATGCTCAGATCGCCCTTGGGGAAGCCGAAGTTGTCCTCGCCGTTGAACTGAGCGGGATCGCCGTAGTAGTGCAGAGGAGCAACAGTCAGGCCAATGTGATAGATGGCAGTGGCGTCGACTTCGGTCATGTGGATGTTCAGCTCAGTGTCGCTGATCTTGGTGATACCGGAGATGTTGGGAGCGGACTCACCGGTCTCAACACCGGCCTGGTAGTCAGCGCCCAGACCGTTCAGGGTCAGGGGAACCAGACTGCTATAGTTGGCCTGCTCAGCTTCAACCGCAGCGTCAACATCGCCGTCGTACTTTTCAAGAATAGCCTTCCAGAAGTCCTCGGCAGTGGCGCCCTCTTCCAGTTCATAGCCCCACAGGGCAGCGGAAGTAGTGACGTCGACAGCGCCGTAGGAGGCGTACTTGGACAGGCAGTAGTCAACGATGTCCTGGGCGAAGTCCACACCGGCCTGGTTGTTGTAGTAGTCCCAGAAGGTGTTGTACTGCTCCTCAGTGTAGAGGTCGTTGGCTTCGTAGCCGTCGGGGCCGGCAGCAAAGATAACATTGCCGCGGGCGTCCATGCCGGAGCGGTATTCCTTCATGCCTTCGATGGGCAGAGCGTAGAAGGTGGAGCTTCCGTCATAGGTGGGGTCGGAGATCAGGTAGATGGAGAACAGAACGTCGTCCATGGTCAGGGGCTCGCCGTCGGAGAACTTGATGTCGTCACGGATGGTGATCTTGTAATCAACAGTGCCGTCGTCGTTCTCAATGATCTCGCAGTTGGCGATTCCCTTGTAGGTGTAGTCGGTGCCGTTGTAGGGGCGAACTTCACCTTCGATGCCGTTCAGAACGGGGTTGCCTTCACGGTCGGTGCCGAGCAGGCCAACCTGGGTCAGAGCGGAGCCGATGTAGCCGTCGTACACAGTGGTGTAGAAGAACGGGCTGAACTTCTGGGAGAAGTCGGCGGTAGCGACAACCAGAGTGTTAGCTCTTTCTTTGCCGGGCTCTTCGGTAGCGGGCTCAGTGCCGGGCTCTTCGGTGCCGGGCTCTTCGGTAGCGGGCTCAGTGCCGGGCTCTTCGGTAGCGGGCTCAGTGCCGGGCTCTTCGGTCTTGGGGGCTTCGGTTGCGGGGTTCTCAGATGCAGTGGACTCAGCTTCTTTGGTCTTCTTGCAGCCAACGAACAGGGTGGCTACCATGGCCAGAACAAGCATGAGAGCGAGCAGCTTCTTGAGATGCTTCATTATGCGTTCCTCCTAAAAGATTTTTTTATATTTTCGGCTTTCGCCGAGAATATCAATCGGATGCGTCCTCCGACGCGGGAAGGGCGGGATCCCCGGGTTCCTCTTCCGCTTCCTCCGGCTCCTCCTTCGGCAGCTCCAGGGTCTTCCAATAAACCCGCTGCCGGAACAGCAGAGCCGCCAGAACCGTCAGCGCCAAAACACCGAGGACGTAAAGCAGCTTCCAGACCGTGACGCCGCTGATCACAGCAGCGGCGATCGAGGTGCCGAACCCCGCCGCGCAGAATACCATGTAAAACAGCATGGCGGGCGGAAAGCGATTTTCAATCTGGTCGCGGCGCTTGTGAATGAAGGTTTCCTTCACGGTGAAGACCCGCCAGACCCCCAGGATGACAAACGCCAGCGGGATCACGGAGAAAAACACCGGCAGCAGCCAGATCTGAACGCTTTGGGGAAAGACCCGGTTGACGCTCAGCAGGGCGATCAGCAGGGCCAGCGTGGGAATCAAAATCATCAGCAGCCGCTTCTTTGCGGCGGCCACGCCCTCGGGATCCAACGCAAACCGGTAATAGCTGCCGGAATAGACAGCGGTCGGAACCAGGCGTCCGCGGGCGGAGAGCTCATAGCTCACGGAATAGTCTTTGGTGTACTTTGTAGAGATCATCAGGCATTTCCGCTGATTGACAGACCGCCAATCATCCTTTCACAGCACATATCATACCATATATTTTTTCGTTTTTCAATTGGAAATTCATACTTTTTTAATATAAAGATGAAAAATGTTCGTTTTTCCCGGGGGCAGAAGGACGAGAACAGGCATTTCCCGGGATTTCTCCCGGAAAAAACGGCTTTTTCTCTGATTTCTCATGGCTTATACAGAGTATTCTGAATATGCATACATTCATCAAATATTCACGTTTTTATTGTTTTATGTGTATATTCTGATATATGTTTCATTATTTGTCCCATTCTGTCCGTCAAAACGACGATAGATTTGACCCTTCCGCGGCGCTGTCTCCTCTGTGTCATTTTGGGGTCGGATTTCCCGCTTTCAGGTGAAAGCGGATGTTTTTACAGCTGAGAAAACACCTTGCCCAGGCTGTCGTGGATCACCAGATCCGCCTGGTTGTCATAGGGCGTGGCGTCCCGGTTGATGAGCACCAGCCTGCGCCCGCGATAGTAGTGGATCATGCCCGCAGCAGGATAAACCGTCAGAGAGGTGCCCGCCACGATCAGCAGGTCCGCGTCGTGGATGGCCTGGGCCGCCCGGTACATCACGTCCTGGTCCAGGCTCTCCTCATAGAGCACCACGTCGGGCTTGACAATGCCGCCGCAGTCGCAGAGCGGGACGCCGGCGGAATGCTTGACGAACTCCGCGGAATAGGACCGGTGGCAGCGGGTGCAGTAGTTCCGCAGCACGGAGCCGTGGAGCTCCAGCACGTTTTTGCTGCCGGCCTTCTGGTGGAGGCCGTCGATATTCTGGGTGACCACCGCGTCCAGTCTCCCCTCTTTTTCCCAGCGGGCCAGAACCTTGTGGGTCACGTTTGGCTCAAAGCCCAGGGGCAGCATCTTTTCCTTATAGAATTCAAAGAACTCCTCGGGCCGCTTGTGGAAAAAGGTTGCGGAGATGATGGTTTCGGGAGGATATTTGTACTTTTGGTTGTACAGGCCGTCCACGCTGCGGAAATCCGGGATCCCGCTCTCCGTGGAGACGCCGGCGCCGCCAAAGAAAACGATATGCTCGGCCTCATCGACCCAGGTTTTCAGCGTATCTAACTTTGAATTCATCGTCTTCCTCCTCCAGTTCCTTGATAAATTTCTTTTCCGCCTTGGTTTTGTCCGGCAGGCGGAGCCGGGCGAACAGATCCGGACGCCGCCGCATGGTCCGCAGGATCGACTGCTTCCGGCGCCAGCGGGCCACCTTGGCGTGGTCGCCGGAGGTCAGGATCTCTGGCACGGCCCGGTCATGCCAGACCGCCGGGCGGCTGTACTGAGGGTATTCCAGCAGGCCGTTCCAATGGCTTTCCTCCTGGAAGCATTCCGGATCCGACAGGACCCCGGGCAGCAGCCGGCTCACCGCGTCGGTGATGGCCATGGCCGCAATCTCGCCGCCGGTGAGCACATAGTCCCCGATGGACAGCTCCTCGTCCACGCACTCGTCGATGAACCGCTGGTCGATCCCCTCATAGTGGCCGCAGACCAGGATCAGATTCTCGTAATCCGCCGCCAGTCTTCTGGCGTGGTCCTGGTTGAACACCGCCCCGCAGGGGGACATATAAATTGTATGCGGGCGACAGCCTGTCTCTTCACAGACGTGGGCCCAGCAGCGATACAAAGGATCCGCCTGCATCACGGCCCCCCGGCCGCCGCCGTAGGGATAGTCGTCCACCTGGTTCTGCTTGTTGGTGGTGTAGTCCCGGATCTGGTGGGTGCGGATCGTCAGGAAGCCCCGCTCCTGGGCCCTGCCCAGGATGGACTCGGAGAGCACGTCCCCCACCGTTTCGGGAAAGAGGGTCAGAATGTCAATTCTCATCGGCTTCCATTCCTTCGATCAGGTTAACTTCCACATAGCCGAGGGACAGGTCAACGGCAGGCACGAAGGCCTTCACGTTGGGGATCATGTAGGTCTTCTCCCCTTTTACCACCCAAACCTCAGAGGAGGGCATATCCAGGATCTCCCGGATCTTGCCGATCTCCAGGCCGTTGGCCCGGACGGGCAGGCCGATCAGGTCCGCCTGGAACACGGTCCCGGCGGGGATGTGGGGATCGTCCCGGGCGATGGAGAGCACCTTCTCCCGGAGGGTCTGCGCCTGCTCCACGGTGTCGACGCCGCGGAATTTCACCAGCACGCAGGTCTTCTGGACGCGGGAAGCCTCCACGGCCAGGGCCGTAGGGGCGGCCATTGGCCGCCCGCCCGAGGTGGAAGCCCCAGTCTTGTCATTGCGAGACCAGTCCGCAGACTGGTCGTGGCAATCCGTTCCCCCCACAGCCAGGTAAAAGGTCTTAAACCGGGTCAGAAATTCCGGGGAATCCGCCCAGGGCAGGACCTTCACCTCGCCCTTGATCCCGTGGACAGAGACGATTTTTCCGGTTTCCAAGTATTTTTCGTTCATTTTTCTTCCTCCATTTCGGAGCAGCTTCTGGGCTTCGGACAGCAGCGCAGCGCCGGTCCGTCAGCGCGAACACCGCAAGTCCGCAGGCGAAAACGATCCCATCGCCGAGGGCGGTGGCGGCCAATGGCCGCCGCTACGGGTGATGCCGCAAGCAACGCGCGGGGCGTCGGGGACGCCGCCCCCTACGGCGGGGGTGCGGGGGACGGTGGCGGCCAGTGGCCGCCGCTACGGGCGGTGCCATAAATTACGCGCGGGGCGTCGGGGACGCCGCCCCCTACGGCGGGGGTGCGGGGCACGGTGGCGGCCAATGGCCGCCGCTACGGGTGATGCCGCAAACAACATGCGGGGCGTCGGGGACGCCGCCCCCTACGGGTGGGTAATGTTTTCAAATGTCAATATGAAAACACCGCAATTCTCAATTTTCAACTCTCAATTCTCAATTGCAAAAAGGGCCGCTGCCCTGAAGCAGCAGCCCTTTTCGGCTTAGTCCACAATCTCCACGCTGACGCGAACGCCCTTGCGCTGGGCCACGGACTTCATGATGGCGCGGATCTCCTTGGCGATCCTTCCGCCCCTGCCGATGACCTTTCCCATGTCCTCCGGATCCACCCGCAGCTCCAACACCGTGGGATCTCCTTCAAACTCTTCTACGGTCACCCGGTCGGGATGTTCCACGAGATTCTGCGCCATGTAGAGCAAAAGTTCTTTCATAGCGGCTGCTCCCTGTGGCTTACAGCACGCCGGCCTTCTTCAGCAGTCCTCTGACAGTATCGGTGGGCTGAGCGCCGTTCTTGATCCAGTTCTGGGCCTTCTCGGCGTCCACATTGATGACAGCGGGATTGGCAACGGGATCGTAGGTGCCGATCTCTTCGATGCAGCGGCCGTCGCGGGGGCTGCGGGAATCCGCAACAACAATGCGGTAGTAGGGGTTCTTCTTGGCGCCCATTCTTCTGAGTCTGATCTTAACCATGGTAATATCTCCTTAATTTGATAATAATATGTTTTTGTTTTATCGAAACCCTGTGCGGGTCGAATTGAAAATTGAAAGTTGAAAATTGAAAATGGAGGAGTTTTTCAGATTGCCATCTGAAAAACGGAAATAGGAACGGATTGAAAGCTGTTTTCTCTTTTCCATCGTTCAAATGGCAATTTGAACGATACCGAAACTTTCAATTTTCCATTTTCAACTCATCCAAGTCCCGGGAATCCGCCGCCCATGCCGCCCATGGGGAAGCCGCCGCGCTTGGCCAGCTTCTTCATCTTCTTGGAGGCGCCGGGGCCGGTGAACTGGCGGATCATCTTCCGCATGTTCTCGAACTGGCGGAGCAGATTGTTCACGTCCTCCACCCGGGTGCCGCTGCCGGCGGCAATGCGCTTCTTCCGGCTGGAGCCCAGGACGTTGGGGTTCTCCCGTTCGTAGGGGGTCATGGACTGGATGATGGCGGATACCCGGGTCAGGGCTTTTTCGTCCACCGGGATGTCCTTCATGGAGCCCATGCCGGGCATCATGGCCAGCAGGTCCTGAATGCTGCCCATGCTCCGGAGCTGATTCAGCTGATCATAGAAGTCGGTCAGGGTGAACTTGTTCTGCCGCAGGCGGGCCTCCAGCTCCTCAGCCTTCTTCTTGTCGATGGCCTGCTCAGCCTTCTCGATGAGGCTGAGCACGTCGCCCATATCCAGGATCCGGCTTGCCATACGGCTGGGATGGAAGGGCTCGATCTGGTCCAGCTTTTCGCCCACGCCGATGAACTTGATGGGCTTGCCGGTGACGGCTCTGACGGACAGGGCCGCGCCGCCTCTGGCGTCGCCGTCCAGCTTGGAGAGCATCACGCCGTCGATGTCCAGCCACTCGTTGAAGCTCTGGGCGGCATTCACCGCGTCCTGGCCGGTCATGGCGTCCACCACCAGCAGGATCTCACTGGGCTGAACCTCGGCCTTGATGGCCTGGAGCTCCTCCATCAGGGTTTCGTCGATGTGCAGACGGCCCGCCGTGTCCAGGAAGACCATGTCGTTGCCGTGCTGCTGGGCATAGCGCAGGCCGGCCTTGGCGATTTTCACCGGGTCGTCCTGGCCCATCTGGAACACCGGAATGTCCAGCTGGCCGCCCACAACCTCCAGCTGCTTAATGGCTGCCGGGCGGTAGACGTCGCAGGCCACCAGCAGGGGCCGCTTGCTCTGGGTCTTTTTGAACCAGCCTGCCAGCTTGGCGCCGTTGGTGGTTTTGCCGGCGCCCTGGAGGCCCACCAGCATCACGATGGTGGGGCCGTTGGAGGCCATATTGATCTTTTGGTTTTCGCTGCCCATGAGGGTGGTGAGCTCTTCGTTGACGATCTTGACCACCATCTGAGCAGGGTTCAGGCCCTCCATCACGTCGCTGCCGACGCACCGCTCGGTGACGGTTTTGATGAAGTCCTTGACCACCTTGTAGCTGACGTCCGCTTCCAGAAGGGCCAGGCGGATCTCCCGCATGGCTTCCTTGACATCTGCTTCCGTCAGACGGCCCTTGCTGCGCAGCCGCTGAAAGGCCGAGGATAGTTTCGATGTTAAGCCTTCAAAAGCCATTGTTTACTCCTTTATTTCACGGGCGGCGGTTTCCAGGCCGGTCACAGCCCGGGGAATCCCCGCTGCGCCCTGCTGTCGCAGCTGCCGGGAAATCTCCTCCAGCTCGGCGGCGATTTCCGCCCGGCGTTGTGCGTTGGCAATGCAGTGGGTGACCTCCTCCAGACGAAACAGCTGGGCCTGGGCCCGGCTGATGGCGTCATACACGCTCTGCCGGCTGGTGCCCTGCAGCTCCGCGATCTCGGCCAGGGTATAATCCTGATTGCAGTAGAGGTCGAAACAGTCCCGCTGCTTCTCGGTGAGAAGGTCTCCGTATGTATCAAAGTACAGGGCCATGTTCAGCTTGTCCGGCTTCATGGGGGACCTCCTTGTCAAACTTTTTCCTTTGACAGCTGACACAGTATAGCATAGATTTCCGGGTTTGTCAAGGGAAAAGTTTTGACAGAAACGATTCCCCGCAGAGCGGACTCTGCGGGGAATCGGGGGAATGCCGGTTCAGGGCTCGGGGGCGATCATCATTTCGTCCACGTAGGCGCCAACGTCGCTCATGCCGCTCATAATATCGGCAGCAGCGGCTCCGTTGGAGAACAGGGCCATCACATAGGCCCGGCCGTCGCGCTCCACCAGAACGACTTCATTGAACTTGTCGGCCTTCACGCCGTTGAAGGAGCCGATCACGCCCTCCAGCCGGCTGCCGAGGCCGCTGTTCTGGTAGCTGCCCTCGATGATGCCGAAGTTCTCCCGGAGCCAGGTCCGGTCGATCTCTCCGTCGCCGTTGTAGAGCTCGAAGAGCATGCCGCAGGTATCCTGGGCGCTGACGTAGTTGTCGGAGGGATCGTTGTCCACGGTCTCGCCGATATAGTTGTTCAGACCCACGCTGGTAAAGCCCTTCCTGTGGCAGATCTCGTTGATCCGGTCCTTGCCGATGCAGTCCATCAGCGTGCAGATGGCGTCGCCGGAGCTGTAGCGGAGCATGGCTTTCAGCAGGTTCTCCACGCTCATTTCGTCATAGCCCGAAAGAGAACCGCGGGCAGACTTGCCGCTGACCACGGGGACCATGGTGTCCAGGGTCAGATTGCCTGCCTCCAGCTCCTGGTTCACGGCATACAGAATCGGAATGCCGATCAGAACGGAGGAGGACATGGGCTCCTCCACCGGGCCGGAGCTTGTCCGGCGGCCGGAATACAGATCCACCACCGAGAAGGCATAGGGGGTATCGCCGATCTGTTCGGCCATCAGACTCTCAATTTGGGTCGGATCCACATCGTAGATGTTGCACTCCGAGTAAACGGTATCATCCGGCACCGGCTCAAAGGGCTCCTCGGAGGGATCCGCAGAGGGCTCCTGGGAAGGCTCGTCGGAAGGCTCGTCGGAAGGCTCCGCAGAGGGCGCCGGGGGCTGGGGCTCAACGATGGGCTCGATGACCGTCCGCTCGCCGGTGGTCTTATCCACCCGGACCACGCCCATCACATTGTCGGTGCCCTTCTGGCAAACGCCTACGGTGAAGCTGTTGGAATCCTCGGCCATCAGCTTTGCGTCGGCATCGTACATCGCGCTGATGATCAGCTTCACGTCCTCCCAGCTGAGCTTATGCTGGGTGGGAGGCTCCGTGGGCTGGGTAGGCGGCTGGGTGGGAGGCTGGGTGGGAGGCTCCGTAGGCGGTTCCGTCTCCTCCTCGGAGGGCATGGTGGGCCAGGTCTCGGTGTAGGCAGTCTGCTCCTCGGTGGCCTCGGTTTCAAAGGGATCCCGGGTGTCGGGAACGGTGGTGACGTCGCCGTAGTTATCGGTGACGGGGGGCTCCTCCTCCGGCTGCTTTCCGAACAGCTTATCCCAGAAGATCAGGATCACCGCGGCAATGGCAATGATCACCAGACCGACCGCTGCCAGAGTGATCCAGAGGCCGGTCCGGTTCTTGCTTTCCCGGATCTCGTTTTCGTACTCCTCATCCGAATCCACGTCCAGAGGGGGCCGGGTGCCGGCCACCGCCGTGCCGCAAACCCCACAGACGGTTCTGCCGGGCTGGATCGCGTTGCCGCACCTGGGACAGACCGTGGTGCGCTGGGGGGCAACCCCGGCGGGACGGATGCCGGGTCGGCTCTGCCGGGTCTCCTGCTGTCCGGCGTCGGGCCTTCCGTTTGGATTCGGCCGCGCCGGCGCGGCGCCGTTGGTCAGCTCGCCGAAGTCCTCGGCTTCCCGGGTCACATTCCCGGCTGTGAAGGCAGCGGCGGATACACCCTCCGCGGCGACGGACTGGGGACGGACCTCCGCACTGTCCAGCTGGGCCAGGTTGGCTCCGCAGGCCGTGCAGAATTTTGTATTGGGCTTCAAGGGCTTCCCGCAGCTGGGGCAGACCCGCTGCTCCGGCTTGGGCTTCTGTGGAACCGGTGCGCCGCAGGCGGTGCAAAACTGCACGCCGGGCTTCAACGGCTCGCCGCATTTCGTGCAAAATGCGCTCATGGATCATCCTTCCTTCCTGTCATCCGGTTTCCCCGTCGGTTCCGGGGCTTCAGACTAATGATTGAAATACTCGTATACCAGCTTCGAGAGCGCCACGATCTCCCGCCGTGCGGCAGTGACGTCGGTCAGCTCCTCGGACATGATGCAGAGAATATAGGTTCCGCCCTCGGACCAGACGATGCAGGCGTCGTTTTCGACGTTGGACAGCTCGCCGGTTTTGTTGGCGGTCTCCACGCCCTCCGGGACCCCGGCAGGGATCTTTTCGGTGCGCTGCTGCTGCTTCAGATTCTCCAGCAGCCGGGCAGAGGCGGCCTCGCTCACATACTCCCCTGCCAGGATGGATTCCAGCACCTGGCCGCATTCCCGGGCGCTGGTGTAATTCTCCAGATCGGACTCCTCCAGCATCCTGCGGTTCAGCAGGGAATCCTTGAATCCGCTGAGGCGGATGAAGGTGTTGACCGTATCCTTCCCCAGGTAATCGATCAGGGAATTGCAGGCGTCGTTGCTGCTGATATTGATCATCACGTCCACCTGCTTGCAGCGGGTTTCCTTTCTCGCCGCAGGATCGGTCGTATAATAGGCGCCGGCCACATAGAGCTTGATCAGAGACGCCGCAATCATCGGCTCGTCATGAATGCTGACCGTCTCACCGGTGTCCAGGTTCTTGACGTAGACGGACCAGGTGCCCTGCTGCCCCTCCAGGGCCCGCTCCAGCGCAGCCTGCAGCGCAGCGGCATCCGGCGCAGGGCCGGGCCTGTCGGGCCCGACTGTCTCGGGCGGATTCCGGGAGGGCAGCGGATTCTCCGGAATATAGGGCTCCGGGATTGTCTCCGAGGGGCCGGGATAGTCCTCCGGGCTGTCGAGCCCCGGAATCCCGGAGGCCTCCGGATCCTGGCTGTACGTGGGTTCCGGTCCGGGAACCGCGGTGGGCGTCTCGCCGAAGGACTCGTCCGGATCCGGGTTCACGTCGGGAATCGAATAGCCGGGGCCCTCGGGAAAGCTCTGCGTCTGCTCCGGCCCCCAGCTCTCCCCCGTCTCCGGGTACAGGCTGGGCAGGGCCGCAGGATCTGTAGGCTCCGCGGCAGGCGTTTCCCCGCAGCCGCAGAGCAGACCTGTCAGCAATGCCAGAATCCACAGGACAAGCAGTCCGGTTCGTTTCATGGGTTTTTCCTTCTCTCCGTTGTCTTTGTGTCTCGCCCTGTCGGTCAGGGCAGGATGAACTCCTGCAGATCGCTGCCGCCGGCGGGATCGTAAACGGTCACATAGATCGCCAGCTTTCCGTCCTCAGTCAGATGTCTGTACAGCAGGCTCGGGTCTGCCAGGGCGCCGAGGGACTGGGACAGGGCTGCGGTGTAGCGGGGATCCGTCTCCCGGAACCGGTTGCCCACCAGCTCCCGATATCGGACGGTCACCGCATCGGTCAGAAGCTCGGGGATCCTGCTTTCCTGCAGGCCCGCCGCCGCCAGGAACTCCTGGTAGGTGGGCTCCTCCCCGGTGACCGCGTTCAGGCTGTAGATGCCCTGGCTTTCGCCGCCGTCCACGTCGGTCTCATAGACCCGGACTGTCAGCACGCTGCCGAAGACATCCTCTGTGTACTTCACAGTTTGGACGACCAAGGGTTCAAAACGTTCCATCTCGGAGAGGGATTCCCGGATCGGATTGCCAAACCGCAGCTCGATCTCCTGATTGCAGCCCATGGCATAGTCCGAGGGCAGATCCACCATGGGGATGGAATAGCTGTAGTGGTACTCCGTGCCCTTATAGGTGTAATCCCCTTCTTGGAAAAACACTTCCTTAACGGTGCCGCCGCCCAGAGGCCGCTCCTCCTCCCCGGAGGGCGTAATGGCCCCGGCCATTTCCCCCGGCCTCTGGCTTTCCGTATTCGAGGAGGGACGGCCGGAGGGCACGAAGTTCTCCGAGGGCTGGCGGCTGCGGGGATTGCAGCCCGCCAGCAGCAGGCAAAGCACAAATAGCAGTACCAGTTTTTTCATTCTATCAGGCTCCCAGACGAATTTTCAGCCGAACGGGGTTGTGATCGGAAAATTCAAAATCCAGCTCCGTCAGAGTCTTCACATCCATGATCTGTACGTTGGGGGAAACCAGGAAGCCGTCGATGACGTAGTACTGGGTTCCCTCCTTGTCGGCGGGATCGTAGGGCTTGTTCAGCAGGCGGCAGGTCTGGCCGTCCACGTCATAGGCGTAGGCCCAGCCCTCAGGCACCGCCTCCAGCACGCCGGGGGTCCAGAGGTCCTCATGGGTGTTGGGGAAGGACTCCAGGGTCTTGGGGAACACCTGGTTCCAGTCGCCGCCGGCAATGACATAGTTGCCCTTTTCGTACTCCTCCTGCAGGAAGCGCAGCAGCTGTTCGGTCTGCTGCTTCTTGCCTTCGCCGTCGTCATAGGCCTCCAGGTGCAGATTCACCAGCACCAGCTCCTGCTCCCTGCCCTCCAGGGGCACCCGGGTCACCAGCAGGCAGCGCTTCAGGTTCGCCACCGACACCGGCCAGGAGAAGGGGCAGGGCAGGCTGATGCGGGTCGCCTCGCTGATCCTGTAGCGGCTGAAGCTCAGAAGACCCGAGGTGACCTTGCCCAGCGTCGGCAGCGGATAGGGCACGTAGTTGCATTTATAGTTCAGCGCATAGGCCGAGGGCTGCTCCAGAGCGCCCCGCAGAGCGGAAACCTCGTCCATATAGTAGCTGCGCTTGGAGTCGGAATCCACCTCCTGCAGGAAGAGGAAATCCGGATTCTCCTTCTGGATCACATCCAGGATGCCGTCGTAGTTCTTGTGGATCACGGATTCCGAATCCGGCCGGACCTCCTTGCCGCCGTCCATAAAGAACTCGCTTTCCTTGCCCAGGGCGCAGTAGCCCACGTTCCAGGAAAGCAGGGTGTATTCCTCCCCTGCCGGGGCCTTTTCCACATTGTCCGCCACAGAAACGGCCTCCTGGGCCTTCGGGCGGAACTCGGTGATGGTCAGCCAGGTGAACAGCACCACGGCGGCCAGCAGGATCACGCCCAGCAAAATCGCCAGGGTGAGGAAAATGCGCTTCAATACCTTTTTCATGATTTGGTCCTCCTTCTGATTTGGGTTCAAAAGTACGGAATTACATCAGCGGCGAAAGCAGCCGCAGGATAGAACGATAGATCCGCCGGGGCAGGCGGACGCTTCTGGCGTCTGCCAGGGTGACCTCCCGGCATTGGGGGAAGGTCCGGTCAAAATCCGCCCGGACCGCGGGGACGCAGCCTGCACGGCTCAGCAGGACCCCGTCTTCAAAGTGCAGATACAGACTGCGGAAGTCCAGGTTCACCGTGCCCACCGCCGCGGACACGTCGTCCGCCAGAAACAGCTTGGAATGGACGAAGCCGGGGCTGTATTCGAAGATCCGGACCCCGCCCTCCAGCAGGGGGCCGTAATTGGCCCGGGTCAGCTCGTAGACGTAGGGCTTGTCCGGGATGCCGGGTGTGATGATCCGCACGTCGACGCCGGATTTTGCAGCGTTGGTCAGAGCCTCCGCCATGCCCTCATCCACGATCAGATAGGGGGTCATGATCCAGACAAAGCGCCGGGCCCGGTTGATCAGCTGCAGGAAGACGGTTCTGCCCACGGGCTCGTCATCCAGAGGACTGTCCATATAGGGCTGGACCCAGCCTGCCGACTCCGGCAGCCGGGCAGGCTCCGGGGGAAGGTCCAGGCTTTTGTCCCCGGTGAAGTGGTTCCACATGGACAGGAACATCACCGTCACAGACCGGACCGCGTCCCCCTGCAGGCGGATCGCGCAGTCCTTCCAATGCCCGAACCGGGGCTGCCCCAGGTTGGCATATTCATCCGCCAGATTGATGCCGCCGGTATAGGCGATTTGGCCGTCGATGATCAGGAACTTCCGGTGATCCCGGTTGTTGAGCCGGGAATCCAGCAGGGGCACAAAGCGGTTGAAGGCCTTGGCCCGGATCCCGCAGGACTCCAGCTGTTTTGTGTAATTCGACGGCAGGCGCCGGATGCAGCCGAAATCGTCATAGAGCAGCCGCACGTCCACGCCGGCGGCGGCCTTGGCCTTCAAAACCGTCAAAAACCGGTCCCAAAGCGTCCCCTCCGCCACGATAAAATATTCCAGATAGATGGTCCTCCGGGCCCGGGCCAGGTCCTCCAGCATCCGGGCAAAGGCAGCCTCACCGGAATCGAAATATTCGGTTTCCGTGTTCTGCCACACGGGACAGTGGACCTGGTCGGACAGATACCGGCTCTGAATCGCCGCATCCGGGTCTGTCTGCCGCAGGGCCTCCAGCACTGCTTCCTCCTGCTGCAGGGACTCGGCCAGGGTCCGGTCGATGTCCTCCATCTTCCGGCGCAGCCGCTTGGACAGCCGGTTGCCGCCGAAAATCAGGTAGAGGGACACCCCCAGCACCGGAAAGCCCAGGATCAGAATGATCCAGGCCAGCTTGTAGGCCGGGTTGCTCTTCCCCGCGATCAGATACAGCACGAAGCCCCAGGACAGGACCGCGGACACCACATTGATGACCGGCGCATAGTCCCGGAACCAGAGCAGCGAGGCAACCAGCACGATCAGCTGCAGCAGAATGCCCAACGAAACCATGCCCACCCGGGAGAACAGCAGTTTCAGAAAGCCCTTCATTGTCTCTGGGCGCTCCTTTCGTTGGATGAAGAATCGCTTGCGCGACGTGAAGTATTCCTTGCGGAATATGAAGTATCTCCTTCGGAGATATGAAGTATCGCTGAAGCGATATGAAGTATGCCTGACGGCATATGAAGTATTGCCTGCGGCAATATGGAGGTATCGTTTTATTTGCCAATAAAACGATCAAATAAATATGGCGAAGCCATACTTCATAAGCGAAGCGTCTTCATACGGCGCAGCAGTACTTCATGTGCGAAGTACACTTCATATCTCCCGGTACATTCCCGCCGCGTCGTCCTTCCGGACGTTGTCCTCCACCCGGAGGACCTCCACGTTCAGGGTCTTGGCACCGAAGCGGATGGAGATCTGGTCCCCCACCTTGACCTCGTAGCCGGCCTTGGCGGGCCGCCCGTTGACGGACACCCGCTCCGCGTCGCAGGCCTCGTTGGCCACCGTGCGGCGCTTGATAATTCTCGATACCTTCAGGAATTTGTCAAGTCTCATAATACCTCCACAGAGAATGAAAGAATGAAACTATGAAAATATGAAAGAATTTCGGTGTCGCTCCGCGACGATTCAAAATCCATTCTTCAAATCAGAGATTTGAAGAATACAATCATTCTTTCATTGTTTCATTTTTTCATATTTTCATTTTAACACTTTTCGCAGGTATTGTCCCGTAAAGCTCTCGGGGTTCTGCGCCACCTGCTCCGGCCTGCCCTCGGCCACGATGGTTCCGCCGCCGTCGCCGCCCTCGGGGCCCAGGTCAATGACCCAGTCGGCGCATTTGATCACGTCCAGGTTATGCTCGATCACCAGAACGGTGTTCCCCGCGTCCACCAGCTTCTGCAGCACGTCGATCAGCTTGCTGACGTCATAGACGTGCAGGCCGGTGGTGGGCTCGTCCAGGATATAGAAGGTGGAGCCCGTGGACCGGCGGGACAGCTCGGTGGCCAGCTTCACCCGCTGGGCCTCGCCGCCGGAAAGAGTGGTGGAGCTTTGGCCCAGCTTGATATAGCCCAGGCCCACGTCCACCATGGTCTGGACCTTGTCCCGGATCCGGGGCAGGTTCTGGAAGAAGTCCAGGGCCTCGTCGCAGGTCATTTCCAGCACGTCAGAAATGGAAGCGCCCTTGTATTTGACCTCCAGGGTCTCCCGGTTGTAGCGTTTGCCCTGGCAGACCTCACAGGGGACGTAGACGTCCGGCAGGAAGTGCATTTCGATCTTTACAAGGCCGTCGCCGCCGCAGGCCTCGCAGCGGCCGCCCTTGGTGTTGAAGCTGAACCGGCCCGGGCCGTAGCCCCGGAGCTTCGCGTCCTGGGTGGAGGCGAACAGGTCCCGGATGTCGTTGAACAGGCCGGTATAGGTGGCGGGATTGGACCGGGGCGTCCGGCCGATGGGGCTCTGGTCAATGCAGATGACCTTGTCCAGAGCCTGCAGGCCCTCAAAGTGGTCGTGCTTGCCGGGCCGGATCCGGGCATGGTTCAGGCTGCCCGCCAGCTTTTTATAGATAATTTCGTTCACCAGAGAGGACTTGCCGGAGCCGGACACGCCGGTGACGCAGGTTAAAGTCCCCAGAGGAACGGAAACGTCGATGTTTTGCAGGTTATTCTCCCTGCAGCCGCAGGCCCGCAGGAATCTGCCGGTTCCGGGCCGGCGGGCGGCCGGTACCGGGATCTGCCTGCGGCCGGACAGGTATTGGCCGGTGATGCTCCGGGGCTCCGCCTCGATGTCCGCCACGCTGCCCTGGGCCACGATCTCGCCGCCGTGGATGCCCGCGCCGGGACCCACGTCCACGATATAGTCCGCGGCCCGCATGGTGTCCTCGTCATGCTCCACCACGATCAGGGTGTTGCCGATGTCCCGGAGCTGCTTCAGGGTCTCCAGCAGCTTGTCGTTGTCCCGCTGGTGCAGGCCGATGGAGGGCTCGTCCAGAATGTAGAGGACGCCCATGAGGCTGGAGCCGATCTGGGTGGCCAGCCGGATCCGCTGGCTTTCGCCGCCGGATAGGGTGGCCGCCGCCCGGGACAGGGTCAGATACTGCAGACCCACCGACTGCAAAAAGCCCAGGCGGGCCTTGATCTCCCGCAGGATCGGCGCGGCGATCATGGCCTCGGTGGGAGCCAGCTGCAGCTGTTCGACAAAGGCCAGGGCCTTGGTCACAGGCAGGTCGCAATAATCCATGATCCGCATCCCGCCCACGGTGACGGCCCGGGAAATGGGCGAAAGCCGCTTGCCCCCGCACTCCGGGCAGGGGGAGGTGGACATGCACTCCTCCAGCTCCCGGCGCATGGCGTCGGACTGGGTCTCCCGGTAGCGGCGCTCCAGACTGGGGACGATGCCCTCAAAGGCCTGCTCCAGGGTGCCCCGGCCGTTGGCCCGCTCATAGTAGAGCTTGAGCTTTTCCCCCTTGGTGCCGTAGAGGATGGCGTCCAGAGCGGCCTGGGGGATCTTTTCGACGGGGTCCGTCAGCTTGAAGCGGTAGCGCTCCGCCAGGGCGTCGAAATACATCTTGGAAATAGAGTCGTTTTTCACGTTGCCCCAGCCGCTGGCCTGGATGGCGCCTTCTAAAATCGACAGGGTGCGGTTCGGGATGATCAGATCCGGGTCCACCTTCAGCTGGAAGCCCAGGCCCGCGCAATGGGGGCAGGCGCCGTAGGGGTTGTTGAAGGAGAACATCCGGGGGCTCAGCTCCGGCATGGAGATGCCGCAGTCCTCGCAGGCGTAGTTCAGCGAGAAGGTCTGCTCCTCCTCCCCTTCCATGGGCTGAATGATCACCAGGCCGCCGCCATGGGCTGTGGCGGTCTCCACGGAGTCGGTGAGGCGGCGGGTGATGTCCCCCCGCAGCACCAGACGGTCCACCACCAGCTCGATGCTGTGCTTTTTATTCTTGTCCAGAGAGATCTCCTCTGTGAGATCGTAGAGATTGCCGTCCACCCGGACCCGGGCAAAGCCGGACTTCCTGGCATCGGCGAACACCTTCTGGTGCTCGCCCTTTTTGCTCCGGACCACCGGGGACAGCACCTGGAACCGGGATCCCTCCGGCAGCTTTTGGATCTTGTCTACCACCTGGTCGATGGTCTGCTTCCGGATCTCCTTGCCGCAGTTTGGGCAGTGGGGCACGCCGGTGCGGGCCCACAGCAGACGCAGATAGTCATAGATCTCCGTGACGGTGCCCACGGTGGACCGGGGGTTCTTGGAGGTGGTCTTCTGGTCGATGGAGATGGCGGGAGACAGGCCGTCGATGGCGTCCACGTCGGGCTTGTCCATCTGGCCCAGGAACATCCGGGCATAGCTGGACAGGGACTCCACGTACCGCCGCTGCCCTTCGGCATAGATGGTGTCGAAGGCCAGGGAGGACTTTCCCGAGCCGGAAAGGCCAGTGAAAACCACCAGCTTGTCCCGGGGGATCGTCAGGTCGATATTCTTCAGGTTGTTGGCCCGCGCACCGCGGACGGAAATATATTCGTTCATAAGAATCTCCCGAACAGACAGACTGCTCCAATTTGACTGTAGTATGTTATTATATCAGATGTTCCGGGGAATTACAACCGTTTCCACGGAAATGTTTTATGAAAATCCGCGCCGTCCTCCGGTTCGGAGAACGGCGCGGTTCGTCAGCGGGATTACTTTGTCAGCCCGTATTTGATCAGGGCCAGGGCCTCCCGGAAGACGTAAACCGGCAGGGTGGCCAGCCGGGATTTGGCCGCCAGCCCCTGGGCCGGGAAGTCCAGGTCCTCCGCCATCTGCAGGGCCCGATACATGTGGAAGCTGTTGCTGATGATCACCACCGGGCCAGACAGGCCCTCCCGGGCCATCAGCTCCTTGGAGAAGAGCAGGTTTTCCCGGGTGGTGGAGGATTCCTCCTCCAGATACAGCCGATCGGCGGAGATCCCCCGCTCCATCAGCTCCCGGCGCATGCAGGCAGCCTCGGTGATGTCCTCCCCGGGGCCCTGGCCGCCGGACAGGATGGCGACGGCCTCCGGATGGGCATTCAGATAGTCCGCCGCAGCGTTGATCCGGTAGTACAGGTGCAGGGACGGGGTCTCTCCGCGGACCTGGCAGCCCAGGACCACCACGGTTTTGCAGTCCTGCTCCGGCTTGCTTCCCAGGCCGCTGAGGACCTGACAGGTCAGCACGATCAGCAGCACCAGAGCCGCCAGAAGGCCGACGCCGGTGAGCAGCAGCAGGATTTTGCCCCAGAGCCGCCGCCAGAACCAGCGGAGCAGCCCCACAAAGGGCCGCCAGAAGATCATCACGCAGGCGAACAGGAAGCAGGCGGTCATGCCGCTTATGTTGGACAGGTCGACAAAGCCCCCGATCACGGGGTAGAGGAACATCCAGAAGCCTAAAACGGCCAAAACCAGGCCGAGCAGCCGCCAGATGGAAAAGCGTTTGAACAGGTGTTTCATAGCAGTCTCCTTCGCTCCTCCGCAGGTCAGGCGGAGGGGTTGGTCTCCCTGCGGAGCTTCTCCAGCAGGGCGGTGAAATAATCGGGCAGCGGGCAGGTTACCGTGACGGTCTCACCGGTACGGGGATGCCGGAAGGTCAGGGCCCCGGCATGGAGGCACTGGCTGTCCTGGCCCAGCTCGGGCTTGGGGCGGCCGTAGACCGTGTCCCCCAGGATCGGGTGGTTCCGGTAGGCCATGTGAACCCGGATTTGATGGGTCCGGCCGGTCTCCAGGCGGCACTCTACCAGGGTATATTTCCCCAGCCGCTCCAGAACCCGGTAGTGGGTCGCAGCGGGGCGGCCGTTCTTCTCCGTGACTGCCATCTTCTTCCGGTCCACGGGATGCCGGCCGATGGGGGCGTCCACGGTCCCCTCCGCCTCCCGGAAGCCGCCGCAGACGATGGCGTAATAGGTCCGGGACAGAGAATGATCCTGGAGCTGGGCCGCCAGGGCCTGGTGGGCAAAGTCGTTCTTCGCCACGATCAGAAGGCCGGAGGTATCCTTGTCGATCCGGTGGACGATGCCGGGCCGCAGCTCCCCGTTGATGCCGGAAAGCGCGTCCCTGCAGTGGTACATCAGGGCGTTCACCAGCGTGTCGTCCCAGTGGCCCGGGGCGGGATGCACCACCAGGCCCTTGGGCTTGTTCAGCACCAGCAGATCCCCGTCCTCATAGACGATATCCAGCGGAAGCTCCTTTGGCTCAATGGAAACCTCTTTTACCTCCGGGAGCACCACCTCATACACGGCCCCCGCCACGGTCTTGTCCTGCTTTCGCAGAGGCTTTCCCGCCAGGGTCACAGCCCCGGCCTCCAGCAGCTTCTGGGCCGCGGAACGGGAGGTATTCTCCAGCTTTTCCGCCAGGAACACGTCCAAGCGCTGGCCTGCCTCAGTTGCTTGTAATTTCATGTGAATCCCTCGAAAAAATTTCGTGAAGCGTGAATAGGGAAGAGTGAATAATTTTGGTATTTTTCAAATCTCCGATTTGAAAAATGAATTTGA
This sequence comes from Oscillospiraceae bacterium, assembly GCA_902767915.1. GTDB lineage: Bacteria > Bacillota > Clostridia > Oscillospirales > Oscillospiraceae > JAFRPC01. Next base: position 22,273 of record CACXJE010000003.1, on the reverse strand, counting down.
ATTCATCGCGAAGCGACACCTTAACTATTCACTATTCACTCTTCACTATTCACTTTTTCATCGTGTCTATCAAAGAACAGCAGCACGATGGCCAGGGCAACAGCCCCGCAGGTGATAAAGCAGTCGGCCACGTTGAACACGGCAAAGCTCATAAACTCCACCTCGATCATATCCGTGACCTCCCCGGTCAGCACCCGGTCCACCGCGTTGCCCAGAGCGCCGCCGCCCACGGCGGCCAGACACCAGAGCTCCGCGGGACGGTTGAGAATTCCCCGCCGGATCAGATACCAGACCGCAGCGAAAAACACAAGCACCAGCACCAGAAACAGCCAGCGCATACCCGAGAGCATGGAGAAGGCGGCGCCGGTATTCCTGCAGTAGGTCAGATGGACCACCCCGGGAATCAGGCGAACCCTCCCGAATTCGGGAATGTACTTGACCACCAGGGCCTTTGACGCCTGGTCCAGCACCACAATGCCCAGCATAAAGAGGCCCAGCAGGATCCAGGTCTTCTTCCCGATCGCCTTCATTTTGCGTTCCTCTCAGCCGCGTCGATCACGGCCTTCAACAGCGCGGCGGCAGACTCGGCCGACCCATCGGCGGGCTGACACAGCCGCTTCTTCTCGGGGATCTGCCCGTCCAGGGCGGCAGCGTCCCAGCCCTGGGGCAGGGGCCGCTCCAGCAGGATCGCCGAAAGCAGGAAATCCGCCCCGGCCTGCCGCAGGAGCTCCTCCATCTCCGGGGCCGTCACATCACCCAGCGGGAACATATACCGCCGGACCTTGACGCCGGTTGCCCTGGCGGCCTCCAGGAGGGTCTTTTCAAAGGCGACCGCCTCCGGATCCTCGCCGATCCGGACCGTGGCCAGCACGGGGAAGACGTATTCCAGATAGAGCGCATCTACGCGGGTTTTCAATTCTTCAAGCATAGCGGTTCTCCTCAATTTGGGGGGATATGCGGGGGACGGGGTGCGGAGGGCCGATGTTGGCATCGGCCCCTTCGGGCGGGCAAACACTTAATTCTTCTTACCTGAAATTCAGCCTACGTGCTCTTCCAGCCAGGTCTTGAGCTCGGCGATGGGCACCCGGACCTGCTCCATGGTGTCCCGATCCCGGATGGTGACGGCGTGGTCGGGCTCGATGCCCTTCTCGGGGTCGCCCACGGTGTCGAAGTCCACGGTGATGCAGTAGGGAGTGCCGATCTCGTCGGCCCGGCGATACCGCTTGCCGATGGAGCCGGTGTCGTCATAGTCCACCATGAAATGCTTGGCCAGCTCGTCCCGGATCTCCATGGCCTTGTCGCCCAGCTTCTTGGACAGGGGCAGGATGGAGGCCTTGATGGGGGCAATGGCCGGCTTCAGGTGCAGGACCACCCGGACGTCGTTCTTGGCGGCGTCCACCACCTCCTCGTCGTAGGCCTGGCACAGCAGGGCCAGAACGGTCCGGTCCAGACCGTAGGTGCTTTCGACGATGTAGGGGATGTAGCGCTCGTTGGTGAAGGGATCCAGATATTCCAGCTTCTGGCCGCTGTACTCCTGGTGGCGGCTCAGGTCGAAATCGGTGCGGTCGTGGGTGCCGTTGATCTCGCCCCAGCCGATGGTGGGGAACAGGAATTCGATGTCGCAGGCGGCCTTGGCATAGTGGGCCAGCTTCTCATGGTCGTGGAAGCGGAGGTTCTCGGCGGGCAGGCCCAGGTCCTCAAAGAACTGCTTGCCGTAGTTCTTGAAGTACTCGTAGAGCTCCAGATCGTCGCCGGGCTTGCAGAAGGTCTGGAACTCCATCTGCTCGAACTCGATGGTCCGGAAGGTGAAGTTGCCCGGGGTGATCTCGTTGCGGAAGGCCTTGCCGATCTGGCCGATGGAGAAGGGCAGCTTGGCCCGCATGGTCCGCTGGACGTTCAGATAGTTGACGTACTCGCCCTGGGCGTTCTCGGGCCGCAGGTAGATGACGGACTTGGCGTCGTTGGTGACGCCGCGGTAGGTCTGGAACATCAGGTTGAATTCCCGGATGTCGGTGAAGTTGTGCTTGCCGCAGTGGGGGCAGGGAATGGAGTGGGCCTTGATGTAGTCGAACATCTCCTCCTTGGTCATGCCGTCGGCATGGGCCTCGGGGTCAAACTCGTCGATCAGATTGTCGGCGCGGAAGCGCATCTTGCACTCCTTGCAGTCCAGCAGGGGGTCGGAGAAGGAGCCCACGTGGCCGCTGGCCTCCCAGACTCTGGGGTTCATCAGAATGTCGGCGTCCACCTCGAAGGAGTTGTGCCGCTCCTGGATGAAGCGCTTGCGCCAGGCGTCCTTGACGTTGTTCTTGAGCCGGGCGCCCAGGGGGCCGTAGTCCCAAGTGTTGGCCAGGCCGCCGTAGATCTCGGAGCCGGCAAAGATAAAGCCTCTGTTCTTGCACAGGGCAACGATCTTATCCATGGTTTTTTCGGTGTTGTTCATAAAAAACCTCCATGCAGCCGAATGCGGCTGTTCGTATACATAAATTGCGGGAAACATTATATAATGTTTCCCGCAATTTGTCAATGTTTTTACTCGGATCGCAGCGCAGCCACCGGATCCTGCCGGGCCGCCTTCTTGGCGGGGATGAAGCCGCCCAGCAGCGTCAGCACAATGCTCAGAGCCACCAGGATCGCCGCGGAGGTGACCGGCAGGTAGGCCCGGATCTGGACCTGGCCGGCGAACCTGGCGATGATCCGGTTGGTGGGGATCAGCAGCAGCCAGGTGATCCCCACACCCAGCAGGCCTGCCAGGGCGCCGATGATGAAGGTCTCGGCGTTGAAGACCTGGGAGATGTTCCGCTTGGAGGCGCCGATGGCCCGGAGAATGCCGATCTCCTTCCGCCGCTCCAGCACGGAGATATAGGTGATGACACCGATCATCACCGAGGAAACCAGCAGAGAAATGGCCACGAAGGCGATGAGCACCGTGGAGATCGCGTCCACGATGTCCGTCACCGAGGACATGAGGGTGTCCACCATGTCGGTGTAGGTGATGACCTTGTCCTCCTGCCCGGTCCGGGTCATTTCCTGGTTGTAGTCGTCCAGAATGGCCTTGATGGCCTTCTTGCCGTCAAAATCCCTGGGATAGATGGTGATGGAGGTGGGGGTGTCCTCCCGGGCATAGCCCAGCTTGCGCAGGTTGCCGGCATAGCTGTTGTCCTGCTTGGACAGCAGGGAGGTCATCAGATCCCGCAGCTCCGCCGGGTCCATGTTCATGGAGAAGGCCTCCGCCAGGGTTTCGGGATCCACCTGCAGCGCCTCCCGGAGCTTTTCTCCCAGCTCCTCGGAGAAGGTCTCCATCTGCCGGGTCAGCTCCTCTTGGAGCTTTTCGGACACGGAGGACATGATCTGCCCCGCCGCCTCCGTCATGGCGTCCGCCAGGCTTTGAGAATAGCCGGCGAACAAAACCGCGGCCCGCCGCTCCATCTCGGAGGTATCAATGGAGGAAGCGATGGCGTTGTTCAGCAGCTGCGAGGCCTCCGGAGAGGAGAGGTAATCCGTGAAGGAGGTCCGCAGGGTTTCCGGGCCCGGGAGGGCCTGGGAGGCGGCATATTCCGTATAGCCCTCGATCAGGCTTCGGGTGATGGCGTTGATCTGGGCCTGGGAGATGGTGAAGGCCTGCACCCGCTGGCTCAAGGAGGCGGCCGCCTGGTTCAAAGCCGCCTGGGCGGCCGCACTCTGGAGGTACTGGCCCAGGTAGGCCATGGGAAGCTCCTCCCCTTCCGCCAGCCCGTTTTCCGCCAGATAGTCCGGATAACCCGCCAGCACGCTCTGCAGCAGGTCCGTCAGCTCCTCGGGGGTGACGGCGGCGGCATTGTTTTCGGAAAGGGCCTGCAGGATGCCGTCGCTGATCCGCCGGGCCGCATCCTCAGAGGCAAGATACTCGGAGACGGCCGTCCCCAGCCGGGTCAGATCCGTGGAGGGATCCTGCTGCAGATAGCTGAAATAGCCCTCCATCAGCTGGGAGAACAGGGTCTGCATCTGTTCGTCTGACATCTTGAAGCGGATGCCCTGGAACAGACTGGCAATCTGCTGCTGGCTCAGCTTCGGCAGAGCGCTGGCAAAGGCGTTGGGATCCACCACCCCGGACAGGTCCGCCTGGTCCAGCTCCAGGCCGGAGAGATCCAGAGACGCGGGATCAAAGAGCTCCATGTCCTCGTCCAGCCGGAAGGCCTCCTCCAGCGCCTGCTCATCCAGGGTGAAAAGGGTGCTCAGATCCAGGGTGCTCTGGTCCACCTGCTCCCCGAAGGGCAGGCCGGTGAACACGTCAACCGCAGGGCTGTTCAGCTGTGCCTTTACGATGGGGTTGTCGGCCGCCAGGGCAGCCAGGTGCCGCTGGAGCTCCGCCGGATAGCAGATCCCGGAGGCCAGCGTCGGCGTGTTCACATCCTTTTTCGGCTGCACCACGCCCACAATGGTCAGCACCTCCGCCTGCTCCAGCCGGCTCCGCAGAAAGTCCGGATCCACGGACCGGTCCGTCCAGACCTTGTAGTCCGGGTCGTAGGTATAGCATTCCACCGCCGGCAGAAGCCGGAAGGAGATGCCCAGGAATTCCTCGTAGGTATAGGTTTGCGGCTCCGCCTGCTCCGGGATCTCTCCGCCCTCCGCAAAGGCCTTTACCAGCTGCTCCAGCTCCTTCGGGTCCTTGCGGCCCATGGTATAAAGGGCCAGGTCGGAAACCGCTCCCCGGGGGCTCAGAACCAGAACGCATTCGTTCCAGGCCGCAGGCCACCGGCCCGCCTTGACGTCGTATTGGGGCTGATAGAGCTCTGTCTTGGCCGGCATTGCGTGGAAGGAATCCGTGCTGCTGAGGGTGGTCAGCATACCGGTCATATTGTCGGTGGTGGAGAAGCCCAGGGCCTCAAAGCTCCGGTCCGGATTCACCTGCCGGGGCGTCTCCCCCGCCAGGGAATAGATCCGCGGGGTGATGCCGTAGCCGTATTCGATGGACTGGACGTAATCATAGACGTCCGTTTTGCCGGATTCCAGATGATCCCGCAGGGACTTCAGGTCGTTGACGCTGACCCGGGAGAGAAAGTTTGTCACCATCCGCTGCTCCCGGACCTGGCCCGTCTTCTCCCCCTCCTCCTGCTGATCCCGGGCAAAGATCGTGTTCAGATTGAAGCTGCTGTCGGTGATCTGGAGGGGGTAGCTTTTCAGGGTGTCCTGCTCCACGTTCTCAATGAAGCGGTCCACACCGTTGGACACCGAGAGGATCATGGCAATGCCGATGATGCCGATGGAGCCGGCAAAGGCCACCAAAAGGGTCCGGACCTTCTTGGTCCAGAGGTTATGGAAGCTCAGATTCATGGCCGTCAGCCGGGACATCACGGCTCTGCCCATGTTCCGGTGGACCGCCTCTGTGGTCTCATTCGGGTCGAAGGGATCGGAATCGTCGATGATCTTTCCGTCCCGCAGGCGGACGATCCGGGTGGCGTACTGCTCCGCCAGCTCCGGGTTATGGGTCACCATGACCACCAGCCGGTCCCGGGCCACCTCCTTGAGAAGGTCCATGACCTGCAGACTGGTTTCGCTGTCCAGGGCGCCGGTGGGCTCGTCGGCCAGCAGAATATCCGGGTCGTTCACCAGGGCCCGGGCGATGGCCACCCGCTGCATCTGGCCGCCGGAGAGCTGGGCGGGCTTTTTGTGCATGTGCTCCCCCAGACCCACCTTTTTCAGCGCCTCCCGGGCCCGCTTCTTCCGTTCCCGCTGGGAGATGCCGCTGATGGTCAGGGCCAGCTCCACGTTGGACAGGATGGTTTGATGGGGAATCAGATTGTAGCTCTGGAACACGAAGCCCACCGTGTGGTTCCGGTAGGAGTCCCAGTCCCTCGCGCTGTATTTTTTTGTGGAAACGCCGTTGATGATCAGCTCGCCGCTGTCATACCGGTCCAGACCGCCGATCACGTTGAGCAGCGTTGTTTTGCCGGAGCCGCTGGGACCCAGGATCGCCACGAATTCATTGTCCCGCAGGCTCAGACTGACTCCGTCCAGTGCCTTCTGAACCAGGGACCCGGTTTTATACTCTTTTTTGATGTTCTGTACCTGGAGCATCTGGCTGTCTCCTTTCCCGCAGATTGCGTCTTTTCCCGGATTATACACACTTTCCGTTGAATAGAAAAGAAGAAGTTGTTAAATTTTATAAAATGTTTACAACTCTCCGGCCGTGAAGCGAGAAGTTGAAAAATGAAAGCGGAAAACAGAACGCTGCGGTGTCGTTCAAGCCGGGATTTGTATAACTGTAGTGCCGGCAATCTGCCGGCCATATCGGCAAGTGGGTACGTGTCGGGCCGGCTGATAGCCGGCGCTACTGCGGTGTCGTTTAAACCGGGATTTGACAAGGCCTCCGTAGGGGACGGGTTCCCCGTCCCGCGGTTCGTTTTTCATTGTCGTAACGTGCGGGCCGGGAGACCCGGCCCCTACAGCTGTTCCCTGTTCCCTGTTCCCTGACAAAAACGCACCCCGTTCCACAGGGAACGGGGTGCGTTTTTGTCCTTCGATCAATACTTGGCAGTGTTGACCTTGACGCCGGGGCCCATGGTGGAGGCGATGACGCAGGACTTGATATACTGGCCCTTGGCAGCGGCGGGCTTGGCCTTGATGACCGCGCCGATCAGGGTAGCCATGTTCTCTTCGAGCTTTTCGGGGCCGAAGGAAACCTTGCCGATGGGGCAGTGGATGATGTTGGTCTTGTCGAGACGGTACTCGATCTTACCGGCTTTGATCTCCTTGACGGCAGCGGCCACGTTGGGGGTCACAGTGCCGGCCTTGGGAGAGGGCATCAAGCCCTTGGGGCCCAGGAGCTTACCGAGACGGCCCACAATGCCCATCATGTCGGGGGAAGCGACGACCACGTCGAAATCGAACCAGTTTTCCTTCTGGATCTTCTCGACCAGGTCCATGCCGCCGACGTAATCGGCACCGGCTTCCTTGGCTTCGTCAGCCTTGGCGTCCTTGGCGAACACCAGCACGCGGCGGGTCTTGCCGGTGCCGTTGGGCAGAACGATGGCGCCGCGGACCTGCTGGTCGGCGTGGCGGGAGTCAACGCCCAGACGGATGTGGATCTCGACGGTCTCGTCGAACTTGGCGGAAGCGGTCTTGCACACAAGGCCCAGAGCATCCGCGGGATCATACTGCACGGAGCGGTCGATCTGCTTCGCGCTATCTTGATATTTCTTACCTCTAAACAATGTAATATCCTCCTTAAAGTGGTGATGCGGAATAATCCTCCCACATTTTGAGACGGTGTCTCAGTTCAATTAGTCAACAACAGTGATGCCCATGGAACGGCAGGTGCCTTCCACCTGGCTCATGGCAGCCTCGATGGTAGCTGCGGTGAGGTCGGGCATTTTGCGCTCGGCGATTTCCTTGACCTGGGCCTTGGTGATGGAAGCAACCTTGGTCTTGTTGGGAACGCCGGAACCCTTCTCGATGCCCAGGGCCTTGAGAATCAGGGTCGGGGTCGGGGGGGTCTTGGTCACGAAGGTGAAGCTGCGGTCGGCGTAGACGGTGATGACTACGGGGATCTTGAAACCAGCCTGATCCTTGGTGCGCTCATTGAATTCCTTGATGAACTGAGAAATGTTTACGCCGTGCTGGCCCAGAGCGGGGCCCACCGGAGGGGAAGCGGTTGCCTTTGCAGCCGGAATCTGCAGTCTGATATAACCTGTTACTTTCTGTGCCATGATAAGCACCTCCTGAATTAAAGTGGTAATTTGGCGGGGACAAAGCCCCTCCCACGTTCTGACCGCGCCATGCGGTCCGGATTACTCGGAGATAGTCTCCACCTGATCGAGCTCCAGCTCGACCGGGGTTTCGCGTCCGAACATGGAAACAATGACGCGAACGCTGTTTTTGTCGATGTCCAGGGCTTCCACACGACCGTTGAAGGAGGTCAGAGGCCCGTCCACAATCCGGACGGTATCGCCCACATTGTAGGACACAACGACTTCGTGGCGCTCCACGCCCCAATGGATGACCTCTTCTTCGGTCAGCGGAGGGGGGTTGGTGCTGCTGGGGCCTACAAACCCGGTGACGCCGCGAACGTTGCGGACGATGTACCAGGTATCGCTGTTCATCACCATTTTGATGAGCACGTAGCCCGGGAAGCACTTCCGCTCGTAGGTTTTGGGTCCGTTCTCGGTGACCTCGGTGACGGTCTCCATGGGAATGGCGACCTCACAGATCACGTCCTGGAGCGAACGGTTTTCGATGGTCTTTTCGATGGTTGCCTTTACAGTGTTCTCATAACCCGAATAGGTTTGAACGACATACCATTTTGCGCTTTCCGCCATGATGCTTTACCGAATCAGATCGAGCAGCGCAACGATGCCCTTGTAGGCCAGATAGTCGATCAGGCCGATGACGACTGCAAAGATGATGGATACAACGATGACAACCAGGGTATTGTTCAGGACCTGGGACCAGGTGGGCCACACGACCTTCTTGAGCTCGCTCTTCATGCCCCGGAACCATTTGGTCAGGCCATTCCAGCGTCTCTTGAACCAGTTTTCCTTTTTGACTTCAGCCATTGTTGTTCTCCCTTCCGATTACTTGGTCTCGGTGTGAAGCGTATGCTTTCTGCAGAATCTGCAGTACTTCTTCATTTCGAGCCGATCGGGGTCGTTCTTCTTGTTCTTCATGGAGTTGTAGTTTCTCTGCTTGCATTCAGAACATCTGAGAGTGATTTTGACGCGCATTACGGCACCTCCTTATATTGCCTCCCTGTATCACCGCGGCTATTTGAGATTTAGCGGGGCAGGCCCCATCCGCGGCTGAAAAAGGGCGCACAAAAAAAGAGCCCTTTTTCACAGGTGAGGACATGGTATCATAAAAGCGCCGGGATGTCAATGGTTTTTTTGCTTTTTCGCAAAAAAGTCCGGCGCGCCGCGACGGGGCAATTGTCACCGCCCGGTCCGAACGGCCGCAGAGCGCTTTGCAGGCGCAATTAAGAATTGACAATTCTCAATTCTCAATTCTCAATTCTCAATTTACTGTCGGTGCCCGCTGCCTGCTCGCAGCAGGTTTTTCTTGACACCGGCGGGCAGATGGGATAGGATGTAGAAAAAAGAAACACGGAGGTTTCTATGAAGGTCCTTGCCATTGATTACGGCGACGCCAGAACCGGCATTGCCGTTTCCGATCTCACCGGCTCCATCGTGGGCTTCACCACGGTGATCCACAGCCGGAACCGGGAAAAAACCCTCCGGGAAATCACGGAGCTGGTCCAGGCCCACGGGCCGGAGCGGGTCGTCATGGGCTTCCCCCGGAACATGGACGGTTCCGAGGGACCCCGGGCGGAGCTCTACCGCAGCTTCGCGGAAGCGCTTACAGAGGCTTTGGGCATGGAGGTCCGCCTCTGGGACGAGCGCCGCACCACCGTGGAGGCCCACAACATCCTCTCCATGAGCGGCTACCACGGCAAGAAACGAAAAAACACCGTGGACGCCGTGGCTGCCAGCCTGATCCTGGAGGGGTATCTGGACTATCTGCGGATGCACCCGGAAGCATAAAAAGACATGCCGTCGGTCACTCCGGCGGCATGTCTTTATTTATCTGTTCGCCGTTCAGAAGACCCAGGAAGCACCAGAAAAAGGGCATGATGATAACTGAGGTGATGCAGAACAGCATGTTCGTCAAAAAGCAGATGATTCCGGCTCCGATGGCAGCCGAGGCACGGCTCTTGTTTTTTCGCAGGGCCCAGGGCGCCAGCACAGAGCCCACCATTCCAAGCCAGGCCAGCAGTGAAAGCAGGCCGGTGCAATAGAGGATCTGCAGGGGCAGGCAGTGGGCGTTGCTCAGGCGGCCCACCGCCACAAGCTGTCCCGCGGCGTTGTAGCGGGTAAAGGGGTCCAGTCCGGTCTGCCGCACCGTATCGGGCCCGGTGCCGAACAGCAGCCGGCCGGGAACCCGCTCCAGCATCTGCCGCCAGATGAAGAACCGGCCGGTGCCGAATTTGTCGGAGAATCTTCCGTGCAGGATCTCGTGGAGCTCATGCAGGGGCTTCGGCTTCAGGTCAAAGCCCCAAAGCACCGCCAGACCGGCAGCGCCGGCCAGGCCCAGCCCCAGCAGCAGATACAGCTTGGTTTTTCGCCGGAAGGGCGCCAGGATCCAGGCGGAAAGCACGCCGCCCGCCGCCACGCCGACAAGCCCGGCCAGCACCCGGATCTTCACCATCTCCACCGCGCAGACCGCCGCCAGCGTCAGTCCGATCAGCTTCCGCCATCCCCGGGCGGTGAGGCCGTCCACCAGACAGATCGGCAGCAGCAGACTGAACACGGCGGACACCAGGTCCACATTGCCCACGGTGCCGATAAAGATCTTGGTCCGGCCGCCCTTGACCGGGGAGTAAAAGTTCTTTCCCGCTCCATAGAGGCCGAAGGGGTTCAGCCCCAGCAGATGCAGCAGGATCACCAGGCAGAAAAGGCCCGTTGCGCCGTAGACGACGTACAGGATGGTTTTCGTCGGCTTCCCCCAGAGGGAGATCAGGACAAAGCACAGCACGTACAGGAACTCGGTGCAGGCGTTTTCCCGGTTCTCGGTGCTGAACAGAGCCATCCGCCGCCAGGGAGAGAGCAGCGCGGAAATCAGCACGAAAACCAAATAGGCACAGGCAAACAGATTTGCGGGATTCCGCAGGGCCCGGGGCGCCAGGCAGTCCCGCAGCCGTCTTGCCCCCGGCCTCCGGATCAGGCTGACTGCAATGAGAACGGCCAGAAGCAGAACCAGGGCCAGCACCGATACATATAATATTAGGATTTTGACCGCTGAAATCTCCTCCAGGCCCTTCGGCCCCAGCAAAAGGAGATAGGAAGCGAAAAACACACAAAACCAATCCTGCACGCCGCAGGAAAGCAGCCGATTCGGCCGGTCACGAAGCGATCCTCCGGAAGTATCCACGCCATCCCCTCCTTCTGTTTTGTCGGTCAGATCGGGTTCGATTTCAGATTGTATTTCATTATAATACGCATTCTCCCCTGTGTCAACCGGGTCAAACGACGATCACTTCTATGCCCCGCTCCTGGAAGGGGACCAGCAGCTCCGGAACGGCGCCCTTGTTGGTGATCCGCGTGGTGACGGCATCGATGGGACCGCTGACGAAGTTGGAGTCCCAATTCAGCTTCACGTAGCTGGCCAGCATATAGACCGGACCGCTGACGTTGTGCAGCATCAGGTTGTTCACCCCCACATCCCCGGATTGTCGGGACGCCCCTCCGGACGCAGGGATCCCCCTTTTGTTTCATTGATACTTTCCTTTTCATAATTCTCTTTCCCCGCCCGGTGTCGAGGCTCCCGCCCCGGCATCGGGCAATTCCCTTTTCCGGCCCATCCGGCCCTCACGCTGCACGCTGCGCACGGAAGTTCAAATCATAGACGTGTACAAAAAGAGCCGCGCCAAATCCGGAATACAGGTCCTGCCAAAGCCCGCTTCGGCGGGGCAAAGGCGTCAGCGCACCACAAAGGCAAAGAAAAAACCAGCCGCATAAAGCGACTGGTTTCTCTTTGCCGTGCGCAGGATACGCTGGCGCATCGCTGCTGTGGGCTTAGCCAAAGGCAGCCTGATTATCCGATGGAAGCGCTGCGGAAGATGAAGCGCAGCTCACCGTCCATATCCTCCGGCAAGCCTGTGCAGGACGCCCGGTATTCCCGGCCCAGCGCTGCCAATGCTTTCAATCGCTGCGCCAGGTCCCGGCCATCCTCGTTCACCAGACGGGTGATGACTTGGATCCCCTCCTCGTCGAAGGTCTCCAGGCCTTCCCGGAGTTGAGACGAACCGTCCAGGAGCTGTTCGATGCCCTCCAGCAGGGCGGGCAGGCTGTCGTTAAGCGCATGCACACCGGAATCCAGACGGGCTGCTCCGTCGGAAAGGACCGCAGCGCCGCCTGACAGGGTCTTGGCTCCGTCAGAGAGCTTCGCCGCGCCTGCGGAGAGCGACGCGCTTCCGCCTGCCAGGTCGTCAGCGCCGCTGTGCAGCTTCTTTGCCCCGTCGCTGAGCGTTTTTGCGCCACGGGCAGCGTCGTCCACACCGGCGGTATAGCTCTTCAGGCCCAGATAGAAGGCGTTGTACTGATCCAGAGAGGTCTTCAGGGCGATCACAGACTGCGCGCCAGCGCTGGCAGCCTGCAGCTTGGCCTGAACCTCGGGTCCGGCCATGGTATCGGCAATGGCCTTCTGTACCTGGGCTTCGGTGTTTTCAGCGATACTCTGCAGAACGGTCTTGCTCTGCATCTGTTCCTCAAGCTTTTGCGCGATCAGACTCTGCACAGCCTCGGAAGCCATCTGTGATTCGATCTGCTGCCGGATCCCTTCCTGGGTTTCGGGATCGGCCAGCCGGGCCTGGATCGTCTCTGCAATCGTTTGCTCCACTGCGGCGGAGATCTGATCCTTGACCTCCTGGGAGGCCATTTGCGCTTCGATCTGCGCCTCCAGGGCGGCTTGCTGCGCCTCGTCAATGACGCCTGCCGCCACAGCCTGTTCGTATTCCTCCAGGCTCATGCCCGTGGCGGCCAGAATGACCTGGGCCCGGATCCGGGCCTCCACGGTCTGGGTGACCTGGCCTTCGATCAAGGGGCGGTTTTCCTCCACCGCCGCCCGGATCTGGGCCTCCGCCCCATCCCGGACCTGCTCGGCAACGGTCTCCCGCACAGCAGCGGTGACCGCCTGGCTGACCTGTTCCCGGACCGTCTGGGTGACCAGCGTTTGGATTTCGGACCGTCTGGCCTCCACCGCTGCGGTCACCTGGGCAAGGGCCGCTGCATAAACCGCGTCGGGGTCCAGCGCATTGATTATACGGTTCAACTCCGCCTGATAGTTGGAAATGGTCAGGGTCGGCACGGTCAAGCCGTTGGCCTTGAGCTGCGTTTCCGCGGCCGACAGCAGGGAGCGAAAAACCTCTTCCGCACCGCTGTTCAAGGCAGCAGAGTTCTGGCTGAGCTGACCCAGTCCGGCGCTGAGTTTGGCTGCGCCGTTTGCCAGGTCGCTGCTGCCGTCCCGCAGGCTGTTGGCTCCAAGGGCAAGCTGCTTTGTCCCATTCTGCAGCGCGTATGCGCCGGAGGCCAGCTTCCCGGCGCCATCAGCGAGGGATCCGGCGCCGCCGGAAAGCTGATCTGCGCCCTCAGCCAAGGCAGCTGTTCCGTCCTGCAGCGCACCGGACTTCTCCGACAGAGTGTCCAGGCCCTCGTTCAGAGCCTTTGCGCCCTCCAGCAGCTGGGCCATGCCGTCGCTGAGATCCTGCACGGAGGACAGCAGCTTTTCCACTGCCTCCGGGTCGTTTTCATCATAGTCTCCAAACAGATCCGTGGCTGCCAGGGTATAGACAGAGCCCAGGGAGAACTCCGTCACATCGGCGCGCAGGGTCACATGGTCGGGAACGGTCAGCTCCAGCTCCTCCGGCAGGGCGAGACTCTCCTGCATCCCGGGCAGCGCGTAACCAAGGGCAAGGGTACGGGTGCCGTCGCTGACCAGCTTTCCGTTTTCGATGACAACATTTGAAAAGTGCTCGTTGTCCAGCACCAGCGCGGAGAGCATCAAAAACGGTGTGTACAGAGTTTCCGCCTTACCGTTGATCTCCCGCAGTTCGGACGCATGGTTGATGTAGTCGATCCGGATCTCTACCGCGCCGCTCTTGCCCGCCAGCTCCTCCGGTGAGATCTCCTTCCCGTCCAGGCGGTAGGAAAAGCGCGTCTCCACCGGCAGCTCCTGCTGGGCTTCCACCCGCTGGGATTGCTCGGTGCCGTCAGCATCCCGGCTCCGGTCGCTGACAATGATCTTTTCCACTTCCCCGGCGGCATCGGTGAGCACATAGACGGATTCGGTGTCGGATACCGGCTCCCGATTCGATTCTTCCTCCGCGGCAAGGGCAGCGGAGTCTGTCTCGGCGGCAGGGATCTCGCGGTTTTCCGCCGCTGCCAGGCTCATGCAGCCCAATCCCAGGATCAGGCACAGGCCCAGGGCAATAATCTGTTTATAGATGTTTTTCATACCAAAGCTTCCTCCTTTTTCGCCGTGTCCGTCTTTCTCGACGTTTTTTTGTTGATATGTCTCATACCCAGCGTGGTGGCACAGATGAGCCGGTCGAAGAGCAGCAACAGCGTGGGCAGCACCAGAATGACGCAGACCATGCTGATGAGCGCACCCCGTGCCATGAGCATGCACATGGAGCTGACAATGTCAATGTTGGAATAGAGCGCTACGCCGAAGGTGGCGGCGAAAAGCCCCATGCCGGACACCAGCACCGAGGGGATGGAGGCGGTCAGGGCAATGCGGACCGCGGTTTTACGATCCGCGCCGCCGATCCGTTCCTTCTTGTAACGGGTGGTCATCAGGATGGCATAGTCCACCGTTGCGCCCAACTGGATGGTGGAGATGGCGATGGGCGCGATGAAGGGCAGGGTGTCGCCCAGATAGTGGGGCAGCCCCAGGTTGATAAAGACCGCCAGCTCGATCACGGAAATCAGCAGCACCGGCAGGCTAACGCTCTTCTCCACGAAGAAGATAATCAAAAACACCAAGGCGATGGAAACCGCGTTCACCACTGCAAAGTCGTGGCCGGTGGTCTCGATCAGATCCTTCATGCAAGGCGCCTCGCCGATCAGCATGCCGCTGGGGTCAAAGCGTTTCAGAATGTCGTTGAGCGCGGTAATCTGTCCGTTTACCTCATCGCTTGCCACCTTGTATTCCGAGAGTACCAGCATGAGCTTCCAATGGTCGCTCTCCATAATCTGCCGCAAATGATCCGGCAGGATCTCAACCGGGATATCCTCTCCTACCAGGGTCTCCAGCCCAAGAACAGCCTTCACTCCGTCAACCTGCTGCATCTGACGAGTCATAGCCCGGACGTCCTGCTCCGGGGTATCGGCGTTGACCAGCACCATGTGGGTAGAGGCCATGTCGAACTGATCCCGGAGCTTGGTATTGGCAACCACATAAGCCATATCCTCCGGCAGGCACTGACCCATGTCGTAATAAACCTCGTCGTTGGTCCTCTCATAGCCGTACCAGGCAGGAACCGCTGCCAGCACCGCCAGTGCCAGCAGCACCGGCGCAAGCTTTAGAATGCCCCGGGACAGTCCCGCCATATTGGGGATCAGGCTGCGGTGACGGGTCTTTTGCAGGGGCTTATCCAGCAGCAGGATCATGGCAGGCAGCACCGTGACGCAGCCAATGACGCCCAGAATGACGCCCTTTGCCATGACGATGCCCAGATCCCGGCCCATGGTGAAGCTCATAAAGCACAGAGAGATAAAGCCTGCCACTGTGGTGATCGAGCTGCCCAGCACACTGGTAAAGGTCTGGTGGATCGCCCGGGCCATGGCCTCCCGGTGGTCCTCCGGGCAGCGGGTCAGCTGCTCGTTATAACTGTGCCACAGGAAGATGGAATAGTCCATGGTCACGGCCAGCTGCAAAACCGCCGCCAGCGCTTTTGTGATGTAGGAGATCTCTCCCAGCACAATGTTGGTGCCCATATTCAGCAGCACCATCATCCCGATGCAGGCCAGGAACACCAACGGGGCCAGCCAGCAGTCCAGCAGCAGGGTCATAGCCGCCGCGGCCAGCACCACAGCCAGCGCCACATAGATGGGCTCCTCCTGCTCGCAGAGCTGCTTCAGGTCCAGCACCAGAGCGGACATTCCTGCAACAAAGCACTGCTTGCCGCAGATACTCCGAATTTCGTCCACCGCCTCCATGGTAACATCCGCGGAGGTGGAACTGTCAAAAAAGACCGCCATGACGGTCGCATTGTCGGTGTTGAAGGCCCGGTAAATTTGATCCGGCAGCATCTCCATGGGGACAGACAGGTCGGCAAGGCTGTCATACCAGATCACGGAGTCCACATGCTCCACGCCCTCAATGGACTTTCGCAGGCGAGAGACCTCCTCCGGCTCCATGCCCTCGACAATGATAAAAGAAAATGCACCCTTGCCGAAGTCCTTCATCAATTCATCCTGCCCGATGACGGTTTCCATATCCTCCGGCAGGTAGGTCAACATATCATAGTTGATTCTCGTGGCTGCCATTCCGAACACGGACGGAATGAGCAGCAGCAGTGCCAGCACCAGGATCGGCACCCGGAGCCGGACGATTTTCCGTGCAAGCTGCATACGAAACGCTCTCCTTTCTGATTGCTAACCCAGTATACGCACCGTCGGGCAGGACGAAAACGGGCAAAAACAGCCTCGTGTCTGAATTTCAGACACGAGACTGTTTTTGTGCAACCGCCAGGCGGTCTTATTGTTCTTGCAGCTTCGCGGAAAGGCCCTGCTGCTGCATGGCGGGCTCTACCATCAGTTGGAAGATGCGGCGGAAGTCCTCGCGGATGTCGTAGGTCATGCCGCTTTCCAGCCAGCGGGTCACCGCTCCGTACAGGACGTAGGCAGTGAAGTGGATGATGGCCTGCCGATCCTCCCGCGCAAGGTCCACACCCCCCAGGATGGAGTTGACGTAGCCGACGCCGACGGATTCACAGTTTTTCATCAAATAACGATCAAAGATGTCCCGGTTGATGGAATTGTAGACGTGGTAGGCAGCCCTGCGGTGCTCCCGGAAGAAGGTAAGCGCTTCTGTCATGCTCTCCTCCAGAGAGGAGAAGGTTTTTTCTTCCCGGACGAAGCGTCCGATCTCCTCGTCGATGATCTCCTCCACCAGGGCAGGAAGGTCGGCATAGTGATAATAGAAGCTGTTGCGATTGATACCGCATGCCGCTACGATGTCCTTCACGGTGATTTGATGGAAGGGCCGCTGCTCCAAAAGCTCCAGGAAAACCCGCTTGATCTCCTTCTTCATAAGGCTTGCCATGCTGTGATTCCTCCAGATCTCATTTTTGATATTCTACCACAGCATGCGCAAAAACGCAATCTCTCCGACGAACAAAGAAAGAACACAGAGGCCGGTTCTCTGTGTTCCTTGTCGTACTGAATGGGCGTTCATAATGATAGAGTCAAGCAGCCGCCAAAATGTAACAGAAATCGAAAAAATTTTTTGAAAACCCGGGAGGGCCGAAGCCCTCCCGGGCGGTTGGTCAGTCGTCAATTGCAGAATGGGCTCCTGATTGATCTATATTCCCTGGGTGAAAGCAGTCATAGTAATCCATAAAGAGATGTGTTTCAATTTCATCTACTCTAAAAGAATCATCATAGTGCAAAATAATATAATACCCATCCTTGGTAAAATGATCGGATTCGATATCGTTTAAATAGAATTCTGATTCAAATAAAGTATAATCTCCTTCCGGGTCAAATTTTCGGACTTCGTTATAGTCCATTCCTATGGATAACCCTGCCAAATAATCGTCAAGATAATAAGACAATCGGTGAAAAGTTCCAAAACAACGTTTATCTCCATTATAGAATAAACAGACAAACGCTTCCTTCCCTTTGTACACGTATACTTGATATGAAACCTCTTCAGTTTCGGAAGCAGCTTCCGTATCATATTCAAGTTCAATTGGATATTGATGATTTAATTCTGCAACTGTGCCTTGAAATCGTACAATCGAATTTAGCTCCTCGTCAGTGTAACACGTGGTGATATTCTCCAAAAAATTAGCGTTATACTCTATCCCTTCTTGGGCATCAGACTCGCAGATCTGATTGCTCGATAAAACAGTTGTATTCTCTGATTCGTTATGGTTCGAGGAATTAATTGGTTTTGGAATAATACAGCCTGAGAGGACTATGATCATAAGCGATATTATGATTGCAAAGGCATTTCTGTTTTTCATTCTAATTACCCCCTATTGCATAGTAAACTATAGGGCTGTCATAGTAACCTACTGCTGACCCACAGTCCCATGAAACTTGACAAGGCAATACACCAAATTCATAACAATGATAGTCCCCATTACGACCCCTTTTTTCTGCCCATCTTCCATCATCCGTTTGAACCATAAAATGACAATCCCAGTATTTCTCTCCGTTTCTCGTATAATAATCAGTTCCCACTCGAAACGCAACTCTATACTCACCAGGAAATAACAAATCAGTTGCACTAGATAGCCTACGAACATACCTGCCTTTTACAAAGAGGGCAAATTAAGCTGTCAAAAAAGCCGTTTCAGACGGGCAAAAAAATGGTAGAATGTAGGCTGTTTGCCCGGGAGTGTCGAAGCCCTCCCGGGTGCTTGTTCAGTCGTCAATCAGAGAACCGTCCCCTGATTGTTCTTGAATCTCGAGCAACTAATCCGCTTCTATAGTTGCTAATAATGACATATCTTTGCATACCAGTGAGGGGTGATTTGCAAAGCGCCGTCTGTCTGCGCCATCCAAAAGCTTCCAGACTCTTCATCCATAAAAAAATACAATTCTGCTGCATTTCCGTAATTTGGGCCTTCGATCATAAACTCCACATGCGAGTCGTACTTTCCAAAGCCACTCAATAATCCCCGCTCTTCAAAGGCGGAAAACAGCGGCGCGCATGTCTCATAGATCGTCTGTAAGTCCGCGTCTTTTAAGGAATCGGATGCCTCTATATAGATCCCATTAAATTCCCTTACGTCATACAGCGCTGCGTTTGTTTTTTCCTTTTCTCGTGTGAGATGTATGTGCGTTTCTTTGTCATATTTCACGAGTATTTCAGCCGCTTGAATAAACAGGTCTTCGTTCTCCAAATAGGTTGTTTTGATTTTTTCCGTGGTATCTAATTGCAAGCTGGTCGAGCAAGCGGAACAGAACAAAACGATCACCAAAATAAGCATCAGTGTAATTCGTCTCATCTTTATCCTCCTCGTTAGCGTTATTTATCTGACCATGTTCAATTATTGCGGAAGTACCCAGATTGGCGTTGGATAATCGACAATTGTTTGTCTTATTGATGAATTCATCCATGCCTTTTTTATATAATACCATCCGCTTTTTCCTTCTTCTGCCTGATCAAAATCTGTGTGTTTTGCCGAATCACTAAATAGTGCAAATCTATTATGCCATTTCCATTCTGTGATCATAGACTCACTCGTGCGTTTCCAATTACTTGGATCAGCTTCTTCATAATCTAAGAGAATAGATACTATAATCTTTTGCTGTTTTCGATTTCTGATTTTATATGAATTGTACATTACCATATTGGGATTCTCTTGATTTCTCTTATCTAAGACTATAACGTCTCTTCCATCGACATACCCTGAAGGGCGATTTGCGGGATTGTCAAAATACGATATATCTGAGATGTCATCACCTTTATAGATGTACACAGTACCAGAAAAACCAAATGTCCCATACTCGTCTTCTACTTCATATTCGTAACTAAACGCTGTCACACTATATTTTCCGCCATTATCTTTGAGTTTTGCCGGGTTATTTTTACAATATAATATCTGGACTGCAGGTAATAGAATTCCGTCTCTATGGAGAGCGTATAGCTATCGAGGCAAAAAAGAGGACAAATTAAGCTGTCAAAAAAGCCGTTTCAGACGGGCAATAAAAAAGTAGAAAGTAGGCTGTTTTAGGCCGTTTGCCCGGGAGAGCCGAAGCCCTCCCGGGCGTTGGGAATAGTAAGTCGGTGTCCAACACAGAGAACCGTCCCCTATGTTCGTATGTTCGTCCCCTATGTTCGTATGTTCGTATGTTCGAGATTCACTGTGTTCACTGACCCTGCCGTACAAAGGTTATCTTTTTCCGCAGATATTTGCCATCAAACAGCTCGTCTTTTTCAATTAAGGCGGTAAACGACCCTGATGAAAATCTGCAATTTCCGACAAGTAAGTTCTTTCCATCCTCTCCGGAAAAAAGAATCCGATCAGAAAAGTCAAAGTCCACCTCTACACTGCTGTAATCACAATTCTCTAAGATCAGGCAGGAGCAGCCGCCGGTTTGATCGACAAGGATATGGATTTTTGGATCTTCACAAATCCATTCCGTGGAGGGATAACAATATGGCTGCTGATGACCTCGAAGAGTCATGCATCCCAAAAGAGTGAAGGCTAAAATGATTGCACAAAAACAAATCCCTATTTTCCTTAACATCCTATGCCGGGATGTAGTAGCCATAAATAAACCCTCCCTTCAAATAGTAATTTATATCAGAATATGCTCTTGGTTCAGTGCTATCATTAAATGCATTGTATACAAAGTATTTGCCGTTTCTATAGGTAATGGCTACCGTGTGAGCACCTTTAAATATGTTCGGTGATTGTATCGACGCCAGGCTATTACTATAAGATATTCCGCTCATTTCATTCCAAAAAGTAACTATCACGACGCCGCCACTTTGTATTTTTTCAATAATGGCTGAATTGTTCGACTCTTGATAATTAATTCCGTTGTAATTAAGATAATCTCCTATTTCCCAAGGCATTACACCAAATGGTCGCAATACACCCTCCCTCGAGGGTGAGAAGTATTCCAAAACACTTCGTAGAGATTTCCCTTTTCCAATCAAACACATCGTATTATGCACTGCGATTGCTCCGCAGCCGACATCTCCCAAGTTATTCCATCCAAAGGCAATGCCCGCATATTCTGACCTTCCTTGGCCATTTACTGGTTCCCAAATAGTTGATGCTGGGTCATGATAGTATCCATCTCGGCTTCCGTCTGTCATTGCTCTATTGTAAGTAGAAATCATTGAAGCTCCGCTTGGATCTTCCCCGTTCATCGGATTATTCCCGCAATACGCAAACATATTATAACCGGTAAAGCCCTGTCCAGTACTTGCCAGCGAGTCGGCATTGAGGAAGCGCTTGACGGCGGGGTCGTAGTAGCGGGACTGCAGGTAATAGAATTCCGTCTCTATGGAAATAGAGTAGCTATCGAGGCGAAAAAGAGTACAAATTAAGCTGTCAAAAAAGCCGCTTCAGACGGGCAATAAAATGGTAGAATGTAAGCTGTTTGCCCGGGAGAGCCGAAGCCCTCCCGGGCGCTGGGTCAGTCGTCAATCAGGGAACCGTCCCCTGATTGGGCACGGTATATTGATTCGAGGTTAACAACTATTTCTGTGGACAGTTCCGAAAAGAATTTGTTTGTTCGTGGAGAAATAACAAACTCTGGTCTATCCGCATAACCAGAATCAATTTTAATTGCAAGACAAGGCGTGATGTTAAATTGTTTGCATAATTGAAGAATAGGTGCTTTTTTATTTTCCAGCCTTTGAGCAATCTTCCAGATTGTATCGTCTGTAGATAGACTCTCCTCTTTAATTTCTATCCACCATTCTGGACAAGCGATAGATTTCGGTGGAAAGTCATCTCGGATATGAGCATCTGAAAGATTTAGAGTAGAATCTACAAATTGAACGTCTATCTCTTTGGAAGATAAAACAAATGATACGCTTATACTCATGTCTTCCTCCGTTATATTTTCACTTTCAAAAAATATCCTGTTGGTACAATGGTCCCGCCCTTAATTCTTATTAATTCAACTTCCTGTGAACTCGTATCTATAGCCATGTTGAATCTCCCACCGTTACCTCTTCCCACTATTGAATCTTTGAAATCTTCTGCGTCTTTATAACCAAATTCTTGTGCTATATTATTTGCTCGATTGTTATTACTAATTTGTTTATAGCTATGCTTATTTCCGTTACTATTTGGATCAGGTGGTGTCGCAGGCGTCGATCCAACTACTGATTTTATACCAGTTGCAGTTCCTTCTGTATTTTTCTTTTCCTTTGGAGCATGGGAAGTTGGTGCATCCACGGCCTGATAAAAACCGTACCCAAGTGAACCAATAGTCAGGAATCCAATGCCAACTAAGCCGATAATATCTCCGACAGGAAGGGGGCCGTCAACAGCAGCAAGGCTACCACAGCCAGCATACGCGGGAGATAAAGATGTCATCGCACTTCCTGTTTCGCAAATTACCTCTTTAACAAATTCCCATATCTCAGCCCAAAGGCGGCCTGCTGGGTCAGAATTATTAGCCGGATTATTCCCGCAGTACGCAAACATATTATACCCCAGGAAGCCTTGTCCGGTGCTGCCGTAGGAGTCTGCATTGAGAAAGCGCTTGACGATGGGATCGTAATATCTGGACTGCAGGTAATAGAAGCCCGTCTCTTTGGAGGTGTAGGAGCTATTGAGGCTAAAAAGTGGTCAATTTGACTGCTGAAGAAGCAAGTTCAAATGCGCCAAACTGAGCAAAAATGTACGGGGTCTACCCGGGAGGGCCTAAACCCTCCCGGGCGCTGGGTCAGTCGTCAATCAGGGAACCGTCCCCTGATTGGGGCAGAGTCAAAACGACTGCAAAATGTGACAGGAAATCTGAAAAAGTAAAAACTTTTTTAAACCCCGGGAGGGCCGAAGCCCTCCCGGGCGCTGGGTCAGTCGTCAATCAGAGAACCGTCC
>CACXJE010000002.1 GCA_902767915.1 Oscillospiraceae bacterium | reverse complement strand
CCAGCGCCGCAGAAGCGCCACCAGGAAGGGCATGGGCTGCAGGCCGTAGAGCTTGATCCCCTTGGACTCCAGCTGCCGGACCTCCTTTTCGACCCGGGCACGGCCCCGGTTGAGGCGAGCGCTGACGCTGCCCTCGCTGACACCCAGGGTCTTTGCAATGTCCTTTACCGGTATGCCCTCATAGTAGTGCATACCGATCACCAGCTGCTGTTCCTCCGTCAAGGTCTTCAGAATGTCGCGGACCAGATCTGCGGTCTCCTTCTGATCCAGGGCATCCTCCGGCAGCACGGAGATGCTGGTCTCCGGAAACTCCGGGACCTCTGTTTCATCGGTGTACAGCTCGCTGAACAGCAGCGGTTTTTTCCGCTTGTATTCATCCTTGACTTTATTGACCGCTATTTTTCGCAGCCAGGGAAGGATTCTTTCGCTGTTTTGAAGCTGGCTGAGACTGGAGAATGCTGTGAGAAACACATCCTGCTGCAGATCCTGGATCAGATCCTCATTCCGGACCATGGAACGAAGCGTCCGATAGACCTCCAGACTGTACATCTCATACAGCCCCGCAAAGGCGGACTGATCTCCGGCTTTCGCCTTTTCGACCATATCCCGCAGAGCGGCCAGGTCTTCAGCTTGTGCCGTATCTGCTCGTTCCTCCGGCGAAGCGGACGTCTTCATACTGCTCTCTCCTCTCTCAGCTCCGGGCCGACGTTATTACTGTTTACATTAGGAATGCGGTTTTTCCGTCGGCCCGTCCCGCGGCGCTTCTGTGCAAAGCTTCCGCAAAATCAGACAGCGGACTTCCCGATCCCACTCCGGCCCGGGTTGCAGCAGCCCGATCAGGCTGCGATACATGGCCGGAAAATCCCGGGATTCTTCCATTGATTCAACCTCCAGTTTGAAGCTTGCCGCTTCCCGATCATAGGGTACGGCATTTCTCTCCGATCGGTTTACAATGCCTGCAGGCAGAAGGTGTTTTTTGCCTTCTGCCCTGTAAGACGATTCAAACTGAAGTATCTTACGGGTTGAACCAATTTTTTGTTTTATCATACTAAAATGCTTAAAAGAAGTCTATACTTGTCGCAAAAATAACCAGAGCAGGCATGCCTTACCGAATCGTAAGGCATGCCTGCTTCGGTGCATGTTTTCATTGGCCGATGGGGCGGCCGTCTATTCCTCCAATGCGTTCAGGGCTGCAGACTTATAGAGGAAGGTGACGACCTGGGCCCGGGTACAGTTGGCCCTGGGGCCAAAGGTGGTGGCCGTGGTGCCGCCGGTGACCCCGGAATAATAGGCCCAGAGCATGGGATGATAGCAGAAGGAATCCTCCTTCACATCGGTAAAGGGGCAGTCGGGTTCATTCGGGCCGTCCTCCAGCCAGGGCTCCGGGCGGCCTGCGGCGTTCCAGAGGAAGGTCACGACCTCGGCACGGGTACAGGTGGCCTTCGGGGCGAAGGTGGTGGCAGTCTTGCCGCTGGTGATTCCCTGCTCCACGGCCCACAGCACCGGCTTGAAATAATAGGCATCCGCCTCCACGTCCGTAAAGGGGTTAGTGGCAGTTTGGGGCTCCGGCTTCCCTGCGGCGCTCCACAGGAAGGTGACCACCTGGGCCCGGGTGCAGGTATCCTTCGGGCCAAAGGTGGTGGCCGTCTTGCCGGAGGTGATTCCGTTGAAGTAGGCCCAGTCGATGGGAATATGGGCCCAATGGGTTTCGTCCGGCATATCCGTGAAGACCGCGTCTGCGCAGAGCTTATCCGTCTTGGTCTCTCCGCAGCGGGAACAGGAATATCTCGCTGTTCCGTGTGTTCCTTCTGTAGAAGGGGTGAGAATCTCAACGCAGCTCCAGGCATGGCCCAGGGCGGGAGCTGCTTCTGTCTTCACCGCCCCGCAGACGCTGCAGGAATACTGTGCCTCTCCCGCTTCCAGGCAGGTGGGCGCCTGCAAAGCCGTCTGTTCCCAGGCGTGATTGGCATTGGGATTTCCCTGGGCCAGGGCCGTCTGGATTACCTCATTCAGCTTGTGGTAGCCGCTGGTGGAAAGATGGATCCCGCCGCCGGAATCATAGGTCGGAATCAAAACACCGGAAGCCGTTTTGAAGGGCGTGTTC
Organism: Oscillospiraceae bacterium; assembly: GCA_902767915.1. Classification (GTDB taxonomy): domain Bacteria; phylum Bacillota; class Clostridia; order Oscillospirales; family Oscillospiraceae; genus JAFRPC01. The sequence goes on along the minus strand of CACXJE010000002.1, from coordinate 64,278 downwards.
AAGTCCATCACCCGGGTGTCGTATCCTTTAGCTGCGTACTCCTGCTGCAGATCGACGACAGCAGAATTGATTCGGTTGATATTCGCGATGGTGAAAACATTATAATAGGGTCCGGGGTATTTCGCAGGGTTGATGGGCAGGATCTTGCAGACGTAGATCACAGCGTCTGGCTTTTTCTCGTACAGGAGATCCAGCAGGATCCGATATTTTTCCTTGAAGGTTTCCGTGGGCGTCCCTGCGTTGTTGGTTCCGATGTTGATAACCACGGTATCAAAATCTTCGGCTGTCAACGACAGAATCAGCGCATTGATGCACTGACTGTAGCCGTCTGCGGGATATCGGCTCCAATTCTCCACGCACTCCGCAATCGTTGCGTTGACGCGGGCAAAGATTCTGGCCGGCTGAATGTCCGGGTTGTTCTTTTTCAAGTACACCGTATTGGAGTCACCGATGATCACAAGCTTACTGTCAACCGTCAGACAAGGCACGGTATCGGAACCGGAGGCGGCAGGCAGCGCTGTCAGGATGCAGGCAAGCACCAGAACCAGCGCCAGCAGTCGTTTTTTCATGATGATTTTCCTCTCATAAACGGGCAAATAACCCGCTGCAAGACCCCTGTTTTTTTATTATATCACATTTTATCAGAAAAAGCGACACCTGTTTTCCCCTTACAGCTCGGGCGCTTATTGCGGCGCTTCGACTGCCTGCAGGGCTTCCGCTTTATAGAGGAAGGTGACGACCTGGGCCCGGGTGCAGTTTGCCTTGGGGCCGAAGGTGGTAGCCGTCGTGCCGCCCGTGATGCCGGACACGTAGGCCCAGAGCATGGGCTTGTAGTAATAGGCGTCTTCCTTCACGTCGGTGAAGGGGCAGTCCGGCAGGACGGGTTCCATCGGTTCGGGATCGGTGGGATCGGAGGGGTCGGTCGGATCGGTGGGATCGGTCGGATCAGTCGGGTCGGTGGGATCCTCCGAAGTGTCCAGCCAGGGCTCCGGGCGTCCGGCGGCGTTCCACAGGAAGGTCACGACCTCGGCACGGGTACAGGTGGCCTTCGGGGCAAAGGTGGTGGCAGTCTTGCCGCTGGTGATCCCCTGCTCCACGGCCCACAGCACCGGCTTATAGTAATAGGCGCTGTCCTTTACATCGGTAAAGGGATTTTCCGTGGTTTCAGGTTCCGGCTTCCCCGCCATGCTCCACAGGAAGGTAACCACCTGGGCACGGTTACAGGTAGCCTTCGGGCCAAAGGTGGTGGCCGTCTTGCCGGTGGTGATGCCGTTGAAGTAGGCCCAGTCGATGGGGTTATGGGCCCAGTTGCCCTCCGCCGGCATATCCGTGAAAATCACAGAAGCACAGAGCAGATCTTCCTTGGTTTCATTGCAGCGGGTGCAGGTGTAGCGTGCGGTGCCGTGTTCTTCGTCCGTTGTGGGCCGCAACGTCTCGGTGTAGGTCCAGAGGTGCCCCAAGGCCGGGATTTCCTCGCTGCGGGTGGCGCTGCAATTCTGACAGGTATATTTGATGCTGCCCGCTTCGGTGCAGGTGGGTGCGGGATCCTCTACCCCGGTGTCCCACTTGTGGCCTGTTGCAGGAATACTCTCCTCCTTGGTCGTATGACAAACCGTGCAGCTGTAACGTCGGACGCCCTGCGATGTGCAGGTGGGCGCAACGGTAACAGTTCCCTTGTCCCAGGTGTGATTTCCGGTGGGGTCGATGGTCTCGGTATATTTTTCACCGCAGACTCTGCAGGTATAGGTCCTTACGCCGGACGCGCCGCAGGTGGGCTGGGTCGTGACCTTTCCGTGGTCGTAGGCGTGGACCCAATCGCACTTTTTGTAGCCGGTCATGCCCAGGTTCGCCAGGGTATAGTCTTTTTCATTGATGATCGCGCGGGTATATTCCACCACACCGGGCAGCATTCCGTTCAGGACTTCCAGCATGGCAGCCTTGTAATTTGTATTGCCGGTGAAGGTCTTGAAGGCCGTGTAGTCACCGCCGCTGTAATTCGCCGGGAGCACAACGACGCCTTTGGTATCTTCCGCGCTGGTGTTCCCGTCATAGAGCTCGATGTATGCGTTGTAGGAGGGCGAGGGATTGCTGGAAATCTTCCAGGTAACCTCATAGCCCAGATATCCGGAGGCGGTGGGGCGGTTTTCAATCGTCATGTGTACGTACTTTGTGCTCTCCATGTACTGGACCCAAAAGATCAAATCTCCGGCGTCGTTGCTCCCGATCTTGAAGCCATTGTACCAGTATTTGTCCGAGCTGTCGTAGCTGCCGTCCATGGCAAGCTCTTTCAGGTAGGTGTGGACGTCCTTCGCCGTGACCGCGTAGACGGGCGTCGCAACGGCTCCCAGCAGCAAGACCAGCGCCAGCAGCATGGAAATCAAACGTGTTTTCATTTTGATCATCCTCTCGTTCATGATACGGATATCCTCTCGAATACCCCTTACAAACAATAAAAGGAAAAAAAGCCAGAAAAAGTGACAACAATCTGAAAAATATTTTGATTTGTTTCTTCGATATGAACTGCCGCACAGCCATCCTCCCCCCTGAATGCAGGGGGGAGGACTGTTTTAGCGTGATGGCGCCCATCAGAATTACTGCGATCTCCGCACGGGTAGCCGTTCCCTTTGGAACCAGGGTCGTCGCAGTCTTGCCGCTGACAAGGCCGTTTTCGACTGCCCACGCCATGGCGTTTACCGCATACTCGCTGATCGTGTCGGCATCCTCGAAGCGCTCCAGAACAGTCGGATCCGCTTCCTTTTGTCCAAACATACAAGCGTATTTGTAGAGGATCGCGACCAGCTGCTGTCTGCTTAATGAATCTTTGGGCCCAAAGGTAGAGGCCGTTTTTCCGCTGACAATTCCTGAATTTGCTGCCCAGTTCACCGCATCGCTGTACCATTTTCCGTCCGGCACATCCGCAAAACCGTAGCTTTCGGTCTTTTCTCCTGAAAGCTTGTACAGGATCTGCACCAGCATGGCCCGGGTGGTCGTTGCCTTTGGAGAAAAGTAACTGTTGCCGGTTCCGGCCATCAAACCGGAATTAAAGCAGAACTTCGCAGCTTCTTTGTACCAGGAGGTCTCCGGCACATCCCGGAAGGGACTTTCTTCCGGCGTGGTCACCTTGGCGAAGCCAAGTTTTTCTCCTTCGTAAAATGGGAAATAGCCGCCAGGCGCAATTGGCATAACAAACCCGATTGTTGCCGATTCGCTAAAAGCATTCTTCCCTGTTTTATAGTCAAGCAGTACTCCTTTCCCATCAGAGCTTCGATAGCCGCAACAATAGGAAGTGTAGTTTTGTGGAATAGTTTTAAACGGTTCAAAAAAAGCATAGAGAAAATCGGTAAGCTGTCTGCCAAATGGATCGCCTAAGGCATATTTCCCGTTTTTGTTTATTTGCACATAGTTCCCACCAACGGATACACTATCCGCATCATGAACGGAATTCACTAATTCGCCGATACTGTTGTAAAAATCTATGGTATTGATCCCGGACTCATCGGCGCGACAAACCAGAACGCTTTCGTCTGACACAAGGCCATTATAAGTTCCTGAAATCTCCGAGAGTACGTTCATTTCTTCATCGTAGAGCCGAACAATTTCCCTGTCTTGGAGAGCAACGACCAAGCTATTCTTCAACATTTCCACAGTTGACACACTTTCCGGAATCAACCGCTCATTCTGGCTGTTGACCAAATATGAGGATTCTCCATTCTGGATTAAATAACAATCCGATACGATTACTCTCGTATTAAGTGGGAATTGTCTGGATCCACAAAATGTCATGTTTGGATCCAAGGAGATCAGCATTTGCTCCGTGCCTACAGTTCCAAGCACGAAGTCCTTTCCATCGTAAACCTCAATGGAATCATATTCTATGGGAATCAGAATTTCTCCATCCTCGGAAATAACGCCGTATTTTCCATTCTGTTCTACACGGAAGATTCTCTTGGCTGCCATGATTTGTTCGATCCGATCGTAAGGAAGTTCTTTCAGAACAGTCCCATCCGGTCTGATAAATTGATATACACCGTTCTTTCGTGCCAGCAGACGGTCTTTGTCCATAAAACTCAGCATACTATACTCCATCGGAAGGATTTCGTCTCCGAACAGTTCAGATAAGCCGAATCCGACTCCCATACTGAACGTGACGACTTTTCCGTCTACTGGTAAAGAATAGAGCGAGTCGCGATCATTCGGATCACCCATTCTTCTGCCGTCAAAAGCGGCCAGAGATGAATACATGGTTCCATTGCTGTAAAACATCGAATAAGTATCATTCGGATAGAGCAGCAGCCCAAGCGGCTCCCCCGTTTCGCTGTCCACCCATAAATTGGCACTACTCGTTACATTGACAGTAACATCCTTGAATGCCTCGATCAAATTTCCCTGAAAGTCAAAGAGCTTGTATCCATTGTTGACTTCTCCGAAAAAGACGTTCTCACAGATGATCTTTGCTGGCGACGGATATTCCTTGTTATAGATGATTTTCCCGCGATAATCGACGATCCCGTAATAGCCCGTGAGAACATCCTGGTAAATCGCGTAGTCGCCGCAAAAATCCTGGATTTCGCTACAATAGAACTTCGCGTCGGTCACGATTTTTACAGTGCCGGCAGACTGCTCTCCAGCCTCAAGGATCTGTCGGAAATCTGTCCCGTCTTCTGTAGTCTCCGCATAAGAAAGCGGGATGATAGAGAGCATCATCGCTGCGCAAAGCAGCACGGAAATCATTCGTACCAATCGTTTCATTTATTCATCCTCCGTAACTGTGATCGTAATCCATGGCAATTCATTGCCGTTTCCAGTCGTATATTCAATTATATAGGTTCCTGCCGCGTCAGGTTGAAAGCTGAGATCTGTGACGCCGTCTTCCTGAACGCCGATTTGCACATATTGATAATTCGAACTCAGATCTATATCTACGCAAAAAATCAGGTAAACAGACGATCCGCCTTCATAATGATAAGTCCAGGTGTCACCAAGGGAAATAACCGGATTATCCGGCTTCGGCGGATATGGCGGATCGGTGGGGAGTTGTGAAGGCGTTGGAATTGATGGCGATTCTTCCAGTGGTTCAGTCTCTGTCTCTTCCTCGTCTGTCGGCTCCGGGTCAGGGGCGATAGGGTCATCGGGCTCTACGGGGACGGAAGGCACCGGAGTGGGTGGCTGCACCGGCGGCATTTCTGGCTGGATAGGGTCCGGAGTTGTGGGAACGATCGGCTCCGGGTCGGGTTCCGAGGGTTCCGGGTCGGTTGGAGGCTCCGGCAGGTCCTCCGGGGAATCCTCCTCGGTGACAGGGATCGCTTCCGTTTCTTCCCCGGTGTAATCTTGATCGGTGTCAAATCGACGGATTCCATCAGCCGGACGTCCCCGATATTCTCTTGTTGGGCATAGCCCTGATACCAGCCGTAGGCTGCGATTCCGCCGCCCAGGACCGTGACAGCCGCAGCGGCAATCACCGCTCTGTCCGCCAGGGTTTGGAAGAAGCCCCTGCCGGCATGGATCGCTACGGTCTCGCCCGTGACGCCGGATTCGGTCAGGGCTCCCGCCAGGACCTTATTTCCGGCCTTCTTCGTCGGCCGCAGTCCCTTCAGCAGCGCCAGCAGGAAGGGCATCGGGGAGAGTCCATAGAGCTTGATGCCCTTTTCCTCCAGCTCCTTGACCCGGGTTTCCACCTTTTTCCGGCTGCGGGAAAGCTGGGTCTTGACGGTGCCGGGGCTGACGCCCAGATCCTCCGCGATCTTAGTGACAGGGATCTGTTCATAGTAATACATACCGACCAGCAGGCGCTGGCTGTCGGTGAGGCTGCCCAGGATCTCCTGGACCAGCTCTGCGGTTTCTTTTTGCTCCGCCTGCAGCTCCGGACAGCTCTCCGGCCGCAGATCCGGCACCTCCGGAACGTCGGAGCCATCCTCCCGGACAAGATCGGTAAAGAGGATCGGGGTCTGTTTCCGGAATACGCGCCGGGTCTCGTTGACCGCAATTGCCCGGAGCCAGGGGAGGAATGTTGTCTCATCCTCCAGCTGCTCCAGATGGGTAAAGGCCTGAACGTAGACATTCTGCTGAATATCCAGGGCCAGATGCTCGTCCCGAACCATGGAGCGTATGGTCCGATAGACCGACTGGCTGGTGGCCTGATACAGGGCGGTAAAGGCGTCCTGGTCCCCTTCTCTGGCTTGGCGGATATTGTTTTTCAACTGTTCGTCGTTCATTGCCCTGCCCTCCTGTCTGTCTTGCTTCCTTCTCCCGGCGTCTGCCTCCGAAGCCTGTCGACCCGCCGCAGGATCTCATCCAGCTGCTTGGCGGAATGCTCCGGTGTGAGACGCATGGTTCCGATCAGCCCGCGATAGCATTGGACAAAACCGCTGTTTTCCGGCATGGAAACCACCTCCGTTTTTGGATTCTGTCTATAAGATGCAGCAACTCCGAAAACGGTTGACAAGTTCTTACAATTTTTTAAAAAAAATTTGGACGATCGTACCCGGAAAATCGGGCAATAAAATCACAGGACCGCAGGACATTCTTTCGAATGGCCTGCGGTCCTGTGGAATCAAAGCTCTCCGCTGCCGAGGACGGCGCGGATCTCTTTCAAAAACTGCACATCCTCCGCCGTCAGCCTGGCGTTGGAATGCAGGGATTTTCCCTGCGAGTCGGTGACGGTGATATCCAGGATCGCACCCTCCTCCAGGGAATTATCGCTGATATAGGCAAGATAGCGCAGCAGCTTCGGGTGGCGGGTGGCAAACCCGTCCCACATCCGTTTCAAGCGCAGCAGCTTCGCGGGATTTTTCATGTTTCTTCCTCCCATTGCTTCCAGGTCTCCGGGGCATAGCCCACGGTGGCCTTTTTTCCGTTTCGGACCACCGGCAGCCGGATCAGCTGCTGGTTTTCATAGACCTTATCCGCCCGGGCCTTCGGATCCCCCAGATACCGCAGCAGATCCAGCAGCTCATCCTTTCCGTCCCAGTCCACCAGGGCATCCACGCCCCCCACGGCCCGCAGCACAGAATCAAACTCCTTGCCGGAGAGTCCATAGCGCTTCATATCAATAAACTGATATTTGATACGGCGTTCCTTGAACCAGCGCTCCGCCTTCTTGGTGTCAAAGCTTTTGGCGGTTCCGAAAATCTGAATGTTCACGGATATTTCACCTCCATCAGGCACAGTCCTTTGGCCGGGACCGTAAAGCCGGCCTCCGCCCGCTGTTCACCCCGGAGAAGGGCCTCCACGCTGTCGGGCTTCCGGTCTCCCCTGCCGATCTCCAGCAGCGTCCCCACCAGGATCCGCACCATGTGGTGCAGGAAGCCGTCCCCGGTAACCAAAAACCGCAGTTCCGGCCCCTCCCGCAGAATGGAAAGCCGGGTCAGGGTGCGGACTGTGGATTTTTTGGTGCGGTCCGCCGAGCAGGCACGGAAATCATGGGTCCCTAAAAAATACGCCGCGGCCCGCTGCATCTGCGTCAGCTCCAGCCGGTCCGGGAAAACATAGACGAAGCGCCGTTCAAACACACAGGGCTCCGTGGAATTCCAGACCCGATAGCAATAGGTCTTCTCCACGGCGCTGAGCCGGGCATGAAACCGGGGCGGCGCATAGTCCAGAGACACGGCCCCGATGTCCTCGGGCAGGTATTGCCGCAGCGATGCCAGCACCTCCTCGGGAGGCAGATCCCACTCCGTGCGAAAGGAAGCCACCTGACCCAACGCATGAACGCCGGCGTCTGTACGGCCGCTTCCCTGGACCTCCAACGGTTCATTGAAGATCCGCTGCAGCACAGACTCCAGCTTGCCCTGCACGGTCATTTCCGTGCTTCGCAGCCGCTGCCATCCGTGGTAGCGGCTGCCGTCATATTCCAGATGTAAGCGATAGTTTGGCATGGTCGGTTATAATTTGGCGCACAATGTGCGCCGCTACAGGAGCTCATCTGCCTCTTCCAGCTCGGAGAGCGCTTCGTAACGGGTATCTGCGGAGCAGATGAAATTGCCGCGGTTGTCGTAGACCTCATAATGGCCGCGGACCGGAATGATTTCGTAACCCATAATACACAGTCCTTTCCGATTGATGGTTCTCGGTGTTTCTGTGTACATATTAGGAAATCAATTGTACCATAAATAGGACAATTCTTCAATCCGGTCCGCTTTGTGATTTTATGATTTTTTTACTTTTCCAGGACCCGATCCAGGAAGGCCAGCACGTCGGCATAGAGCTCTTCCCGGTTCAGCTCATTGTGCATTTCGTGGCGCCCCTCCGGGTAGAGCTTGATGGAGACGTCCTGCATGCCGGCCTTTTTGAAGGCCTCATAGGCCTGCTGCACACCCTTGCCGTTGCTGCCCACGGGATCCTTGTCGCCGCTGACAAAGAACACCGGCAGGTCCTTCGGCATCTTATCCAAATTCTTGGGATCCTGGTTCTGGAGCATGCCGCCCAGCATCTCATAGGCCAGGCCGATGGAGGCGTCAAAGCCGCAGAGGGGGTCGGCGATGTACTTATCTACCTCGGCTGCATCCCGGGACAGCCAGTCCACAGGAGTCCGGGGATTGTCATAGCCCTTGTTGTAAGAGCCGAACATCAGCTTGTTGATCATCTTGGAGGTCTTATCCATGCCCTTGCGCTTACCCTCCATCTTGCAGACGGCGCGGCCGGACTTCAGCACAGCCTTGGGCATCCAGCCGGTGCCGCTGACAACAGCGGCGGCCAGGCCCAGGTCGGGGTAGGTATAGAGCAGGGTCCGGGTCATAAAGGAGCCCATGCTGTGGCCATAAATGATATAGGGCAGATCCGGGAACTCTTCCTTGGTCATCCGGAGCAGACGGCAGCTGTGGCTTACCATAGCGGCCCAGCCCCCGGACACGCAGCCCTGGGGAATGTCCTCAGAAATGGACTGGCCGTGGCCCATGTGGTCCTCGGCCACCACCACAAAGCCATGGTCGGTAAAGACCTTGGCCAGCGCGTCATAGCGGGCAGCGTATTCCGCAATGCCGTGGACGATCTGGATCACGCCCTTGGGGGTCGTCTCGGGAAGCCACTGGCAGCAATGGATGTTGGTGTGATTTCTCACCGGAAAGGTAAACTCTTTCATGGGGGCTCCTTTCTGTCCCGTTTAAGGGACTATAGCAAATTTATAATAACTACAGAAACTAAAAAACGGAGGTAACGATCATGACTGCTCAAACCAATCTTTACATTCAGCCTTCCACTGCCCGAAGCAAGCAAAACGCCCGCCGCAGACGTGAACTGATCGGCGTCATTCTGGACGGTCTGGCCACCATGGGCATCGGCGTCAGCTTTATTGCCTGCGCAATTCTGTTCCTCTGTATTATTTGATGTTGCGGCGGTAGATCCGCAGCAGGCCCTTCAACAGGAGATGATCGTCCACGGTCATCTCCCTGTTGCACAGGGGGACGATCAGATGGGCCAGGCCGCCGGTGGCGATGACCCGGGCGGGATAGCCCAGCTCCTTCTCCATCCGATCGATCATGCCGTCCAGCATGGCGGCTGCGCCGAAGAGAATGCCGCTGCGCATGGAATCCACGGTGTTGGTGCCGATGGTCTTTTTCGGTTCCTCCAGGCTGATGCCCGGCAGCTGGGCCGTCCCCTGGGTCAAAGAGCGCAGGGAAAGCTTGACGCCGGGATGGATGGAGCCGCCGATGAAGCTGCCGTTTTTGTCCACCACCGTGATGGTGGTGGCGGTTCCCAGGTCAATGATGATCAGAGGCGCGCCGTATTCCGCAAGCGCTGCCACCGCAGCCACGATCAAATCGCTGCCTGCCTGGGCGGGATTGTCGATTTTGATGTTCAGGCCGGTTTTCAGGCCGGGACCAACCACCATGGGCTCCTTCCCGGTCAGACGCATGACCGCCTTGCAGATGGCGTTGGATACCGGAGGCACCACAGAGGAAAGGATGGAGCCCTCGATTCGGTCCGGCGTTACCCGGAACAGCTCCAGCATGTTTTTCAGTTCCGCGCAGTATTGGTCGGAGGTTTTGATGGAATCGGTGGCCATGCGGGCCTCGAAGAGGGTTTCCTCTCCCTCGATACAGCCCAGAACGATATTGGTGTTGCCGATGTCGATTGCAAGAATCATTGTATCACCTCATGTCAGGATAGATCAGGGTTGCCTCCGGCAGCTTGCCGGGTTCTAAAAGAATCCGCCCGTAGGTCGGATAGGAAAAGCCGCAGGAGCCGGGATTCATGATCGTCAGGAAGGTCCTGTCATTCTGCTCCAGATACGGCTCATGGGTATGTCCGCAAAGCAAAAAGTCCGCTTTCTGCTCCAGAGCCGCGTAGCTTGCCCGGAGATAGCTGGTCTTGACGCCGAAGGTGTGACCATGGCAGAGGAAGAATCTGCTGCCGCGCAGGGTAATCACCCGGGTCAGAGGCGCAGCGGAATAATAGTCGCAGTTGCCCTGGACCGCCGCGATGGGAATCGTCGGGAATTCTCCCGCCAGATCCTCCGCGTCCCGGTCATGGTCCCCCAGGTGGAAGATCTGATCCGGCCTCTCCTGACGGATCACATCCCGCATAAAGGAGAGCTCTCCGTGGGAGTCGGAAAAAACCAATACTTTCATATCTGCACCATTCCCTTTCTGCTTGCATATAGTATTATAACAAATAATCTCTTGGGAGGCAAGGCAATGGTGGGAGAAAATGAGAATTTTTCCAAGATTTCCCTCAGTCCCGATCAGATCAGGCAAATCCTTTCCAGTTCGGAGGGACAGGCGCTGATCCGTCTGCTGCAGCGGGACGGAGGCAAGGGGGTCCAGGCCGCGGCGAAGGCAATCCGGGAGGGGAACACAGAAGCTGCGCAGCAGGCGCTCTCTCCCCTGCTGCGGGAGACCAACGGGGAGAACCTGGCGGAACGGCTTCGGCAGAAGCTGGAGTGATGGAGGACCTGCAAAGCGCACTGCAGAGCATCCTCTCAGACCCGGAGCAGATGGCCAGGATCCAGGAGATTGCCGGTTCGTTGGGCTTGAACCCGCCGGAGCCGCCGACCTCCGCCGCGCCCCCGCAGGAGTCGCAGGTGCCGGACGGGCAGCTTTTGGCTCTGATGCAGCAGCTTGGCCGGATTCACGGCACGGAGGAGCGGATCTTCTCCGCGCTCCGGCCCACCCTGTCCCCCCAAGGCCAGCAGCGGGTGGACCGGGCCCTGCGGGCCGCAAAGCTCTCCCGCCTTGCAGGCACCCTTCTGAAAAATACGGGGGCAAGCCATGTATAGCCGCTACATACCCGACGGGAAAGGCAGGCATCAACGCCGGATCATACCGGATCCCCCACCGGCGCCTGTCCCGCCTCCGATGCCGCCCGGGCCGGAGCCGAAACCGGAACCGCAAGGGCCACCTGCCCGGCCCGTGATGCCCCCCCAGCATCGTCCCCGACCGGGCAGACCCGGACGGCCTCCGCCCGGGCCGAATGCGGGAAGGCCTCCCGGAGGCGGCTTTCTCTCGGGTCTGCTCAGCAATCTGGATACAGAGGATCTTCTGATCCTGGCGGTTCTGGCACTCTCTCTGAAGGAGGACGGAGCGGAACGGTCTGTGATCTGGATCGCCGTGGTTCTGTACTTCATATTATAAAAAACAGGCTGCGATTGCAGCCTGTTTTTGCTTGTGTTATTCACAATCAGAGGATCCGAAATCCTCCGGGCGGTCTTCCGACTTGCCGAAGTGCCAAAGAATGGCCCGGGCGATCCGGTCGCAGGCGTTGCCGTCACCGTAGGGGTTCACGGCATGGGCCATGGCCTCATAGGCAGCAGGGTCGTTGAGAAGCTCGTTGGCCAGCTCCAGGATCCGCGCCTTTTCCACTCCGGCAAGCTTCACCGTACCGGCACGGACCGCTTCCGGCCGCTCGGTCTCCCGGCGCAGCACCAGAACCGGCTTGCCCAGGGCGGGAGCCTCCTCCTGGAGGCCGCCGGAATCCGTCATGACAAAATAGCAGCGGGCCATCAGATTGTGCATTTCTTCCACGTCGATGGGGTCGATCAGGTGGACTCTGGGAATCCCGCTCAAAATGCCGAAGGCACATTCCCGCACCACGGGGCTCAGATGCACCGGATAGACCACATCGATCTCCGGGTGGGTCTCCACCAGCTCCCGAACTGCCTCCATGATGTTCCGCATGGCCTCGCCGTAGTTCTCCCGGCGGTGGCAGGTCAGAGCAATCACACGGCGGTTTGAAAAATCCAGCTCGTTCAGCTCCCCGGTCTGGAAGCGATAATCCGGCCGGACCGTAGTCTTCATGGCGTCGATCACCGTGTTGCCGGTGATGAATTTGTCCCCCCGGACGCCCTCCTGATCCAAATTGCGCAGATTGTTCCGGGTGGGGCAGAAATGCAGGGAGGCGATGTCGCCCACCAGCGTCCGGTTCATTTCCTCCGGGAAGGGCGAATACTTATCCCAGGTGCGAAGCCCCGCCTCTACATGACCCACGGGGATCTTGTGATAGAAAGCAGCCAGGGCGCCGGCAAAGGTGGTGGAGGTATCGCCGTGAACCAGAATCAGATCCGGCTGTGCCTGTTCGATGACCTCGTCCATGCCCAGGATCGTCCGGCTGGTGATGGAGGAGAGGGTTTGCCGGGTCTGCATGATGTTGAGATCATAGTCTCCACGGAGATTGAAAATATCCATCACCGAGTCCAGCATTTCCCGATGCTGTCCCGTGAGGCAGCAGATGCTCTCTACCTCCGGAAGCGTGGCAAGGTGCTTCACCAGAGGCGCCATTTTTATGGCCTCGGGTCTGGTACCGAAAACCGACATGATTTTAAGCTTGCTCATGGGTTCCTCCCTGTTCTTCCTCGGGGTTCTGGCCTTCAGCCTGCTGGGGATTGCTTTGCTCGTGATGCTTTCTGTGGGGCATCTTGCCGGACATGATGACCTTAAAGCCGATGGCGCCGACCACTACAATCGCACTCAGCAAAATCAGCGCTTTCATGGAGCCGGATACCGTCAGCAGCACGGCACACAGGCCCAGGATACCGGTCAGTACGTAGGCAATGGCCACAGACTGCTTCTGGCTGAAGCCCATATCAATGAGCCGGTGGTGGAAATGCCCCCGGTCCGCCTGCATGGGGTTCTTGCCGCTGGCAAGCCGACGGATAATGGAGAAGCAGATGTCGAAAATCGGCAGGCCCAGGATCAGGAACGGCACAGCAAAGGAGATCACGGTATAGGCCTTGAACAGGCCCTGGATGGACACGGAGGCCAGGACAAAGCCCAGGAAGGTGGAGCCCGTATCCCCCATGAAGATCTTGGCCGGGTTGAAGTTATAGGGCACAAAGCCCAGACAGGCGCCGGCCATGGCTGCCATAACGATGGCAACGCTGTTATCGGACACCAGCAGCGCGATCACCAGCAGATTCACCGCAGAGATGCAGGAAACGCCGCAGGCCAGGCCGTCCAGGCCGTCGATGAAGTTCACAGCGTTGGTGATGGCAACGATCCAGATGATGGTGATGATGTAGGAGAACACACCCAGATCCCAATAGGAGTAAAGGGTGCTGCCGAAGGGATTCGTGATGCGCTCGATCCGGCAATTGCCGTAGAACACCACGATACAGGCCGCCGCAATCTGCACGAACAGCTTCGGCAGGGCCCGCAGCGCAAACTTGTCATCGAAAACGCCCAGGATCACGATCACAACTGCGCCCAGCAAAATGGATTGCAGCGATCGGTCAATATCCTTGGAGAAGGCCAGCACCGCCAGAAAGAACGCGATGAAAATCGCAAGTCCGCCCATCCGGGGAATGGGATGGTGGTGCATCCGGCGATTGTCCTTTGGAATATCCATCACGCCCATCTTTTGTGCCAGAATCTTCACCAGCGGCGTGGCCAGGCAGGAAATAATGCCCGCTGACAGCAGCGTCAGGCCCACACGAACAAGAAAGTGTACGTCTAAGTTCATAAGGATCCCTCTTTATTTGGCCACAAAGCCAACCTTTTTGTAGACCTTGCGCAGGGTCTTGTTTGCGATATAGCTTGCCTTATCCGCGCCGTTCTTGCAGACGCTCTCCAGATAGGCCTTGTCCTTCAGCAGACGGGTGGTCTCCTCGCGGATGGGCGTCAGCAGCTCCACAACAGCCTCTCCCACAGCGGCCTTGAACACGCCGTAGCCCTGGCCGTCGAATTCCTTTTCGATCTCCGCAAAGGTCTTGCCGGTGGAGGCGGAGTAGATCGTCATCAGATTGGAGATGCCCTTCTTGTTCTCCGGATCATAGCGGACACAGGCATCACAGTCGGTGATCGCCCGCTTGAACAGCCGCATGATGGTGTCCGGGCTGTCCATCAGAGTCACCCGGCCGGGATCGTCGTTTTCGGACTTGGACATCTTTGCCTCGGGGTTTGCAAGGCTCATAATCCGGGCGCCGACCTTGGGAATGAAGGGCTCGGGCAGCTTGAAGGTCTCGCCGTAGATGTGGTTGAAGCGAACCGCGATGTCCCGGGTCAGCTCCACGTGCTGCTTTTGATCCTCGCCCACCGGGATGTAGTCCGGCTGATAGAGCAGGATATCGGCAGCCATCAGCGAGGGGTAAGTGAACAGGCCCCCGTTGATGTTGTCGGCATTCTTCGCGCTCTTGTCCTTGAACTGGGTCATCCGGGAAAGCTCACCGAACATGGCAAAGCAGTTCAGCACCCATCCCAGCTCCGCGTGCTGGTGGACATGGCTCTGGATAAACAGGGTGTTCTTTTCCGGATCCAGACCGCAGGCAATATACTGGGCCAGCTGCTCCATGGTGCGGCGGCGAAGATCCGCCGGGTTCTGCCGGACTGTGATGGCGTGGAGATCCGCCATAAAATAATAGCAGTCATATTCCTCTGCTCTGGCACCCCAGTTCCGGATGGCGCCGAGATAGCTACCAAGGGTCAGGTCGCCGCTGGGCTTGATGCCGGAAAGCATTACTTTTTTCTGTTCCATCATTCTCACCTCAAATAAGGTTTTGCATAATTTGATATATTATAGCACAGGATTGCGGAAATGGCAAGAATTATTCGGCGGCTCTGACCATGGACCTCTGAAGCCAGAAACGCGCAGCTGAGATACGTACAGCTGCGCGTTTATGAATGCTCTGTCAGTACAGATTACTTTTTATTATACACCGCAGTTCCGCCAAGCTGGCCGGAGGTCAGGTGCAGCGTGTTATTATTCGGAAAGTCGATGGTAGCGGTAATTGTAACGCCGGTGTCGAAGTTTGCAGTCAGGGTATCGTCCTTGACCTCATAGGTGCCAGTACCGTTCGCGCTTCCATAAACCGTGTAGGTAAAGGTTCCGTCCTTGTTGAACGTCAATTCTTCCGTCTTATCGCTGTCCACCCAGGTACCAACCAGCTTGTCCTTCTTGGAAGAGCAGGCAGTCAGCACAAAAATCAGGGACAGAATCAGGACGACTGCGATGATTCTGCTGAGCATTCTCGTTTTCATAGTTCTCTCTCCTTTTCTATTTTGACGAATAACGATTTTCGTCTGTCTCTATTTTACAATCCGCAGCTCAATCTGTCAATCCATGATTTCAGGGGATACGGTCTTTCCGTCCACCGATTCTTCCGGAATCCCCATACGGTCCGCGTCTGTCAGGGGCCGCAGAACTCTGCAGGGATTTCCGGCTGCCAGAACTCCGGCGGGAATATCCCTTGTGACCACGCTGCCGGCTCCGATCACCGAGCCTCTGCCGATGGTCACGCCGCCAAGAATCTTCACGTCCCCGCAGATCCAGCAATCATCCTCGATGGTGATGGGCTTTCCGTATTCCAGGTCGTAATATCTGCCGTCCGGTCTGCGGCGCAGATTCCGCTCCTCCGGAAGCAGCGGATGCAGCGGCGTCAGAATCGAGCAGTTGGGGCCCATGAACACTTGATCCCCGATCTTTACCGGACAGGTGTCCAGCACCGTGAGATTGACGTTGATCCAGGAGTTTTTTCCGATGGTGGTAAACACCCCGTAATCCAGAAACAGCGGCCCGCAGACAAAGCTCCCCTCTCCGAGATTCGGAATCAGCTCCCGCAAAAGGCCGTTCACCTCTTCGGTCTGACTTTCATCCGTCTGATTATAAAGTCTGCACAACTTATGTGCCCGCTGCCGCAGAGCAACCAGCTCCGGGTCTGTGGGATCATAAAGCAGGCCCTGCAGCATCTTTTCCTTTTCGGTCACTACGGTACTACCCTCTTTCTGTATTTCTTTTCCTACATCATAGCATACCTCAAACAAAGCCGCAACAGTTTTTCTTGGAACGGCTCTCTGGATCTCTGCATAGAATACCCTGAAGGGAGGCTTCCGCATTGATCCATACATATTTTCTCGGGGCGAACACCCCGGAAGGGTTCCACTCGGAATACAGAACCCTGCAGACAGATCCCCGGATCCGGCAGCTGCGGATCATAAAGGGCGGCTCCGGCTGCGGAAAATCCACACTGATGAAAACCGTCGGAGAGGCTGCCGACCAGGTTGGGCTGGCCACCGAAAGAATCCCCTGCTCCTCTGACCCGGATTCTCTGGACGGGCTGGTGATCCCGGAGATCGGCTTTGCCCTGGTGGACGGCACCGCCCCCCATGTGATCGAGCCGGAGCTCTGCGGCTGCGGCGCAAATTATCTGGATCTGGGTAAATATTACCGGGACAGCCAGGGGCTTGCGCTGCGACCCGCCCTGGCTGCGGAAAAAGCCGCGAATCAAAGCTGCTACGGCCCCGCTTACGGTTGCCTGGCCGCAGCGGCCGCCGCAGAGCAGGTGGTGCGCAGCCTCGCAGGACGGGCGGCGGGAGAAGAACTCCTGCAAAACGCCCTCCGTCAACTGAGCCCCGAGGGGCTGCGGACGGAGGGGCGCTGCGGAAGTGTGCGGAGATGCTTCCTGTCGGCTTTGACACCCGCAGGACTGCGTTCATTGGATCCGGACTGCCGCACGCTGTGGGCCATCGAGGACAGCTTCCGGATCGGGAGCGGGCTGCTCAGCAGACTGGAAACGACCTACCGGAAGGGCGGTTTTGACGTGGTGCGGGTGCTGGATCCCATGGCGCCCTCGGAGGCTGCGGGACTGGTGATCCCGGAGCTGGAAACCGGCTATCTTCGTCTGGATCCCCTGTTCTCTTTGGGCGGAACGGCCTTGCTTCGGCTGAGTCTGGACGCCTCTGTGGAAGCCGGCATGGAAAAAGCCGATCGAATCTGCGCGGAGCGGATGCTGGAGCAGCGCCGCCGTTTCGCAGAGGAGGCCGTGTCCTGGCTGAGCCGTGCAAAGGCCCACCATGACCGGATCGAAGCGCTCTGCCGGCAGCTCGTGGATTTCGACGGTGTCAGCCGGGAGACAGAGCAATTGATCCGGAATCTGCTGACAGAGGCATAGAATCGGGCGATTATCTCCGGAACAGGCCCTTTTTGCTCTTGCCGCGCTTTTCGTAGTCGGCGTTGATGTCCGCGCTCCAGTCGGCTGCCATGGGGGCATTGGCCCGGAGGCAGCCTACCGCACGGCTGACGCTCTCATAAACCACCTTGGTGCCCTGGCTGTCGGCATTGTAGTTGACGGCCCGATCCGGTGCGATGCCGAAGCGGCCGGCAGTCTTCACCGCGTCGATGTTGGCGCCGATGAAGAGGAAGTCCCAGCCATACTGCTCCTTTTGCCGGGCAATCATGGCACGGACCTGGTCGGCCCCATACCGGCGGCTGGCGTTCTCCATGCCGTCGGTGGTGATGACGAACAGGGTGTGGGCAGGTACGTCCTCTTTCCTCGCGTATTTGTGGACGTTGCCGATGTGGTGGATCGCGCCGCCGATGGCATCCAGCAGAGCGGTGCAGCCGCCGACGGTGTAGTCCTCCTCTGTCATGGGGCGGATCTGATCCAGGGAAACCCGGTCATGGATGACCTTGGATTCGTTGTCAAACAGGACCGTGGACACATAGCAGGTTCCTTCCTGCTTCTTCTGCTTTTCCAGCATGGCGTTGAAGCCGCCGATGGTGTCGCTCTCCAGGCCTGCCATGGAGCCGCTGCGGTCCAGGATGAAGACCAGCTCGGTGATGTTGTTCATTTCGTTTTTCATAGTTATACCCTCCGTTTGTTATGATTTTCAGTACCGCTTGGTTCTTACGGTCCTATCATAGCAAACGGAGGGTATCGTTTGGTCGCCTGTCAGGCGACATCTATTTCTTTTTTCACGATTTGGGTCAGATCTGTTTGATCAAAGCAGATCAAGCCCCCAACAGGGTTTGGTCAAAGGCAAAGAGGGTCTCGTTGATCTCATAGATATCGTATTTCCCCCGGGAGATGAAGTATTCCAGGATCACGTCGAATTTATTGCTGTGGGAAAGGGCAAAGCCCGCCTTCATCAGCAGCTCCCTTGCCTCCTCCAGGGGCAGCTCCAGGGCCACCGCAAAGGCCAGAACCGTGGGCTTGGAGGGCCGATACCAGGGATCGCTGCGGATTTTGGAGAAGAGCTTGCGGTCCACGTTGGCCTTCTTGTAGCAGGCCGCGTCGGTCATCCCCTTTTCGTCGATCTTCCGCAGGAGCATCTGGGAAAAGCTCTCGTCCAGGGTCTTCAGTCGGTGATCCAGCTCCTGATCCAGGTCGGCAGAAAAGGTCTGCATCGGAGCGGCAAGGGAATCCTGCACTGCCTTTTGTGTCTTTTTTCGACGAAGCGTTTTTTTCGGCTTCTCCGGCTTGGCGGAAGCCTCGGCAGGAAAAGCCGGTTTTGAAGCGGCGGTCGGGAGAGCCTGCGCATAGCCGGGAAATCCGAAATCATTCCGCTGGGCGGACATGGACCCCAGGGCCCATTCCCGCTGTTCCGGGCGGCGGTTCCATTCGCTTTCGGCAGATATTTGGT
Organism: Oscillospiraceae bacterium; assembly: GCA_902767915.1. Classification (GTDB taxonomy): domain Bacteria; phylum Bacillota; class Clostridia; order Oscillospirales; family Oscillospiraceae; genus JAFRPC01. The sequence continues at coordinate 45,493 of CACXJE010000002.1, read as the reverse complement.
TTACATAATTTTCATCAAGATAGGACCTTACGTCCTCCATCAGCCGGGTGCTGAGCTGATAGCTGGTCCGGTCAAACACCACCAGCCAGACCGTCAGCTCGTGGTCCTCCAGGAAGGCTTGGATCTCCCGTACCGCCACGTCCAGGGCCTGATCCTTCGGGTAGCCGAAGGCCCCGCCGGAGATCAGCGGAAAGGCTACGGTCTCAAAGCCCCGGGACAGGGCCAGATTCAGAGAATTCCGGTAGCAGGCAGCCAGGAAGGCCGCCTCTCCCCGATTGCCGCCGCACCAGACCGGGCCCACGGTGTGGATGATCCATTTGGCCGGCAGCTTGAAGCCCGGGCTCAGCTTGGCCTCCCCCACCTGACATCCGCCGAGGGTGCGGCAGTATTCCAGCAGCTCCGGCCCCGCTGCCCGGTGGATCGCCCCGTCTACGCCTCCGCCTCCCAGCAGGCTGGTATTTGCGGCGTTGACAATGGCGTCCACCCGCATCCGGGTGATGTCGTTTTGTACAATGTGAAAGGGCATGGCTAACACCTCCTGCTCACAGAATAACCCCTCCACCGCTTCGCGGTCCCCCTCCCCTAAAGCCGCTTTGCGGCGTCAGGGGAGGTTTGGAACGTCTACGGAATGATCTTCGAGGGCTTCAGATACCGTTCCTGCTCGGAGAAGACGCAGCCGCAGTACTTCTGGATATAGAAGCCCAGCTCCCGGGCCCGCTCCTGGCCCTGCTTAAAATAGGGCCGGAAGTCCCGGTACAGAAAGCGGACGTGGTAGGTATCTGCGGCCTTCTCCGCCACCTCCTTCATCAGCTCATGCTTCTGATAGGGCGAGATGAACAGGCTGGAGGTGAAGGCCTCGAAGCCGTTTTGCGCAGCGTATTCCGCCGCGGTCATCAGCCGCATCTCATAGCACTTGACGCAGCGGTTTTCGATATCCGCCGCGACCTCCCGGACAAAGGGCCGCAGGCCATAGTCGTCCCGCTCCGCCAGCGGCAGGGCGATGGAGGCCGCGTACTCCCGCAGGCAGTTGCGGCGGGCCCGGTACTCGGTGAAGGGATGGATGTTGGGGTTGTACCAGAAGCCGGTCAGCTCCTGACCCTCCTGGCGCAGCACGTCGATGCACATATTGGCGCAGGGGGCACAGCAGATGTGAAGCAGGGTTTTCATGAGATATCCTCCGGGTTTCATTTTGTGCGTGGGGGCAATCCTAGGAATCCGGCGCCCAGCCGGCTGTCAGATAGACCGGCGTCGATGTGTTCCAATCATAGCCGATGAAATCTCCATCCTCGTTGTAGAGCATCGGAACGAAGGAGAAGTAGCACACCAACAGGTCCACCCGGTTGCCTTCGGAATCATACCAGCCGGTGAAGGTCCACCCCTCCCGCTCCGGGACGGGATAGCGGCACAGGTAGAGATAGCCCTCGGAGGCCAGCGGCACGTCCATATCATAGGCGGTCACGTTGCCATTGCCGTCGCCGAGGAACAGCAGCTCCTCCGCGGGATCCTGTCTTGTCCAGACCGCGTGGACGTTCACGTTGCGGACGCCCTCCGCATCCGGCGGAATGTGCTCCACGTCAGCCCGGGTCAGGGTGCGCTCCACCGGGAAGGCGTAGGTGCCGGACGAGGTCAGAACGTCCACCGGAGGGTCTCCGTCATAGAACGCAAAGGGATTCCATTCGGAATTCAGGTCGAAGGGATTCCCCACGTGGACGACCCAGCCCAGGAAGGTATAGCCCGACGGGGCGATGGGCTCCGGCAGCTCGTATTCGAAGAACTCCTCCATGGGAAATGTGTTCACGTCCAGAATCGTGTACTCATATTCGTTGCCCACCGGCGTCGGGACCTGGAAGGACATGGTGTCGTTGTAGACCACGATGGACACCTTTCCGTTGCTCAACGGGAAGACCGGAAGCTCGTTTGCGGCTTCCGCGACCTGCACCGGCACGGTCTCAGCCTCGTAGGTCTGGCCGGTGCTGTTGTCGATCATCCGGATATAGGCGGTGCAGGAGGCGTTCCCCTTTAGGGATGCGGCGGCCTGCCCGTAATAGCGGACCAGGTAGCCCTCCTCATTGCTGCCGGTGATCTCCAGCTCCCCGGGCTCCGAGACCATGGGGTATTCCTCCTCGCCGAGGACGCGAAGGGTCAGCTCCTCCACGGCGAGATCGTAGTCGTGATCGTCGCCCTCCGGGATCTTGAAGGCGGCGTTGAACTCCGCCCAGCCGCCCAGGAACAGCCGCAGATCTGCGCTCAGCTCCGCCTCATCCGGAGCCTGGATCCGGTTGGATTCGATCGTGTAAAGATAGCCGGTGTTCCGGTCCCGCAGGCTTACGGCGAGGCTGAGCTCGGCATCGGCGGGAATGGATTGCAGCGCGGACCCACCGGTGTAGCGGACCGTAAACCCATTCTCCGGATCATACTCCACGGGAACCTCGGCGGGATTGTCGACCAGGGAGAAATACATCTTCTCCTCTTCGGAATAGGCGCACTGATCCATGTGCGCGACCACGAGGTCGAAGTCGGAGCCATCCCCGGACTGGGGCTTGAGATATGCGGTAAAAGACACCTCATTTCCGCCCAGCGCAGTCAGCTCGGCATAGGTCACCGGCGTCGGCGGAAGCTGCGCCAGAGGCAGGATCGCCACAGTCTGCCGCTCCTCCCCCTGCTCCAGGTAGACGGCCCGCAGGGTCAGGGTCAGATCTCCCTCCAGGCCGGCGGAGTTGATGACATACTCCTCGTCGGAGTATCGAAAATCCTCCCAGACATCGGGATCCGTCTCCGGATATACGGCGTTGTTGGCGCTGTCGCTGACCTGGGCGTAGACGCTGACGGGCCAGATGGGGCCGTTGTAAGCGTCGATCTGCGCCTGGGTGGCATCCAGGCTGGGCTCCGGCGTATAAACATCATACTTGTATAATACCAGATCGCCGTCCCGAACAGCATAATCCACGTCCAGAATGACGCTGCCCGTGGGTAAAACCGGGATCGGCTCGGCGGTTTCCTCAGGCAGGGTTTCCGCCGGCTCTGTCACGCTTGGGGGAGGCTCCGGCTCCTGCGGCTGGGCAGGCTTCAGCATCCGGAAGCCGAAAAAGCCCAGCAGGCCAATGGCCGGAATCGCCAACAGAGACCGCAGACTCAGGCGACGCTTCTTTTCCGGTTCCGGCTCCGGAACCGTTTTTTGCCCAAACTCCGGCGGTGGCGGCTGGAATTCCGGCACCGAACGAAGCGCTGCATACTCCAGCTCAGGTGCGGGCACATACTCCTGCGGCTGCGAGGCAGCCGCGGGCGCTCGTTTCTTTTCAATCATATCGTTCCCTCATTTCTGTGCGTAACGCAAACAGGCGAAGGACGGTTATTTGCTGTGAATATCCACCTGGGTGAAGGGGCATTCCACACCCAGCTTCCGGAAGCCCACAAACAGGTCGTGCTTCAGAAGTCTCGAGCCGGAATAGATATCGGACTCACCCACCTCCACCACAAAGCGGAGCACCACGGCGCTGTCGGCCAGCTCCTGGACGCCGAGATACACCGGAGCTGCCTTCATGACGTCCAAGTTGTCCTGATAAATCCGCTCCAGCAGCATGGGAATCTTGGCCTCCAGCTCCGGCAGATTCGTTTCATAGGGTATGGGGAAATCCGCCACGGCCTTGGAGGTATTGTCGGAGCGGTTGAGGATATTCTTCATATCGGAGTTGTTGATGATTTTGACGTTGCCGCCGGTGTCCACCAGGCTGGTAGTGCGGATGCCGATCTCCGAGACCGTGCCCCGGAAGCCGCCCACCTCGATGATGTCACCTACGTTATACTGATTGTCCATCAGAATGAAGAAGCCGGTGACCACGTCGGTGATCAGACTCTCTGCGCCGAAGCCTATGATCAGCGCGACAACTCCGACGCCTGCGAGGATGGTCGGCATATTGACCTCCAGCAGCGAAAGAACGCCGATCAGGATCACGATGGCGACCAGGTAACGAAGCAAATTGGAAATCAGCGTCACCAGGGTGCGGGCTCTGTGGCCCCGGGGCTTGAGAAAGCTCATGCCCAGAAGCACCAGATGCTCCAGCGCAAGGGTGAGGGAAACCACGAGAACAATTTTTCCGAATCGGTTCCAACCGATCGAGGCAGTGCTGACAGACATGCCCTTTCCCGAGCCGAGGACAAACAGGACCGCCGCTATGACGCCGAAGAGAATCAGCTTGATCAAATGCTTGATGCGGTTCATAATACGCAACCTCCTATAATTCTTATGATTGGAATGCTTTTCCGGGCTCGGTTCTATTATCGCATATTTTTCCGGACAATGCAATAGGAAGCCCCCGATTTGTCGAAATAAATCGGGGGTTTCCTGTCAGAACATTCTTTCAGGACGAATACTTATTCTGCCAGGATCCAGGCCTCTTGCGAAGCCTCTGAAAACGCCTCCAGCTCCGCGGCGAACTGCGGATCCAGGCGGGAAGCTCTCCCCAGGCCAGCCACCAGGGGATCGATCCGGCGCTTTTTGGCAGGGATCTGCCGCCAGGGGCGACTGTCCGGCGGGGTTTCCGCCCGGAAGATCCGGGACAGACCGCAGAACCGGCTCCATTGCGGTGCAAGCGGCGAAGCGGTCAGTTTTCCGATCAGCTGCGGTTCTGTGCCGTAGAGATCCTTCTCTGACAAGATCCCGGCTCCCACCGCTTCCCTCAGAAGCTCGCACAGGGCCTGCATAGCATACCGGTCCTCATCGGAGACATAGACCTTGGCACAGGCCAGGGCCACCCGGGCAAACCGGATCCCTGTCTCCGGGCTTCGGAAGCAGAGCTCCGGGACGCCTTCCGCATTCAAGGCCACCGTCAGAGCTTCGTAGATTCCCCGGATTTCCGCGGCGGTCAGAAAGCCGTAGTTCAAAGCGTTGCCCAGGGTGTATTCCAGCCGGTCCGCGGAAAGCTTCGGGCTGTCATTGTCGGCAATGGGATAGAGATGGTAATCCGACACCGCAGCGGTGGACAAACCGTATTTTTTCAGGATCGCCTGTATTTCCGGTGCGTCGGCAATTCTGGCCTCGGTCCCCGCCTCCGTGGCCTCCTGGGTCAGATAGTCCCCCCGGAGAAAGTCCACCACATGGGCAAAGGTCGGCGTTGCGACGTCGTGCAGAAGTCCCGCTGCCGCCTGGGCGGGATCCTCTGTGAAGTGCCAGACGATGAGGCCGACCCCCAGGCTGTGCAACAAGCGGTTGTAGCTTCTACCCCGTTGGAACCGGGGAAAGGCGGTGTACTCGCAGCCGCAGTTCATCCCCACCTGCCGCAGACGCTCCATGGGTGGTGTTGCCGCCAGCTCCGCCAGAATCGGCGGCACGCTTCGGTGGTAGATCTTGTGCAGGTTCTCCATCCGGTCTCCTCCTCCCCTGTTTTTTCTGCGTTTCTCTTTGTTTTATTAAAACACAAAAGCAGTATGGTATGCAATCCTTTTTTTGAAAACCGGTGAAAACGCGCTTCCGGCTGTGTAAAAATATTTTGCGTACCCCCTTGACAGGGCGGCCCCTTGTGGTATAATAGGGACACAAGTTGATACTGCCTTTGAGGGAGTAGTTCCCCGGATGGGGAGGCGCAACCGTCATCACGCTGCACCGCAGCCGGTACGCTTTGAAAAACGAGACTCATGTTCAGACTCAGGTCTGTGCATGGGTTTTTTGTTTTTCCTCAGGCAGTATCGGCAGAAGCCATCCACCACCTACTGAGAAAAGGAGGAAACAACCATGCAGGCACTATTTCTTGTCTCCGGATTCACCGGGATCCTTCCGATCCTGCCAATCATCATCCTGGCCGTTCTGATCGCCGTCATACTGCTGACAGGCTACGTCAAGTCTCCCCCCGATCAGGCCTACATCATCTCCGGTCTGAAAAAGGACAGCCGGATCCTGGTGGGCCGGGCCGGGATCAAGGTCCCCTTCTTCGAGCGTCTGGACAAGCTCTATCTTGGGCAGATGACCGTGGACATCAAAACCGAGCAGTCCGTCCCCACCAATGATTTCATCAATGTCAACGTGGACGCCGTGGCAAAGGTTCGGATTGCGAACTCCGCCGAGGGCATCAAGCTGGCCGCCAAGAACTTCCTGAACATGCGCCCCGAAAAGATCGCTGCCGAGCTCCAGGATTCCCTCCAGGGCAATATGCGTGAGATCATCGGCACCCTGTCGCTGAAGGACATCAACACCGACCGGGATTCCTTCTCCGACCAGGTGATGATGAAGGCCGCCAAGGACATGGACAAGCTGGGCATTGAAATTCTTTCCTGCAACATCCAGAACGTCACCGACGAGAACGGGCTGATCCGGGATCTGGGCGCGGACAACACCTCCCTCATCAAGAAGAACGCCGCCATCGCCAAGGCCCAGGCGGACCGGGACGTGGCGATTGCCCAGGCCGAGGCAGACAAGGCTGCCAACGACGCCCGGGTGCTGGCGGACACGGAGATCGCGCAGCGCCAGAACGAGCTGGCCATCAAGCAGGCAGAGCTGAAGGTGGAAGCCGACACCAAGAAGGCAGAGGCCGACGCCGCCTATGAAATCCAGAAGCAGGAGCAGCAAAAGTCCATCCAGACCGCCACCGTAAACGCCCAGATTGCAAAGGCAGAGCGGGACGCGGAGCTGAAAAAGCAAAACGTAGAGGTTACCAAGCAGACCCTGGACGCAGAGATTCGCGCCAAGGCTGACGCAGAGCTCTATCGCCAGCGCCAGGAGGCGGAGGCGGACCTGTTCCGCCGCCAGAAGGACGCGGAGGCCGAGCGCTACGAGCAGGAGCAGGCCGCCCAGGCCCAGCGGGTAAAGGCCGAGGCTGTACGCTTCGCCAAGGAGCAGGAGGCCGAGGGCATCAAGGCCGTGGGCGAGGCGGAGGCTGCCGCCATCCGGGCCAAGGCTGTGGCCGAGGCCGAGGGCATCGACAGGAAGGCAGAGGCCATGAAAAAGTACGGAGAGGCTGCCGTCATCGAGATGGTGATGAACGCCCTGCCCGAGATCGCCAAGAACGTGGCCGAGCCTCTGTCGAAGGTGGACAAGATCACCATGTACGGCGAGGGCAATTCCGCCAAGCTCATCTCCGACATCGTGGGCTCCACCACCCAGATCACCGAGGGCTTCGCCTCCGGCATGGGCCTGGACATCAAGTCCCTGCTGGTGGGCGCCCTGGGCGGCAAGCTGGCCGCCGGACAGCCTGTCAACATCCATCTGGAGGAAGCCAAGACAGAAGAATAACTATGAAAAGGGCGGAGGTTCCCCCTCCGCCCAAACACCCCCATGGGCGCTCCCATGGGGGTGTTTATACTGTTCTTCGATAAAATGATATAAAATGATTTGTGAGGCAGATTTGCGCCAGGCGAGGCAGAGGATGCAGGCGGGCTTGCGCCCGGCAAAGACGACAACGAAGTATGGCACAGATCTGGCCGCAAAGATCTTAAAGATCTCTTTTGAAGGACAGTATTATGATTCCTCGTTCAGGACACTGATACACTGCTTCAGCACGGCGGCGGCAATCGGTGCGCAGGCGGCGCTGCCTGCACCGCCCTCCTCCACTACCACGACAAAGGCCAGAGGATAGCGTTCATCGTTGATGAAGCCTGCGAAGGTGGCGGTGTTTTCATGGCCTGCCCGCTCGGCCGTGCCGGATTTGGCGCAAACCTCTACGTTGGGCAGATTCACAGCGCCGTACATTTTCACCACGTTATTGTGCATCATCTCGGTCAATACCCTTGCTGCAGACCCGGTGATCATGGAATTGGTATAGGTTCTCCTTGCCTTATAACGCTGCGCGCCTCCGCTTTCCACGCTGGAGACCAGGTAGGGCATGGCCGCCTTGCCGCCGTTGGCAATGGCGCCCATATAGGTCATATACTGACAGGGATTCACCATATCGGTATGCTGTCCGATGCCTGCCCAGGCCAGGTTGTTCGCCTCAGAGAAGGCCTTGTCAAAGGTGCCTGCTTTGGTATAGTAGCCATCCACAAACATGGACTCCGTGAGGCCGATCTGCCGGACCTTATTGATCAGGTTCTTCGCCCCCACCTGTTGGGTAATCTCCGCGAAGGCGCAGTTGCAGGAATTTGCCAGAGCCTGCTCCAGGGTCTGCTCCCCGTGGGCCTTTCCGCCCTGGCAGTTGATGCGCTCGCCGTTTACATACACATAGCCCTCGCAGGTGAAGGTCTGTTCTGTGATGTCCGGAACATTTTCCAGCGCGGCAGCCACGGTCACCAGCTTGAAAATCGACCCCGGCGTATAAGTGTAGCTGAAAAAGCGATGCAGATACGCGCCTTCATACTGCTCGGCGTTGGCGTCGGTGATCTCGGGCGGATCGTAGGGGTCGAAGGTGGGAGAGGAAATCGCGCAAAGGATCTCGCCGGTTTTATAGTTGTACACGCCAACGGTGCCCTTTTTCCCGTTCAGGGCCTGGAGGGCGACGGCTTCGATTCTGCCGTCGACGGTCAGCTCCAAAATGCCGGTCCCGTCCTCGTTGCCATAGGTGCCGTTGAGCTTGTCAAAGCCCACCAGCTGGGGAATATATTGCTTGATTGCCAGGGCGTCGATCCGCTCCTCCCGGTCGCCCAGCAGGTGCAGGGCGGCCTTCCGGACCATGGCGTCCTTAGCGTAAACCTGGTCTTCATTCGGAGCATAAAGCACGGTTCCGCTGCGATCCGTCACCTTCTGGATGCTGGCCGTGCCGGAACGATGGGAGTGGGAGATCCAGCGGTCGGCAAACATGAAATACCGGATCACGAAGGTCAGAAGGCCGAACAGCAGGATCCCCGCCAAGACCAGGACAAACTTGGAGCGGCTTGCGGTGTTTTTCACGCCTTCTCCACCTCCTTCTCCGAAAGCTTCACGGCAAAGCTGGCATTCTGCCGGGTATCACAGGCCTTGATGAAGGCCAGAAGGCCCCAGCAGCACATCATACTGGATCCGCCGTTGGATACAAAGGGGAAGGTCACGCCGGTCAGAGGCAAAAAGTCCACCGTGCCGAAGAAGTTCAGCATTGCCTGCACCAGCAGCATGGAGATGGCTGCCGTGGCGCCGATGGTATAGAAGCTGCTGCGGCCCACCTTTGCCGACCGGGCCACAAAAAGGCCGAGAAAAGCCAGGGCAACAACCATCATACAGGCCATCAGCAGGCCCCATTCCTCGGAAACAAAGGCAAACACCAGGTCCGTATCCGACGCGCCTGCGCCTGCCATGACCTGCATCCAGCCGCGGCCAAGGCCGAGGCCGAAGATGCCGCCGGAGGCGATACAAATCAGAGACCGGGTCTGCTGGTAGCCCTTGTTGTCATAGACGTGGCTCCAGATGTGCCCGTAGCCGGAGAAACGCTCCTGTACATGGGGGATGTTCCGGATGGCCAGCACAGCCGTCAATACCATTACCGCCGCCAGGCCGATACCCACGAAGATCAGCGCCACGTTGGGGTAGCTGCTGGAACGCAGAAACGCGATGGCCAGGAAGCCCACAAAGAAGACAGCCGCTGTGCCGAAGTCATTCAGCACCACCAGGCAGCCGCCGATAAAGGCGGTATAGATCACGAAGGACAGCAGGTTCTTTCGGGTAACGATCTGGTCCATGGTGGAGGCGCCGGCCAGGACGAAGCAGATCTTCACCAGCTCCGAGGGCTGAATGGAAAAGCTGCCGATATAGATCCAGTTGCGGGAGCCGTTGATGTTTCTGCCCAGCACCAGGTTTGCTGCCAGCAGCACGATGCCGGCGATGGCTGCCACGTAGCGGAGCTTTTTGGCCTTGTCCAGATTCCGGAGAAAAACGCCGAGAACCAGGAAAATCACCAAGCCGATTCCCATGGAAATCAGCTGCTTAAACATATTCGCGGGATTTGCAGAAGCCGCAACGCCCAGGCCGATGGTCATCAGGAAGAAGGCCACCGTTTCCACCTCGAAGCCGCTGCGCTTGATCAGCTTTTGGCCGATAAACAGCGTCCATTCCACACCCACCAGAATCCCGTAGGCGGTCAGAATCGTGTTCCGATGCTCCGTGGGGTACATCACAAAGGCCGTCACGACCATCATCTGGAACAGCGTCAGCAGAACCAGGGTCAGGCCGGGGCTGTGCCCCTTCCCGGCCTTGGTCCGGGCATCCGACTGCAGCCGGGCTTCCTCCTTGGAGACCGGCTCCAAAGTCAGCTCCAGCCCGCCCAGACTGATGGTATCGCCGTATTCCACGTTTCCGGTCATCACCTGGGTACCGTTGACCTCAATATTGCCGCGGCCGCCGATGCTGGTCACCTTCCAGCTGCCGTCGTCCTTCCGGGTCAGAACTGCGTGATTTTTTGAGACCGTGGCGAAATCCAGCACGATGTCCGCGGTCTTTTTCCGGCCAATCAGATTCTCCCAATGGGTCACCGGCAGCAGATTGCCGGTGGGCATCCGGAGCCAGGCCCAGACCTCCGGCTCCCGCCGGAAGCCCAGCAGAGACTTTCCGCATCGGATCATAATAAACATTGCCATCACCGGCATGGCGATCCGAAGAATCAGATAGCACACGGAAAGGACAGTGATACCGTCCGGGCCGCGGACCAAATTCTGAAAAACTTCCATAATTTACTCCTTCATCAAAAGGCGGGTAGAAAAAAGGCTGGCGAACCTGTCGGAAGCGCCGGCCTTTTCTGTCTATAAACCATACTACTGTCCGTCCGGAAGCTCGTATTCGAAATCGTCATCCGGATCGTATTCCACCTCATAGGTGTCTCCGCTGTAGAAGACCGTTGAATCGTGATAATCCTTTCGGTACAGCTCCAGATCCTCTACGGTTATGATCCGATAGTAGGCATCGGAATCCAGCGGCTGCTTTTTCTTCTTCAGCGCGGAATTCACAGCCTGTGTGATCAGCGTATAAATCACCGTAAAGACCGGAACGCCCAGCAGCATGCCCGGGAAGCCGAACAATCCGCCGAACACCGTGATGGAAACCAGGACCCAGAAATCGGAAATACCCAGCTTGCCGCCGAGGATCCGGGGCCCGATGATATTGCCGTCCACCTGCTGCAGCAGCAGCTCAAAGATTACGAAATACAGCGCATCGATGGGACTCTTGAGGACGATCAGTACACCGCCGATCACAATGCCGATCAGAGGCCCGAAGAAGGGGATAATGTTGGTCAGGCCCACAAAGACGGAGGCGATCAGCGGATACGGCAGGTCGAGAATCAGCATGCCCACATAGGAAATCACACCGATGATCAGAGAGTCGATCAGCTTGCCCACAAAGAATCCGCCGAGGCTCTGGTTGGTCAGCCGGGAGATTTCCAGAATCCGGTTCGCCCGCTTCGGCTTGAACATGGAGACCACAAGCTTCTTGGCCTGGGAGATGAACCGTTCCTTGGAGATCAGAAGGTAGATGGCAACCACGATACCGATCAGCATATTGAAGATGGTCTTGCCCCAGCCGTAGACCTCGTTAAAGGCCACGTTTACAGTATTGGCCCAGTCTCGCTCCTTGGTGAGCCAGTTGAACAGATACTTCAGGGGATCCCGGGTCTTGAACCAATTGCTGAGTCGGGTGCCCTTCACCAGCTTGTTGATGAGGTTATTGGCCGTATCATAAATATCCTCGGGATCCAGATCCTTCAGAGATTCTACAAGCTCCGGGACCACCATGGCGATCAAGCCGTAGACCACAGCAATGAACACGATCAATGCTACGGTAACACCGATGGCGCGGCTGAGCTTTTTCAGGCCCCGCTCGGTGATGTTTGCCCTGCCAAAGAGCTTTTTTACGATCTTTTCCGTGGCCATCATGACAGGATTCATGATGTAGGCAAAGGCAAAGCCGTAAATCACGGAGGAGCAGATGTCCAGCAAGTCCAGGACTGCGCCGTATACGATACCGATATTCGTCAGCAGCACATAGAACAAAATGCTGATGATAATGACCAGCAAGAGCGTGACGCCCAGCGCAAAATATTTATTGTCTTTGCGGAACAAAGAAAGCCCCTCCTTCCCCACTATATTCAACTATATCTTATCACATAATTCTCCTTCCGTCAACCAAAGAAAGCGAAATATTGTCCGATTCCGCCGCAGATTCTTCTTGCAAACAGTCCCGTTTATGAGTAGAATAGACACAGGCAAGTCCGAAACATTATCGGTAAAGGAGCATGACTATGAACATTACCAACGACATTCGTTACGTAGGCGTCAACGACCACCAGGTGGACCTGTTTGAGGGCCACTTCGACGTGCCCCTGGGCATGGCCTACAATTCCTACGTGATTCTGGACAGCAAAGTGGCCGTTATGGACACCGTGGATCAGAATTTCACCAAGCAGTGGCTGAGCAACCTCAATGCTGTCCTGGGCGGTCGGAAGCCCGACTATCTGGTGGTCCAGCACATGGAGCCCGACCACAGCGCCAACATCCAGGTCTTCATGGATCTGTATCCCGAAGCTACCCTGGTCAGCTCCGCAAAGGCCTTCCCCATGATGAAGAATTTCTTCGGGTCCGAGTTTGAGGACCGTCGGATCGTGGTCAAAGAGGGCGACACCCTGGAGCTGGGCGCCCATACCCTGCACTTTGTCCAGGCCCCCATGGTCCACTGGCCCGAGGTCATTATGACCTATGACGCCAAGGACAAGGTCCTCTTCTCCGCCGACGGCTTCGGCAAATTCGGCGCCAACGACGTGGAAGATCCCGAGGGCTGGGACTGCGAGGCGAGACGCTACTACTTCGGCATCGTGGGCAAATACGGCGCCCAGGTCCAGGCCGTTCTGAAAAAGGCCGCCGCCCTGGATATCCAGATCATCGCCCCCCTGCACGGTCCGGTTCTGACCGAGAATCTGAGCCACTACATCAACCAGTACAACATCTGGTCCTCCTACGGCACCGAAACCGAGGGCATCTTCGTGGCCTACACCTCCGTCTACGGCCACACCAAGAAGGCTGTGGAGCTGCTGGTCCGGAAGCTGAAGGAAAAGGGCTGTCCCAAGGTCGCCGTGGCGGATCTGGCCCGGGAAGACATGTACGAGTGCGTGGAGGACGCCTTCCGCTACGGCCGCATCGTCCTGGCCACCACCACCTACAATTCCGAGATCTTCCCCTATATGCGGGAGTTCCTGGGCCATCTGACCGAGCGGAACTGGCAGAACAAGACCGTGGCTCTGATGGAGAACGGTTCCTGGGCTCCCATGGCCGCCAAGGTCATGAAGAAGCACCTGGAGGGCTGCAAGAATCTGACCTTCGCCGAAACCACCGTCCACCTGAAGGGCGCCCTCAGCGAAGAGAGCGAGGCCGAGATCGAAAAGCTCACCGACGAGCTCTGCAAGGACTACCTGGCCCAGCATGACGAAACCGCCAACAAGTCCGATTTGACCGCACTGTTCAAGATCGGCTACGGCCTGTACGTGGTCACCTCCAAGGACGGCGACAAAGACAACGGCTGCATCGTCAACACCGTGACCCAGGTCACCAATACCCCCAACCGGATCGCCGTCTGCATCAATAAGGCCAACTACACCCATGAGCTGGTGAAGAAGACCGGCATGATGAACGTCAACTGCCTGTCTGTGGAGGCTCCCTTCAAGGTCTTCCAGCACTTTGGCTTCCAGTCCGGCCGGAATGTGGACAAGTTCGCCGACTGCAGCCCCCTGCGGTCTGACAACGGCCTGGTATTCCTGCCCAAGTACATCAACGCCTTCATGAGCCTGAAGGTGGAGCAGTACGTGGATCTGGACACCCACGGTATGTTCATCTGCACCGTGACCGAGGCCCGGGTGCTCTCCGACAAGGAGACCATGACCTACACCTACTACCAGGCCAACGTGAAGCCCAAGCCCGAGACCGCCGTCAAGAAGGGCTGGGTCTGCAAGATCTGCGGCTATGTCTACGAGGGCGAGAACCTGCCCGAGGATTTCATCTGCCCGCTCTGCAAGCACGGCGCCGCCGACTTTGAGCAGCTGGGCTAAGCCCCGTCTGCGCCGGATAACAACGAAAAACGCCCGCCGAGCCCGGCGGGCGTTTTTCGTCTGCGCAAGATATTACTTTCTTTCTCCGACAGCCTGGCGGACCAGAGCACGATGGAGGCGGGCTTCGGCCAGCTTCAGATCCCGTTCGCTCAGATTCTCCCGGGACAGGATCTCCCTTGCCCGCTGCTCGGCTTCCCTCGCCCGCTCCAGGTCAATGTCCTCCGCCCACTCAAAGGTGGTGGCCACCAGGCGGACAGCGCCGTTTTGCACCGCCACCATACCGCCGATGCAGGCAGCCCGGCGATTAACGCCGTCAACGGTAATCACGGCTTCGCCCATGCCCAGGGGCGCGACATAGTCGATGTGGCGGGCCAGAATGCCGATGATCCCCTCCTGGGTCCGGACCGAAATCTTATCCGCCTCGCCCTCAAAGGCAAGGCCGTCGGGGGTCACAATCTGCAGGTGGAAGGTCATTTGCCTTCACGCCCCTTCCGGTATTTCTCCACCACCTCGTCGATGGTGCCGGCAAAGAGGAAGTAGGACTCGGGGATTTCGTCATGCTTGCCCTCGATGATCTCCTTGAAGCCCCGGATGGTTTCCTTCAAAGGAACATACTTGCCGTCATAGCCGGTGAACTGCTCCGCCACATGGAAGGGCTGGGACAGGAACCGCTGGACCTTACGGGCCCGGTTGACGGTGCGGGTGTCCTCCTCGGAGAGCTCGTCCATACCCATGATGGCGATGATGTCCTGAAGCTCCTTATAGCGCTGCAGAATCTTCTGCACGCCCCGGGCCACTTCATAGTGCTCCCGGCCCACAATCTCCGGCGACAGAATCCGGGAGGTGGAATCCAGCGGATCCACGGCGGGATAGATGCCCAGAGAGGCAATGCCGCGGTCCAGAACCGTGGTGGCGTCCAGGTGGGCAAAGGTCGTGGCAGGTGCCGGGTCGGTCAGGTCGTCGGCGGGCACGTAAACCGCCTGGACAGAGGTAATGGAGCCCTTATTGGTGGAGGTGATGCGCTCCTGCAGAGCGCCCATTTCGGTGGCCAGGGTGGGCTGATAGCCCACGGCAGAGGGCATACGGCCCAGAAGGGCCGAGACCTCGGAGCCGGCCTGGGTAAAGCGGAAGATATTGTCGATGAAGAGCAGCACGTCCTGGTTCTTGACGTCCCGGAAGTACTCGGCCATGGTCAGACCCGCCAGGCCGACCCGCATACGGGCTCCGGGGGGCTCGTTCATCTGGCCGTAGACCAGGGCGGTCTTGGAAAGAACGCCGGACTCCTTCATCTCATAATAAAGGTCGTTGCCCTCACGGGTCCGCTCGCCGACGCCGGTGAAGACGGAATAGCCGTTGTGCTCGGTGGCGATGTTATAGATCAGCTCCTGGATCAGAACCGTCTTGCCGACGCCTGCGCCGCCAAAGAGGCCGATCTTGCCGCCCTTGGCATAGGGGCAGATCAGGTCGACAACCTTGATGCCTGTCTCCAGGATCTCGGTGGTGGAGCGCTGCTCGTCGTAGCTGGGGGCGGGACGGTGGATGGGCCAGCGCTCGATGGTGACCGGCGCGGGCATATTGTCAATGGGCTTGCCAAGGAGATTGAACATCCGGCCCAGACATTCCTCGCCCACGGGGACGGTGATGGGCTTGCCGGTGTCAAAAACCTCCAGGCCCCGCTGCAGTCCGTCGGTGGAGGACATGGCGACACAGCGCACCAGGTCGTCACCGATATGCTGCGCCACCTCGGCGGTGATCTTTTCGTCGCCGTTGTAGACCTCGACAGCATTCAGCAGCGGAGGCAGACAGTTGTTCGGAAAACGTACATCCATGACAGGGCCCATGATCTGGTCCAGCTTGCCTTTGATTCTCGTTGCCATATGGTCAACTCCTTCGGATTGGAAATAATATATCTTTGGACGTGCTTACGCGTCCGCACCGGCGACAATCTCCGTGATTTCCTGGGTGATGGCCCCCTGACGGGCCCGATTATACTTGATGCTCAGATCGGAGATCATCTCCTCCGCATTCTTGGTGGCCGCGTCCATGGCGGTACGTCTGGCACCGTGCTCAGAGGTCACGGATTCACAGAGGGCGCCGTAGATCAGGCCGCCCAGGTATTCCGGAATGATGGCGTCAAACACGGAAACGCTGTCTGGCTCATAGAGGGTCAGGCAGTCGGAGGGCTTGTCGCCGGGTCTGGGGTGATATTCCAGCGGCAGCAGCGGAAGGGCTGCAGGCGTCTGGGACAGCATCGAGACAAAGTTCGTGTATACGACGTATATCTCGTCAAATTCGCCGTCAAGGAAGCCCTTGCTGAGCATTTTAGAGGCGGTAAAGCAGTCGCCCACATGCACATCGGCAGCCGTGGCATAGACGTCCGTCACGATCTCCACGCCTCTGGAACGGAAAAACTCCAGGACCTTCTTGCCGATGGGCACAACGCAGGCGGTTTTTCCCTCCATCAGAGACTCGGCCAGATGCAGCACATTATGGTTGAAGCCGCCGGCCAGGCCCCGATCGCCGCCGATAACCACATAACAGCTCTTCTTCACCGGGCGCTTCTCCAGATAAGGAGAGGAAAAGTCCTCGGTGTTGTTTGCGATGGTATTCAGCGTATCGTACAGGATTTCAAAATAGGGACGGGCAGCCAGGACCCGCTCCTGCGCACGGCGCAGCTTGGAGGAGGCTACCATTTCCATGGCCTTGGTGATCTGCTTGGTGCTTTCCATGCTCTTGATGCGGAGCTTGATGCTTTTCATGGAAACGCCAGCCATGTGTCATGCCTCCTTCCTTACAGGGTCTTGGTGAATTCCTGAATGTATTCGTTCAAAGCGGCCTTCAGCTGGGTCTCGGTCTCCTCGCTGAGAACACCGGTCTCCACGATGGTGCGCAGCATCCGGTGGTGGCGGGTTTCCAGCCAATGATAGAGGCCCTGCTCAAATTCATGCACCCTGGCCACCGGGATTTCCTTAAGGTATCCGTTGACCACGGCATAGATGATGCAGACCTGCTGCTCCACGGGAACCGGCGCATTGTTGGACTGCTTCAGCACCTCCACAATGCGCTCGCCCTGGGCCAGGCGCTCCTTGGTGTCCTTGTCCAGATCGGAGCCGAACTGGGCAAAGCTCTGCAGCTCCCGGTACTGGGAATAGAGCAGCTTCAAGGTCCCGGACACCTTCTTGAGGGCCTTGATCTGGGCAGCGCCGCCCACACGGGAGACGGAAATGCCCGGGTTGATGGCGGGCATGACGCCGGCGTGGAACAGCTCGGTCTCCAGGAAGATCTGGCCGTCGGTGATGGAGATGACATTGGTGGGGATATAGGCAGAAACGTCGCCGGCCTGGGTCTCGATGATGGGCAGCGCCGTCAGAGAGCCGCCGCCGTATTCGGGCGCCATCCGGGCGGCCCGCTCCAGCAGACGGGAATGCAGATAGAAGACGTCGCCGGGATAGGCTTCACGTCCGGGCGGGCGGCGAATCAGCAGAGAAATCGCACGGTAGGCCACCGCGTGCTTGCTGAGATCGTCATAGACCACCAGGACGTCCTTGCCCTGAGCCATGAAATACTCGCCCATGGTGCAGCCCGCATAGGGCGCGATATACTGCATGGGGGCCAGCTCGGAGGCCGTGGCGGAAACGACGATGGAATACTCCATGGCGCCGGCTGCTGTCAGGGTATTGACGATCTGCGCCACGGTAGAGCGTTTCTGGCCGATGGCTACATAAATGCAGATGACGTTCTTCCCCTTCTGGTTGATGATGGTGTCCAGGGCGATGGTAGTCTTGCCGGTCTGCCGGTCACCGATGATCAGCTCACGCTGACCCCGGCCGATGGGGATCATGGCGTCCACAGCCTTGATACCGGTCTGCAGCGGGACAGAGACGGACTTCCGCTCGATGACACCGGGAGCCGGCATCTCGACGGGGCGATAATTCGTGGTATTGAGGGGGCCGTTGCCGTCAATGGGTTCGCCCAGCGCGTTGACCACGCGGCCGATCAGCTCCTCGCCGACGGGAACGGAGACCACCTTGCCGGTGCGGCGGACGGTATCGCCCTCCCGCATGCCTTCATCGGAGCCCAGGATTACCAGAGAGACAGAGCGCTCCTCCAGATTCTGGGCCATGCCGTAGGTGCCGTTCGGGAATTCCACCAGCTCGTTCACCATGCAGTTTTCCAAGCCCACGGCCCGGGCGATTCCGTCGCCCAGGGTGATGATGGTGCCGGTCTCCTTCTGCTCTAATTTCGATTCATAATTTCTGATCTGAGATCGGATGACATTTGCGATCTCTTCCGGTCTGAATTCCATGATTTCCCTGCTTTCTTATAGTATGGTGTCGGAAAGCGTCCTGCTGATCCCGTCCAGCTTCTGACGGACGGTACCGTCAAGCTCTGTCGCCTCGTATTCCAGGCGGACTCCGCCCAGGACCGAGGGATCCACACGGTTTTCCATACCCACTTGCTTTCCCGTCAGCTCCGAAAGACGGACCCGGAGCTTCTCGATCTGTTCCGGGCGCAGCGGAACCGCCGTCACAGCCACCGCGGCAATGATGCCGTGGATCGTATTGTAATAGGTGCGGTAGCGGGTCTCGCAATACTGATACTCGTAGAAATAGCCCTGTTCACACAGCAGCTTCAAAAAGCTCAGCAAATAGACGTGAATTCGGCCCGAAAAGGCCTCATCCAACAGCGCGACGCGCTCCTCCTTCGGGATGTTCGGCGCGAAAATAAGCTTGACGTAATCCGGATTTTCATCCAGCAGCTTCCGGACATCGGCAAACTGGGACAGCACAAGATCATCTACGCCATCTTCATGCGCCACCTCAAGGAGCGCATCGGCGTAGTTTTTGGCGGCACGATTCATACATGATCCCCCATATTCCGCAGGAATTCCTCAAACAGGCGGTCCTGATCGGCGTCGTCCAGCTTGCGCTCCACGACCTTTTCGGCGATGTCCATCGCCAACTGGGAAATGTCGTCTTTAATCTCGTTGTAAGCCTTCTTCTTCTCCAGCTCGATGTCGAGCTCGGCCTTTTCCCGGATGGCTTCCGCCTCGGTATGCGCCTTTTCTACAATCTCCTCGCTCTGACGATAGGCCTCGTGTCTGGCGGTTTGGATGATCTCATAGGACGTCGTCTTTGCCTGCTGCAGACGGTTGTCGTAGTCAGCCTTCAAAAGCTCCGCCTGCTGCTTGCTCTGCTCGGCATCCGTATACAGATCGTCGATCTCCTTCTGGCGATCGTCGATCATCTTGTTCACGGGCTTAAACAGGAATTTCTTAAGAATCAAAAATGTAATGACCATGTTCAACAGCGTGAACAAAGCGGTCCAGGGATTAAAACCAATAAAGTTCTCAAATCCCTTCATTGGGTGATCTCCCCCTTTCTGTGTTCTTTTCCCCTGCGGAGCTTATTTGAACACGAACAGCAGCAAAAGGGCGATAACCAGGGAGTAGATACCGGTGGTCTCCGCTACCGCGCAGCCGACCAGCATATTGGTCCGCAGATTGCTGGTGGATTCCGGCTGACGGGCCATGCCCTCCAGCGCTTTTCCGACGGCGTTGCCTTCGCCGATGGCGGGGCCGATGGCGCCGATGCCCATGCACAGGCCGGCTCCCAGAGCACATGCTGCCTTCACAATCGCTTCTTGCATAGTTAGTTCCTCCTAATGATGTTGTGTATAAAAACAGGTTTATCCTTATGGATTACAAATGAATTCGTGCCCGACAATTCTTCATTTCCCGGTTTCCTCCGGCGGCGGGCAGGCTCCGGAGATGTAGATCATGGTGAGCAGGCTGAACACAAAGGCCTGGATCACGCCGGAGAACACGTCAAAGTACAGGGACAGGACGCCCGGCAGGCCCAGGGTCAGCAGCGGAACGTTCAGCGGACCGTCGGAGATGAAAATGATTGTCAGCAGGCTCACGGCAAAGATCACGCCGCCCAGAATCCTCTGCAGCCTGTTCTTGTGACGCAGCAGCAGGAACAGACCTGCCAGAAGGGCGACAAAGGCTGCGGCGATCATCGCCGTATAGACGCCCGTGGAGAGCTGCGGATAGGCTCTTCCGGTCAGGCCCCAGAGCCAATTCAGAAGCCCCAGGATTCCCAGGCCCAGCGCCATGGCGCCGAAGAACCGGACCACGATCCGCACCTTGCCGTTTTTGACCTTCAGGACAAAGGTCAGCAGAACGCCAAGCACAATCAGAACAGCCGTCACCGCCACAGAGCTGGTTCCGATCAGCCGCAGCAGCCCGGCGGAGGCTCCGGACAGAGCCCAATAGATCAGCGACGTGATGACGCCGCCGCCGGCAATATTGCCGAAATGACGGAAGGCCAGAGACACGGGCTGGGCAATCTCCGAGACAATGTTCATCGGCGTCATGATGGCGATGGGCTCGGTGAAGCCCTTGAGCCATGCCTTGAAGCCGCTGTTCTTGATGGACTGATACCAGCAGATGAAGCTCACCAGGACCGCCCAGGTGATCGTGGTGCTGATATCGGCGGTGGAGGACCGGAAAATACCGGTCATCCCCAGGAAGGTCCCCAGAAGAGAGGACAAAAACAGGGTGGCGATGAAGGGCGTCCAGCGGACGTTATGGTCCCCCATGGCCTCGCGCACCATGTCGGTAATAACCGTGACGGCCTTCTCGGTCAGAACCTGAACCCTGCCGGGACGCTTTGTCAGCTTACGACCCAGCAGAATGCCGCCGATGCAGAGGATCAAGGTGACGACAAACGAGGTCACCAGCGTTTGGGTAATGGCGATTCCCCCGAAGATCGGTATGGTGAAATATATTTTCGGACCGTTGATGCTCATTCAGCTTCACCCATCCTTTCTTCTGAAGAATTCCCCGACAAAAATCAGGATTCTGGACAATACCAGCGGAACAACCATCGCAATCACGTTGCAGGCCCCGGCCTTGGCAAGCACGACCAGAACGACGGCCATCAGGGCGTAACGGCCCAGCATGGAGAGAGAAATGATCCTCTGTCCGCCCTTGACGTCGCCCTGCTCCGCTTTGGAGGCCGCGGCGTAAACGCCCACAGCCATCAGAAAATAATTCAAAACAGCAAGACAGACACCGACGATGCCGCCCAGCAAAAACACGGTACCGAGCTTATGGACAGCGGCGGCGATCCCGAACATGATCCCCAGGCAGATCAGCTGCATGACAGCGAAGAGGAGGATCTCCCGGACCGTCTGTTGTTTGTCCGTTTGTTTGGAAGGTTCCATAGCAGCCTCTTAAAGATTTTAATAATTATTCATGGCGATTATAACCGGGAAGCGTATCGGTTTTTTCGTCCTGTGCCGTCAGCCGGTGGAGCGTCTTCAGGCCGGAGTACAAGCCGCCGACCGCGCCCATCAGACCCAGAATCACGCCCGCAAGGACCACCCAGCCGCCCCAGCCCTTGGCATTATGCAGCCACACCGCAAGCCAAATGAAGCCCACCAGGGGTCCGACGATTGTCAATCCCAGCTGGGTCAACCATACCATATAACTGACGATCTTGACGTATGAACGCATGGCAGCCTCCGTGATCGGCACGCACAAACCAATTTTCCCATATCCTACATTATAGTGCGTTTCGGCCAAAAAAGCAAGGTTTAATCCCGACTTTTTTTCATCGGGGCAAAATGAATGAACATTACGAATTCTGTATTTTTCCAAACAAACAAGGCCTGCTCTGCCCGGATGGGCGGAGCGGGCCTTGTGCATTTGCCGCTACTTGGCCAGCGCAACCAGCCAAAGGATCAGTCCGTACAGGACGGAAGCCGAGATCCCGTAGACCAGGACCGGACCTGCGATGGTGAACATCTTTACGGCAAGGCCGGTGACATATCCCTCGGTTTTGAACTCCACCGCGGGAGCGGTAACGGAATTGGCAAAACCGGTAATGGGAACCAGCGTGCCGGCCCCTGCGTGCTTGGCGATATCGTCGAACAAGGCCAGGCCTGTCAACAGCGCCGAAAGAAAAATCAAGCTCACGGAGCACATCGTTCCCGCTGTCTGCTCCGACAGGCCCGCTGCCCGGTAAGCAGCTGTGAGGCCCTGACCCAGCACGCAGATCAGGCCCCCGATCACGAAGGCCTTGACACAGTTGACGGATGTTTTGGATTTCTGCGCCAGACTGTCCGCCAGCGCTTGATAGTCTTCGTTTGTTATCTGCATAAAATCACTCCTCTTTGCCGCAGTTTGTGCCAAAGAGGAGTATTTTATGCATTTTACGGCAATCCCGTCAGTCCCGGAGCAGCATCGGCTGAAGCTGCCTGCCCTCCAGAGCCGCAGCGACGGTTTCCGGAATGGCGGCCATATCCGCCACCAGAGAAGCCGGTTTATTGATCGGGCTGTCCTGCCCGAAGGGAACAAAGTAAAAGTGCTTTCTGTCCAGAAGCTGGCCGATGCTCTTTGCATTCCCGGCCAGACCGTCATTTGTGGACACCGCCACGACAACCGGTCTTCCGTTTCGAAGATGGGCTTTACAGGCCAGGGTCACCGGCGTATCGGCAATCCCCGCCGCCAGCTTTGCCAGGGTGTTGCCGGTACAGGGGGCGATCACCAGCAGGTCCAGCATGCGCTTCGGGCCGATGGGCTCGGCGCCTGCGATCGTGTCAATCGCCGGTCGATGGCAGATACACTCGATCCGGCTTCGAAACTCCGCTGCCTTGCCGAAACGGCTGTCGGTCTCCGCGCTGGTATAGGACAGAATCGGCACGACAGTTTCATACTCCCCGGACAGACGCTTCAATGCAGCCAGCACGGGTTCATACGTACAAAAGGAGCCGCAAAGGGCAAATCCGATGGTTTCCGATTTCATACGCTCACACCTCAACAGAACGAACAATTCCTTGATACAACACCTCAGCCGCCGCTTTCGGCGTCAGTTTTCCCGGCAGGCCGCCTGCAGGCAGCCGCCGCACCGAGTCCTCCCCCGGGTCAAGCCCTCCCGGTGCGGAGGCAAGCTCTACCCAAAGGCAGTCCGCGCCAAGTCCCGTCACCTGACCCGCTGTCAGTACAGGGGTCGGAACCGTATTGAAGACCAGGTCAAAGGGGCCGGATACCTCTGACAAGCCAAGGGCACGCAGACCCAGGCCTTCTGCCTCCGCCTGAACCTCCCGTCTTCGGACGGCAACCGTAACCTTTGCACCCATGGCCTGCAGCAGCCTGCTCAGCGGTTTTCCGATTCGTCCCCAGCCCAGTATCAGGCAGCCTTTCCCCCGCAGACTGTCCTCGGTTTGCAGCTGGGTCAGCGTCACAGCAGCCTCCGCGGTCAATCTGCCGTTTTCCGCCGCGACCACAGGCTCCGCCAGCAAATCCACTGTATTCTGAAGGACGGAAGGCAAAAGTTCCCGTTTATCGGACAGTGCGCCGCCGAAGCAGACTGTCTTCGGGCCGACACGGGGCAGCAGCTCGGACATCGACAGCCCCTCCCCTGCCCGCAGCAAGCCTCGGCTGTCAAAGCTCGGGCATGGCAGGATCAGCAGATCAGCAACCCCTTCCCCGGCGGAATCCGGGTGACCGGGAACTGCCAGCGTCTCCACGCTGCCGAGAACCTTCAGCCGGTTTGCCAGATAGGTTTGCCGTCGGTCACCGCCGACGACCAGGATCCGTTTTCCCATCTTCTCATCTCCTCATGCCAGTATATGACAGACCGGCCGAGGTGTGAAAAAAAGCCTCTCTTGTCTCAGACAAGAGAGGCCTTTGGAGCGGGTGACGAGGCTCGAACTCGCTACCTCCACCTTGGCAAGGTGGCGCTCTACCGGATGAGCTACACCCGCATGCAGCAAAAGTATTATAGCACAGAAATTTAATTTGTCAACAGTTTTTTTCAGGTTCGGACGCATGAGATGAAAATAACTCATGCGTCCGAACCTGCGAGCCGGCTTTACGCCTCCGGAACGTCCTGTTCCGCGGGCGCAGGATCTCCGGAAGCGGCTCCCGCTGTCAGCTGGCCGCTGCTCTTCATGGCGGCCCACTGCTCCTTGGTGATCAGCAGCTGGCGGGGCTTGGAGCCCTCGAAGGGACCGACGATCCCCCGCTCCTCCATCTCGTCCACAATCCGGGCCGCCCGGGCGTAGCCCAGCTTCAGGCGGCGCTGGAGCATGGAGACAGAGGCCATGCCCAGCTCCAGGATCACGTCGACGGCAGCAGGCAGCAGCTCGTCGCCTTCCTCGTTCTCAGATTGGGCGGCAGGTCCCGCAGCCGCAGCGGCTGCGCCTCCGCCCTTGCCGGACTGGGCTGCCCGCTGCTCGATTTCCTGCTGGACCTCGTCGTTATACTCGGCGCTGCCGTTGGACTTCACAAAGTCAATGACCTTCTGCACCTCGGTCTCGTCAATGTAGCAGCCCTGCACACGCTTCTTGCCCTTACCGAGAGGCGCATAGAGCATGTCGCCGCGGCCGATCAGCTTCTCGGCACCCTGAGAGTCCAGGATGATCCGGGATTCCATGGCGCTGGAGACCACGAGAGCAATCCGGGACGGAATGTTGGCCTTCATCAGACCTGTGATCACGTCCGCGGAGGGACGCTGGGTGGCAATGACCAGGTGTACGCCGGAGGCACGGCCCATCTGGGCGATCCGGCAGATGGCTTCCTCGACCTCCTTGCCGGCCACCATCATCAGGTCCGCCAGCTCGTCGATCACCACCACCAGCTTGGGCATGGGCTCCAGGGCTTCGTCGGTCTCGGCCAGCTTGTTATAGGACTCAATGTCCCGCACGCCGGTCTCGGACAGGGTCCGATAGCGGCGCATCATCTCCGTCACCGCCCATTGCAGAGCGCCTGCGGCCTTCTTGGCGTCGGTCACCACGGGGATCAGCAGATGGGGGATCCCGTTATAGATGCCGAATTCCACCATCTTGGGGTCCACCACGATGAGCTTGACCTCATCGGGGGTCGCCTTATAGAGAATTGAGATCAGAATGCTGTTGGTACAGACGGATTTACCGGAACCGGTGGTGCCGGCAATCAATACATGGGGCATCTTGGCGATATCGCCCACTACGCAGTTGCCGTTGATGTCCTTGCCCACGGCAAAGGAAATCTTGGATCGGGCGTTCCGGAACTCCCGGGACTCCAAAACCTCCCGGATGCTGACGGTGCTGACCTGCTTGTTGGGCACCTCAATGCCCACCATGGAGTTTTTATCGGGGATTGCGGAAATCCGGACGCCGGAAGCGCCCAGCTCCAGGGCAATGTCGTCGGCCAGGCCGGTGAGCTTGTTCAGCCGGACGCCCTGGGCCAGCTGCAGCTCATACATGGTCACGTTGGGGCCCCGGGTGACGTTGACAATCTGGGCGTCCACGTTAAAGCAGGCCAGCTTTTCCTGCAGCCGGCGGGTGTTTTCCCGCATTTCGGCGCTGGCGTCGATATTGTCGGCGGAGACCTCATTCAGAAGATCTGTGGGCGGGAAGACGTAGGCCGGGCGCTCCGGCTCCGGGGCGCCTTCGATTTCCCTGGCAATCTCAGCGGCAGCCTTTCTGGCCTCGGATGCCTTGACCTTCTCGGAGGGCGGCACCACAACATCCACCATGGGAATCGTCTCCCCGGGCTCTGCTGCAGCCGCGGCTGCCGCTTGAACCGGATCCGGCTTTTGGATCGCAGCCGGCTGCGGTTTATGCGCCTCGGGAAGCTTCACCGGGGCCACGGGCTCGTCCACCGGAAGGTCGATCTCCGGCTTCCGGTCTCTGGGCCTGCGTACAGGCTCCTCGGGACGTTCCTGCGGTTCCACCTTCTCCCGGGGCTTCTTCGACACGGGTTTCTTTTCCGGCTCCGGCATCAGCTCCGGCGGATCGTCCACAGGCAGATCATAGTCAAACCGTCTGCGTTCCTTCCGGCGGATCTCCCGCTCCTGGCGGCGCTGCACCACATGCTCCACGATCTTTTCGGCGGGCTCCCGGTAGTTCTCCTCCCGCTCCTGGCGGCGGAGCTCATCCCGGTGATTGTTGATGGCCTTCAGAAGACCGGTCAGCGTCAGATTCATAGAGGCCGGCAGGGTAAAGAGCAGCAGCACGATGCAGATGGCCCAGCCCACCGGCTTCCCACCCGGCAGAGAGAACAGCATGGCAAACAGGCCGCCGATCACACCACCGGATCTGCCGGCGCTGCCGGCACGGTAGAGCTCGGAAATCAGATTCCGGTTCCAGAGAAAGGCCGTATCTTCGATGGCCAGATGGGACATTGCGATGACCACCACCGTGAAGCCCAGGGAGCACAGCAGCCGCATGGTTACCGGCCGGTTGCCGTGGAACAGCAGGGCAACGGCACAGAGCACCAGCCCAATGGGCAGCACATAGACTCCGATCTTGCCCACCAGGCCCATGAAGAACCTGGACAGGAAGCTGCCCTTGTCCAGATTGCTGACCAGCACCAAAATGGCAAGCAGGCCGCAGACAACGCCCCAGATCTCCCGCTTGAACCGGGAAATCGAGCGTTCCTTTTTCAGCGGCAGCTGCTTTGCAGACTGCTTCTTCGTTGCAGAGGAAGCTTTCTTTCCGCCTTTTTTCTTAGTTGTTGTTTTGGACGCCATAATATGTACTCCTAATTGTTTCAATCGTCATGCTGCCGGATCTCAGGCGGCAACCAGAAACAGGACCAGCGCCAGGAGCCCCGCGCCCCAGCACCAATAGGCAAAGCCCGTGGGCTTGCGGACGGCTGCACGGTCCCGCAAAAAACGAAGGGTCATGAGCCCAACCAGTACCGTGATGATAAGGCCCGCCACGCACATCCCGGTGGGAATGGTTGCCGCGCCGGTTTTCCGAGCCCCGAACCACTGAACAAGACCGGAGACAAGGAATACCGGAATGCCCATCAGGCCGGCAAACTCCACCGCACTGCCGCAGGAGGCCTCCCGCAGCAGACCGGCAGACAGCAGCATTCCGCTCCGGGAAAGGCCGGGGAACACAGTGGGCACCTGAAACAGTCCCATGACCAGCGCATCCGGCAGGGTGAGCTGCTGCAGGTTCTTCCGCTCTCTGGCAGAGCGGCCTGTCAGATACAGCACAATGCCGGACAGCAGCAAAAAGCCGCTGACGAACAGCAGAACCGAATCGCTGTTTTCGATCCGGACGCGAAGCCCGTTCAAAAACAGAGAAAGGAACATGGGAAGGGTCGACAACAGCAGCAGAAGGAACAACCGCCTCGGGAACGAAACGGTCCGCCGCCGGGAATTGGGGCGGCCGCCGGCAACCGGCTGCAGCAGCTCCCGCAGCATCTGCCCCATCCGCTTGTGATAAAAGAGCAGCAGGGCAGCTCCGATCCCGAGATGGAGAATCCCCCGATAGGCCATAAAATCTGCCTGGCTCAGTTCCAGCCCCATCAGTTTTTCAAATATGTAAAGATGGCCGGAGCCGGACACCGGAAGAATCTCCGTAACGCCGGCAACTACGGCCAAAACAATCGCTCCGATCCAAGTCATGTGAGCGCCTCCAAATACAGGCCTAATAACGCATTATAAGTTATTATATCACAACCGATCGGAAATTTCCAGTCTTTATTCTGTTTCTTTCTCGGATCCTGCCTGTTTTTTTGCCTGGATCATCCGGTGCAGGCAGTCCAGGGCATCGGAAAGACTGCCAAGCCGCTCAATCAGCCCGCAGGCCACCGCCTCCTTGCCATACAGCACAGTGCCCACATCCGTGGCCAGCTCTCCGGTGGCCATCATATAGTCCACAAACCGCTTTTTGGAGATTTTGGAATTGGCCGCCACAAACTCCACGATCTGAGACTGAATCCGGTTGAAATACTGGAATGTGGCCGGCGCACCAACCACGGTCCCGTTCATCCGGACCGGATGGATCGTCATTCCCGCTGACGGGGCGATCATGCAGTGCCGCGCCGCCACGGCCAGCGGGACGCCGATGGAATGGCCCCCGCCCAGCACCAGGGAAACCGTGGGCTTCTTCATGCCGGAAATCAGCTCCGCTATGGCCAGGCCCGCTTCAATGTCTCCCCCCACGGTATTGAGCAGCAGCAGGAGACCGTCTACCTCCTCGCTCTCCTCGATCTGGGCCAGCAGCGGCATGACATGCTCATATTTTGTGGTTTTCACGGTTTCCGGCAGTACCTGATGGCCCTCGATCTGCCCGATGATGGTCAGAATATAGACGTTTCCCCGGTCAGTTTTTGCCAGTCCTGTGCCCAGCTCCTGGATCTGCTCCAGCTCATCGGTCCTTGCGGGCTTGTTTTCCTGATCCATAGGATCCCTCCTGTTCCTGTTTTTCCCATAGCTTGCCCGAAGGAAACCGAAATATACGCGTCAGGTGGAAAAATGCTTGAACAGGCAAAGGTTGTCTGGTATAATTAGAGTATCCATTCATAAGGGAGTGTTGCTGAATGAGACATTATTGGAAGATAATCACGTCCATACTGCTGGTTCTGCTGCTGTCCACTCTGCTGCCGGCTGCTTACGCCCAAGGCAGCGCCGGGGCAGCGGAGGGCTCCGCCCAGTATGAGCAGGTCCGGGTCAAGGGGCTGCGTCAGTACGACTATGCTTACGAGGTTCTGACTCTTGTCAATGCCGAACGGGCAAAGGATGGTCTCTCCGCCCTGACGATGGACAAGACTCTGACGGAAACAGCCATGTCCCGGGGCGCAGAAGCTGCGCTGCTGTTCTCCCACACCAGGCCTGACGGTACGGTCTGCTTCACTGCGAACGATAAGATGTTCGCCGAAAACATTGCAGCGGGCCAGGCCACACCGGCCGATGTCATGACCTCCTGGATGAATTCCCCAGGCCACAGGGCAAACATCATGGGTAGTGATTACAAGAGCATCGGCATCGGCTGCTTCCAGATCAACGGCTGTTACTACTGGGTCCAGTGCTTTGGCTTTGACGCCGCCGTTACCTTCTCCAAGCCCTCCAACAGTACCGTGACAGAGACCGTCCGGCTTCAGGCCGGCACCTTCCCCTCTCAGACCGAGCCCGGGGTTTCCTATCAGTTCTTCCTGAACCTTTCGGCCGGCAAAACGGACCTTGTGCCGGGCGACGCCGTCACAGTTACCGCCCGGATCCACGCCGGAAGCCACAGCTTCGGCTCCTGCCCCGTGGAGCCTGACTCTCTGCGCTGGAGCGCCAGCCCCGCCGGGATCCTGAACGTCCAGAGCAATCAGGTCAAGGCAGCCGGCTCCGGAACCGCGACGCTGACAGCCTCCACCACCGGCGGCCTCATCTCCGGAAATCTTACTTTTACCGTAACCTGCAGCCACCCCTCCTCCCGCACGGTGACAACGGAAGCCACCTGCACCAAAAGCGGCGGCACGAAAACCGTCTGTACCGTCTGCGGAAAAACCCTTTCCGAAACCGTGATCCCGGCTCTCGGCCACGATTGGGACGGGGGAACTCTGACGGTTCCTCCTACCATCGACGCGCCGGGCGCCAAGGTCTTTACCTGCCAGCGCTGCGGCGTGCAAAAAACCGAATCGGTGCCCAGCAATCCCTTTGTGGACGTCGCAGAGGGAAAATATTACTACAATCCCGTGCTCTGGGCCTTCTATCATGTGCCTCAGATTACCGGCGGCACGGATGACACGCATTTTTCTCCCGGCAAAACCTGCACCCAGGAACAGATCGTCACCTTCCTGTGGAAGGCAATGGGCGCCCCTGAGCCCGTGTCTGACAGCAGTCCCTTCACCGACGTGAAGCCCGGCAAGTATTACTACAAGGCGGTTCTGTGGGCGGTGGAGCACGGAATCACCGGAGGCGTCTCCGACAACTTATTCGGTGTGGGCAGGAGCTGCACCCGGGAGCAGGCCATGACCTTCCTCTGGAAGGCCTGTGATACCCCGGACCACGAAACTGCCGAGAGCCCCTTCACGGACGTCACGCCCGGCAAATACTATTACAACGCCATTCTCTGGGCTGTGGAAAACCACATCACCGGCGGCGTCGGCAACGGCTTGTTCGGCGTCGGCAGGCCCTGTACCCGGGGACAGATCGTGAGCTTCCTGTATCAGGCCCTGGGGAAAAACTGATCAAGCCGCTGCATGGCAAAGGCGCTTCCGCGGCAGATTGCATCGAAGCTTCTTAACAGAAAGACTCGCCGGATCCCGGCGAGTCTTTCTGCTGCGCAGACAAATGGAAGATGGATTTCTCCGCATTGATCGAACGGGCTGAAGGGCGCAGCGTCGATTGAGATTGCATCAGGCGGCGGACGCTCTGCACCGCTACAGGGCGAGCAGCCGCTGAAGCTTTCTCAGATTCATGCCGGGCATGGACAGTATCAATTGCGGGCGGCGGGAATCGCTTCGTTGAGACTCGCCGCCATCGGGCGCTTCTTCCGGGCTGATGGGTATTTTCGGGGACAGGGCCGAATGGATGTAGACCGCGTCCAGGCCGGCTGCAAGCGCTCCGGCGACGTCGCAGACCGGGTCGTTGCCGATCATCAGGCAGTCCTCCGGCCGCAGGCCCAGCGCCGCCAGCGCCGCCCCATAGAAGGCAGGATCCGGTTTTTTCCGGCCAACCTCTGAGGAAATGAAGATCCGATCAAAGCAGTCGGTCAGTCCCAGCGCGTCCAGCTCCGGCCGGGTAAAGCAGGACTGGGCGTTGGAAAGCAGAATCACCGGAATTCCCTTTTCCCGTATCCCGCAAAGCAGCTCTCGAGCACCGGCATAGGCCCGAAGATGGGTCGTGGATGCCCGGCGGAAAACCCGCGCCGTCTCGTCGATCAGGCCGGCATCCGGATCAACTCCCCGCAGGCGGTAAAGGGCCGCAAATACCCCCTGCAGATCCGGCTCCACATGGGCCCCCGACGGCGCCTCCGCCAGGAGCTTCGCTTCCGCTTCCCCGCAGAGCCGCAGATATTCGCTGCGCAGCGTCTTCCCGGTCCAGGCTGCCCCGTGTTCGGTATACCAGGCCGCCACCTTGTTCCAGAACGCCGGCTTGGATTCATCCGTGTGGATATCCACCAGCGTTCCGTACAGGTCGAACAGGCAGGCAGTATAGGCTTTCATTCCGGTTCCCTCCCCCGCGGCATGCGCCGTTTTTCTATATTATAGCAGATCACGGTCCGAATTGCAGCAAGCAATTTCAAACATTCGCATAATTCCGCTGCTGCAAACGCCAGCAGTGGCTCCGAATGGAATATCGCAGATTCAGCAGACATTCCTCCTCCTCGATCCGGGCCCGGCAGGAATAGCTGTAGGCCTCCACATTGACGTAGCGGATTTCCTGGCAGGAGAGGATCTCCAGGACCCGGGCCATCCGGACGATATGATTTTCATCCTCGAACCGGAATCGCACCGGCTGCAGGCTTCCGTCCGCGCTGCAGACCGCAAGCATATCCACGTTGATCTGTCGTTCCATGGCGTTTCCTCCCTTCCGGTTTCATTATATCAAACAAATGTTCGATTTTCAAGTCTAAATCGAATTGTAAACTTCAAACAACAATTTGGTTGACATTTCGCTTCGACTGTGCCATAATAGGCGGCGGAAAGGAAGGATCCCCATGAAATCCCATAAAATACTCGTTCAAATGATTCTCTGCGCGATCTTCGCCGCGATTCTCTGCATCTGCTCCCCCCTTGCCATCCCGGTTGGACCGATCCCCATCACCCTTTCGGTGTTTGCGGTGCTGCTTTGCGGCGTTGTGCTGGAGCTGAAGCTGTCGCTGATTTCTGTGGCGGTCTATCTGCTGCTGGGTCTGTTTTTGCCGGTCTTTTCCCGGGGAATGACCGGTCTCGCTGCCTTCCCCGGCCCCACCGGCGGATATATCTGGTCTTATCCCCTGATGATTGTGACCCTTTGGCTTGTGCAGGGGGCAATGCTTCGTCTTGCAGGACCCCGACCCGCCCGGGTCGTTGAATACCTTTCGGCGTTTCTGGGCTGTGCAGCGGCTCTGCCGGTCTGCTATCTCTGCGGAACGGCCCAATTCACCCTGGTAGCTCATACCACCGTCCGGCATGCGCTGTCCGTCTGCGTGCTCCCCTTCCTGATCCCGGATCTGATCAAGGCAGCTGCGGCCGCCCTGCTGGGTGTGACGCTGCGGGAAATCCTGCGAAAAAGCATTTTGCCGTCTGAATCGTGAGCAAAGAACCCCGACGCTTTCCTTTGAAAGCATCGGGGTTCTTTTATGATTCCTGAACTACTGAGAGGCCCTCCGGGCCGCAATCGATCCGGATCGGTCCGCTTCGCGTCAGAAGGATTTGAATTCCGAGCTGCTGGAGCAGCAGAACAGTTTCTTCGTCCTCCGGTTCCTCCTCAGAGGAGGTGATCACCGCGTATGCAGGCGTTGTCAGCTCCAGCAGCGAAGGCAGAGCCGCGTACCAGCTCCCGTGGTGGGGCATCTTGATCAGGTCACAGCGGCCCGGGCTTGCGGCCAGCAGCTCCTCCAGGCGAAGGGCCTCTGCGTCTCCGGTAAAGAGCAGACGGTTTTCTCCGCACTCCACAGAGATGATCAAAGAAGAATTGTTGCTGGCATCCTCGGCATAGGTCTCCGCCGCCGGCGGATTGATTTGAAATACCGTCCCGCCGAGGGAAAACTCCAGCTCCGTCCGCACCGTAACAGGCTCCAGAGCCAGGGCCTCCACCGCCGCCAGGTACTTTTCATAGGCAGAGGCGCCGGTCTTGGGGCAGTTGCTCTGGTAGATCGCGCCGATCTCCACGGACTCCAGAAGCTTCTTTGCGCCGCCCACGTGATCCTTGTCGAAGTGGGTCAGAATCAGGGCCTCCAGCCGGGTGATCCCCAGCTCCTGCAGCTTGGCAAGAATGGTCTTGCCGAAGCCGCTCTCTCCGGTATCGATCAGCACAGCGCCGTTTTCGTTCCAGAACAGGAATGCGTCAGCCTTCCCCGCCTGGAAGCAGTATACCTGCAGCTCCGCCGTCACAGCGTCCGCAGACTGCTCTGTTTCAGCCCGGGAGGTCTCAGAATCAAGTGTTCCGGAGCATCCGGACAGCATCGCCGCCAGGGCTGTGAGAAACAAAAGAAAACGTGAAATGGGGCTGCGTTTCATGGAACGTCCACCTGCCTGTTTCGTCAAAATCCCGGTCTTGGGGCAAGTTCCGTAGTCCCGGAGGCAAGGGCCGGAAGGGTCAGTTGAGCTTCAGATCGCCTTCCTTGATCCAGCCCAGCTTTCGCTCGATTTCGCAGAAGCCCCAACTGAGAATCGCGGGCAGCACGAAGCAGATCAGCAGCATCCCGATCCAGTCCCAGGCGGTAACAGCGGTCTTTGTGCCGGCAGCCACATCATTGACCCAGCCAGTGTATACGCCGATCTGCCCCACGAAGCCGCAGGTGCCCATGCCGGAGGCCACGGCGGGGCCGTTGTTCTGCATGCGGAACAGGCAGGTTGCCATGGGCCCGGTGATGGCGGAGGCAAGGATCGGCGGGATCCAAACCCGGGGATTCTTGATAATGTTCGGCATCTGCAGCATGGAGGTGCCGATGCCCTGAGACACCAGGCCGCCCCAGCGGTTTTCCCGGAAGCTCATCACAGCGAAGCCCACCATCTGGGCACAGCAGCCGGCAACGGCAGCGCCGCCGGCAAGGCCGGTCAGGCTCAGGGCCGCGCAGATGGCAGCAGAGGAGATGGGCAGAGTCAGCGCAATCCCCACCAGCACGGACACCAGAATGCCCATGAAGAAGGGCTGCAGCTCTGTGGCCCACATGATGAGCCGGCCCACATAGCTGGCGCCTTTGCCGATATAAGGGGCGATCAGCATACTCAGCAGCACGCCCACCAGTGTGGTCACCGCAGGCGTCACCAGGATGTCAACCTTGGTCCGCTTGGAGACCAGCTTGCCGCATTCGCAGGCGATGATGGCGATCACATAGACCGCCAAAGGGCCGCCGGCGCCGCCCAGCTCATTGCCGGAGAAGCCGAC
Organism: Oscillospiraceae bacterium; assembly: GCA_902767915.1. Classification (GTDB taxonomy): domain Bacteria; phylum Bacillota; class Clostridia; order Oscillospirales; family Oscillospiraceae; genus JAFRPC01. The sequence goes on along the minus strand of CACXJE010000002.1, from coordinate 11,760 downwards.
AGCGACCAGAGAAAACAGCACCAACGGGGATGCCTTCAGCGCATAGCCGATGGCAACGGCAATCGCGGGGCCCACCATCTTCTGGGCAAAGGCTCCAACCTGGACCAGAGCATTCCAGCCGATCTGCTCGCCGAGGGTTTTCAGGATCGTGCCGATCAGCAGAGAGGCAAACAGGCCCTGGGCCATGGCGCCCATGGCGTCAATAAAATACCGCTTGGCGGAGAATTCGATATTTTGTTCTCTCAAATATTTTTTGAACTTTTGCATTTCTGATCCTCCCGTATGTTCAACGGAGCAAGCCGTCCCCGACGGCCATTCCGTTCCGGATCCCTGCGGTGCGTTCGGCCGGCTCGTCAGCCCTGTGTGCGGGATTTTACACCGCGGTATCCTTTCCTCTTTTATACCGCATCTGCTCCCGGGATGCAAGTTTTTTCTTTCCGGTTTCTTCAAGATTCTTTCTTTGATCCTATTTTAGGGATTATATTGTTTTTCACAAAATATTACTTGACAAGTAATACTATGCTTGATATAGTAATATATGAAAGGGGGTATTCTATGGATATTCAGATGAAACGCGGCCTTTTGGACGTCTGTGTGCTGGCGGCAATCAAGGAGCATGACTCCTACGGCTATCAGATTGTGAAGGACATCAAGCCTTACGTGGACATTTCTGAATCCACCCTTTATCCGATTCTGCGGCGGTTGGAAGCCACAAACCAGCTGCAGGTCTACAGCACGGAGCACAGCGGAAGGCTTCGAAAATATTATCACATTACTCCGTTGGGGCTGCAAAGAATCGAAGAATTTCGGTCAGATTGGCGGGAGCTTCAATCAATCTATGGATATATTTTCCGGGAGGAGTTGAACCATGAACAGACAGACATTCTTTTATGAGCTGCGAAAGGGCCTGTCCGGCATTCCCAGCTCTGATGTGGAAAAAACAATTGACTACTATAATGAGATCATCGATGATCGGATCGAAGAGGGCCTGAGTGAAAGCGAGGCTGTTGCCACCATCGGTCCCGTGGATCAGATCGTTCCCCAGATCCTCGCTGACGTTCCCCTCCCTCAGCTGGTCAGAGAGCGGCTGTCCCGGAAACGAAAGCTCAGCGGCTGGGAGATCGCCCTGCTGATTCTCGGCTTCCCGCTTTGGTTCCCGCTGCTTTTGACCGCAGGAATTTTGTGCCTCACGTTTTATATTCTGCTCTGGGTACCGATTATCACCCTTTACGCTGTGGTAATCTCCTTTTTTGTCAGCGGAATCGCTTCCGTTGTCTTTTCCGTCATCAGCTTTGTAACCGGTGACAGAACCCAGGGTCTGCTCTGGCTCGGCTCCGGACTGCTGCTGATCGGTCTGGCGATTCCCCTGCTGCTCATAGCCAACAAGCTGACCGTACTTGTGGCCAGGCTCCTGAAAAAGGCCCTGCATGGGCTGAAAACCCGTTTGACCCGAAGGAGGAATCCGTCATGAAAAAAGGAACGAAAATTGCCTTGATTCTTGCCTCGATCCTGATCGCAGCGGGCATCCTCGCGCTGGTGGCCGGAATGGCGCTCCTCGACTTTGATTTTTCCAAGCTGAATTCCACGAATTATATCACCACAGAACAGACGATATCCGATTCCTTCACCGGAATCTCCGTCGACTGCAACAGCAGCAGCCTGCGCCTTCTTCCGGCGGAGGACGACAGCTGCCGGATCGTTTTCACCGACGCCGAAGAGGCCTTGCACACTGCGGCGGTGGAAGACGGAATCCTTCGGATCTCCAGAGAGGAAAATCGGAAGTGGTTTGATTTCCTTCGGTACATTGGAATGCTCTCCAGCTCTCCTGAAATCCGCCTGTATCTGCCGAAGGCGGCATATGAACGCCTCACCATCAAGACCACCAGCGGGGACGTGGAGCTGGCTGCCGGACTTCAATTTACGGATGCGGAGCTGAAATGTACCAGCGGGAATCTGATCTGTATGGCAGACGTGCAGGGTTCCCTTCTGGCAGAAGCAACCAGCGGAGATATCCGGATCGGCGTGGTTTCCGCCGGTACTGTACGTCTGAAGGCTACCAGCGGTGAGATTCAATTTAACGGCGATGAAACCTGTGATTCTCTGCGGGCGGAAGCGACCAGCGGAGATATTCGGATCAGCGGTCTGGTTGACAGCGGCAGTCTGGGCATCGAAACAACCAGCGGAGATATTACCGTTGCCGAGGCAGGCTGCCAGAACATTACAATAACGGCAGCCAGCGGGGACATTGTGCTGCAGCATGTGATCGCCGAAAAGGAGATGCTTCTTACAGCAACCAGCGGAGAAGTTCAGCTCACGGACTGTGACGCCGAATCCATTCGGATCACCACCACCAGCGGCGACGTCGAAGGCTCCCTGCTGACCGGCAAGCTGTTCCATACCGAAACCACCAGCGGAGACGTCATCGTTCCCCACGGATACAGAAGCGGCTTTTGCGGCGTAACCACCACCTCCGGCGACATTCATATCGTCATTGCCGCGGCGGATGAATAGCGCTTATTTCGCCGCATATCTTGAGGCAGAGACAGCGGTCTCCGAACGGATTTCGATCCGTTCGGAGACCGCTTTGTTTATGACTGTTCAGTACACACGGTAGGAATTGATGATCCGGATGATGACGTCGTGGAGCTTTTCCACGTCATAGTTCCCGATGATCGGCTCCAGATGGGACCCGCCGACACCGGAATCATCGGTCAGAAATACATAGGTTCCGTCGGTGCAGATCGCCAGGGCCCTGCCGAAGAGCTCGGTTTCCCGGTCCGCATTTGACGCAACCACCGGCACCACATGGATTCCCTGGGCAGCAGCTGCCCGGATCGCCCGGTCCAGCTCTTCGTCGGTGCCCGCATGGGGCGGCGCATCAAAGATCAAAAACGCCAGCTTTTCGCTGTTCTCCGCCCAGTAACCGGAATCGGCCAGGGTTTCGGTCAGAATCTGCGCCACAGCCTCCGGGGTATCCCCGCCGCCGTCTGCGTACTCGGCGTTGATCAGCGCCTGGACCGCGGCCACGTCGGAGCTGAAGCCGTAGCAGCGGGTCACATACTCGTCGCACTCATCCCGGTAGAAGCAGACCGAATAGCTGACATCTCCCGCTCCGATTTCTCCTGCGATGGAGGAAAAGTCCTTCTGCAGATACACCAGCTCATCTCCCATGGAGCCGGTGGTGTCCACGATGAACATGACCTGCAGATTCGTTCTCTGTACTGCGGAGGCGGTTCCGGTCAGCGTGATCTCATCAATCTGCCGGACTGTTGCTGTCCCCTGTCCGGTTTCATCCGGCGTACTGACAGACAGAGAAGCCTCCGCACCGACGCCGGTTACGTGATCCGGCGTCTGATCCGCCCGGAAAAACAGATACGCAACGCCGTCTTTTCCGGTCTGGGCCGTCCACAGGGTCTTCCCTTCCGCGTCAAACAAGGTCACAGGCTCGTTTGCAAGCGGCGCTCCCGCCTCGTCCCGGGCCGTAACCTGCACGCGATTTGTGGGGTCGATGCCGAAAACCGGGAAAGTAATCGTACCGCTGCGAACCAGATTCACAAAGAAGGGCCAGTTTGCGTTGTCGTTCCATTCTCCGGCGGTCAGCACAAAGGGCGCAGCGTCTTCCTCGGGCGGCATATACGGACCGGGATCCGGCTCCACAGGCCCAGCAGAGGGTCCGTCAAGATCACCGGAGTAGGCCGGTACTTCGCCTTCTATCACAGTATATTCTCCGAAAGCAGATCCGGGAAAGGCGCCCGCTTCGTCTCTAACGATTCCCTCCGGCGCAGGTTCGTATTCCCTGGTTGCGGGGGCAGAGGGTAAGGCTGCCGTTTCTTCGGGGCCGGTCGCTGCTGTGGACGGCTCCGGCGCATCGGAGTGAACAGCCGTGGCAGGATTTTCTCCTGCTTCGGCAGCCTTCTTTTCTGTCATCTTTCCGCAGGCGCCGAGGGAGAACAAAATCAAAAGGGCACAACCGAAGCCCAAAATCCGTTGACGGACGGTGTATGGCTGACGCATTTGAGTCTCCTCCTAACTTCTGGATTTATTATTTTGACGATTTTCCCTGGCAATTGTTCCCGCAAAGCAAAAACCTGTCATAAAAACCCAAGTGTGTTCAAATAACGACGTTTTTTTCGGATTGGGCTTGACTTATTCCCCCAATGCTGTAAAATAAATCCAAGCCGGTCCCTGCTGGGGGTCTGGTCCATTCTGCCTCGTTTTCATAGGAGTACACTATGAGCATTGTTTCGGTTCGTTTTATCCTGTTCGCCCTTGGGCTGATCGTCCTGTATTATCTGATCCCAAAGCGCTTTCAATGGTGGCTGCTGCTGGCCTGCAGCCTCTGTTTTTACTGTCTGAACGGCTGGCAAACCCTTCCCTTCCTGCTGCTCACCGCCCTGACCGTCTGGTGGACTGCCATGCTGATCCAGCGCAGCGCAGACAATGAAAAGGCCTTTCTCAAGGCCCACAAGGCAGAGCTGACCAAGGAGGAGCGTTCCGCCAGAAAGGCGAAGGGCAAAGCCCGGAGAAAGCTCGCCCTGGTGCTCTGTCTGATTCTGAACGTGGGGATCCTCTGCGCCTTCAAATACATCCATTTCCTGCTGAGTCAGGTCAACGGCATTGCAGCCTGGTTCGGCGGCGGCGTCCGGGACACCATCCGCTGGATCGTTCCCCTGGGCATCTCCTTCTATACCTTCCAGGTCATCAGCTATCTCTGCGACGTCTATTGGGGCAACACCGAGGCCGAGGACAACTACTTCAAGGTACTCCTGTTCACCTCCTTCTTCCCGCAGATCACCCAGGGCCCCATCAGCACCTGGAAAAACCTCTCCGGCGAGCTGTTTGCGCCGCATAGCCTGGACGACCGAAGCTTCTCCTACGGCGCGCAGCGGATGATCTGGGGCTACTTCAAGAAAATGGTGGTTGCAAACATCTTCGCCGTCTACGTCCAGAACACCTTTGCCTCCTACTCCACCTATACCGGGCTTGCGGCCTTTGCAGGCGCCCTCTGTTACACGGTGCAGATTTACGCCGACTTCTCCGGCTACATGGATATCATGTGCGGTCTCTGCCAGATCCTCGGCATCCGTCTGACTGAGAACTTCGAACGGCCTTATTTCTCCAAGTCTGTGGCGGAATACTGGCGTCGCTGGCATATCAGTCTCGGCGCCTGGTTCAAGAGCTACGTGTACTACCCCCTGGCGGTTTCCAAGTGGAATCAAAAGCTCGGCCGTACCGCAAAGCGTCGGTTCGGTAAGTCCTTCGGCAATTACCTGCCTGCCACCGTCGCGCTGGTGGTAGTTTGGCTGGCCACCGGTCTTTGGCACGGCGCAAGCTGGGCCTATATCGCCTGGGGCGGTGTGAACGGGTTGTTTATCATCTTCTCCATGTGGATGGAAAAGCCCTTCTCCAGGTGGAAGCAGTGGCTGCACATCCGGGAATCCGCCTGGCTTTGGCGGGCCTTCCAGGTGATTCGGACCTTCCTGCTGGTGACCTTTATCAAGGTGCTGCCGGAGGTCGGAACGCTACGGCAGGGCTTCGGCCTGTGGAAGCAGATTCTGTTTACGCCGCGGCTGCCGCGATCTCTGGCCGAGCTGCTGCCCTTTGTGGATTCCATACGGACCTTCCTGGCTGCGGCTGCCGGCGTAGGCTTGATGTTCGTGGTCAGCCTGCTGCAGCGGAAGGGCTCCGTCCGGGAGCGGATGGAAAAGAAGCTTCCGTTCCTTGTGCGGATCCTCTGCTATGTTGTTCTGTTCTTTGCGATTGTCTATTTCGGCGTGCCGGCGTCCGGCGGACTGGGAGGCTTCCTGTATGCACAGTTTTAAGCGTATTTTGAAAATTGTCGGCGTTTTCCTCCTGGCGGTGGTTCTGCTCAGCGTGATGTTTGCCGAATTCTATCTGCAGGGCGAAAATTTCGATTATCAGGATGCCCGGGAGAGAGACCGGCTGGCCGGAAAGGTCACAGTCCTGATTTGCGGCGCCTCCTATACCATGTATGGGATTCAGCCTGAAATCCTGAATCAGCGGCTCGGCATCAGCAGCTACAATGTGACAGGCGCTCTGATGACCATGGAGGGCAGATATACGCTTCTGAAAAAAGAGCTGGAGCGGAACCCTGTTCACACCGTGGTGCTGGAGGTCAGCGTGGATACGCTGATTCGCGACCGGACTGCGGAAGGTCCCGAAGGCGACCTTCCCATTCTGGGCAGACTCTCCGGCGTCGGAGAGCGGCTGTCCTATCTTCACAGCGCCTTTTCCCTTTCCGAATATCCGATGGCTTACTATGATCTGGTTTCAAAGGGAATCGAGTCCTCCCTGCGGTTCATTACAGGAAAGTATCACAGGGAGAACTCCGAAATGAAGCTCGGCTATCTTCGCGTGAAGAAAGACAGCCGGGAATTGCCGACAAACTATCAGGATATCTACGGTCTTCGTTCATTGCCGGAGGAGATCGTACCGGAAAACGAAGACGGCCTGGAGCGTCTGGTTTCCCTTTGCAAGGAAAACGGCGCCACGGTTATCCTTGTAGTCACACCAAAAAGCAAGTATTATAACTGTCTGTACGCAAACCTGGACTACTTCGACCAGTGGTATCGCTCGTTTGCGGAGAAACACGGCGTTCATTATCTGAACTTCAATTTGGACAAGGAAAAAACCACGCGTCTGCCGGACTCGGACAGCTATTATGATGAAACCCACATGAATATCAAGGGGTCGGCTGAATTCACGAAAATGCTCTCCTCCGCCCTTCAGGATATTTGGAAGCAGCGGAATTACGCCTATAAATACTTTGATTCCTACTCCGCTCTGAGGTGGTCTGACCATTATCTGGACAGCTGAAACAGTCCGAGCATAAAAAACAGAAAAAAACATAAAATAGTGCTTGACAAACCGGAAATAAGTGCTATAATAATTTCGCTGCCTGCGGGTGGCGAAATGAAATAGTTGGTGTTGATTGGCTTGAGGGTCCACCTGTTCCCATCCCGAACACAGAAGTTAAGCTCAAGTTCGTCGACGATAGTATGCGGGTGACTGCATGTGAAAATAGATAACGCCAACATTCATATTCCTCCTTAGCTCAGTCGGTAGAGCGACGGACTGTTAATCCGTGTGTCGTTGGTTCGAGTCCAACAGGGGGAGCCAAAACAGTGGTTTGAAGTTCAAACCACTGTTTTTTCTTCCCTTTCCGAGGATTCACCCGATTCCCTAAATTTGTAAAAATAATTCTTGATTTTTTGGATTGGATACTGTATAATACTACTGTTCGGTCGGCAACAGCTACGGATCAGAACACGGGCCTTTAGCTCAGTTGGTCAGAGCAGCCGGCTCATAACCGGTCGGTCCTGGGTTCGAGTCCCCGAAGGCCCACCATATAGGGGTATAGCTCAATTGGTAGAGCGGCGGTCTCCAAAACCGTAGGCTCAGGGTTCAAGTCCTTGTGCCCCTGCCATATTTCACAAAAAAGGCGCCTTGTTGGGTGCCTTTTTTGTTGTTTCTTTGTGCAATTTTCACAATTTCTTCGCCCTTTTGATTTGTGCTGGAATTTGAACCAATTTTGATATTGGTAAAATAGTGGTAATATAGTGGTAAAGCGTGGTGGGCCTCTTACAAACATTCCGGCGCTCCTTTCTCTCAAAATCCTATATCTACCATATCGTCCTCGTTGTACATCATCATTACGTCCACACCGTCCTCCAGATCGGGGGCTCTGCGGCGCAACTGTTGCTTGACTATTGTCGCGGCGTAGATCGCTTTGAGCAAGGCGTAATTGCTGCGGCGGCGCAGTAGCCGGATCAGGTTGGATTGTGCGCGGGTAGGCATCGTGCCGGACTCCCAGAACGTCCAGTAATCATCCGGGAAGCCCAGAATCCGGGATAGCTCTTGCGGGTCTTCTCCTAAATATTCCCGAATGTGCCGAATGCTATCGGGTGTAAGAAGTCCGTGCCGGCGGCGGTATTTGCGATTAGCCTGTTCTTCGTTGTAGTCCTGGATCGCTGTAGCTTGCACGTCCTCGCAGGCGGCGCAGTATAGTCCATTGTAGTAGACTTTTTCGCCCTCCACTTCTCCTTCCATTTCAGCGTCGATCAGTTCGCTTCCGCAAATCGGACAATGAAGATTATCAAAATTTTCCATGTTTTTCTCCTTTCAATTTTTACCTAATGTTTTACATCCAAAAGCTCATTGAAGCTGCCTGTTCCATCTGTTGCATTTCGAATTGTTGCTGTTGATACATTTGCTGCTGCATTTGTTGTTGCTGTTGGCGCCGGCGGCGTTCATCATCGGCCAACATGCAGTCCATTTCATCTTCAATTCTTCTTGCGTCATTGTAGTTGACCGGGCGAGCATTTTTGACTTTTGGCGGATCTGGTATATTACGTGTTTTGTATAGCCCCCAGGCGATAAACAGTAGCAACCCTGCATTGCTGAAGAAAATAACATAGATAACAATCCCAATTATTAGTGCGATTTCCATAGTGCTTCCTCCTTTAAAATTTTTGTACCCTAATTTTGTCATATTTTTGAAGGAGTGTCAAATCTGGAAGCTCTTATATAACTAATTTTGCGTGTTCACAAATTGTTTACAACTTTTTTTGAGAAAAGATAAGGAAAAGCCCGCAGCCGTGAAAGCTGCGGGCCTTTGATTTGTAGTTACTTCTTCAACTCGGCGATTTTGGCGTCAATATATCTCTTTGCCACGAGGATACTCTTGATTGTGTCCAGAGTCATATTGATATCATCGGGATCGGTCTCTGCGTCGGTGCCTCCGTTGATATAGCCTCCATCCAGCAACTCGCGCAGCGCGGGCTGTGCCCAAGCGGGAGCATTGTGAATGTCAGTAATCATATCGGATGCGGGAGCAGCAGGGGCAGGGGTTGTGACAGGGGCAGGAACAGGAGCAGGGGCGGGCTGGTTGAGCTTGTCCAGGGCCTTTTGAACATCAGCGCGGAATCCATCCATAGTGTAGGACATTCCGAGACCGCGCCAATAGTGTTCCGGGTCTCCGTGGCTGGACGCAATACCCTTTGCGTGACCCTCTTTGTGACTACAAATAGTGGATGGGCTGAGGCTATATTCCTTGCAGAGGTAGGCAAAAAGCTCCACCGCCGCGTTGTAGGCCGTGCGGCAATGTTGCTGGGCCTTTTCCCGGTCAAGGACCGTGAACTTGCCACCGGTGCTGTATTTGATATAAGAGCTTTCGCACATCTCCACGCCGATGTGGGTGTTGTTGGCGCTGCCACCGGCGTGCCATCCCCGGTAGTTCCACGGTAAGCACTGGATGATGTAGCTATGGTTCGCGTCGATCACCGCGTGGACTGCGACTTCTTTGCCGCTGACATTCCACAGCTTTTGGAATACCGCCGCTGAAGGTTGGGCGCAACCCACGGAATGGAGCATCAGACCCTTGGGGCCTTCGGTTTGGAATTTTACGTAGCGGGAATCAGCCCGCTTGACATTGTATTGATAGCAATCATTATTGACAATAAAATTTTGCATCAGATCCATTATTCGCCGCCTCCTTCTGTTGCCTCAGGAACGCCGACAATAATGCTCTTCAGCACGGACATGACAGCGGCAAGAGCGGCGACAGACAGGACATGCAGCCAATCAACCTCATGGATGCCAACCGCCACGGGGATCATACCAACAGCGGATTGTGCGGCGGTGTGGGCAGCTCTTGCGAGGGCCGCCTTCCAGAATTGCTTAGTAAACATAGTTATATACCTCCTTATTTATAGTTATTGATTTGATTTTTGATTTCTTTTATTTCCTCGGAATTTTGTTCGATTTTTTCTTCTAAGACCGGAATCCGATGGGCAAAATCGTTGTGGGCCCGGACTTCCCGGGTGAGTTCTTCGATCTTCGTGTTGGTTACAGCCTGGGCCTTGTCCAGATTGTGCTGTGCCTCTGTGCCCGCCTTGCGGATTGTAGCCCAGGCGGTAATAACAACCCCCGCGAAGGTGATCAGACCAATGAGAATTTGAACAATCAATTCTGTTTTCATGGTGTGTCCTCCTCTTCTTCGGGCTCTGTTTCTTCCGGGCCGGGGTCCAATACCTCGGTATACAAGCCGACATCTTCTGCTGGGACGTCCAGGCACGGTCCGATGATAGTTGTAGGCTCGGCGGCAAATGCGAGGACATATCCAGCGTCAGCAATCAGCCTTTTCCCGCCCAATTTGTAGGGCGGGTCTGCTGGTCTGTGCGGTGTTACTGTTTGCCCTCCGTCCGGGCGGGTGATGATATACAGTTGCTTAATAGTCATTACTCATTACCTCCTGTATAGTCATACTCGATTGTAGCGTTGGTAGCGCCCCAAGGAGCGCCGGAAACCTGTCCCTGTGACCAAGGAACACGAATGGTCTGAAGGTTTGTGCAACCCTTAAAAGCGGCACTATCAATCGTGGTTGGTTTGCCAATGAATGTCACATCCGCGAGATTTGCGCAATTGGCAAATGCATAATAATATATGCGCGTCACACTTGCCGGGATTGTCATGCTGGTAAGGCCGGAGTTAACAAATGTGTAGCTGTTAACTTGTGTTACACTATCGGGCAATGTGGTTAACGCAAGACTTGTACAGTTTTGAAATGCATAACTATTTATCTGCAAAATGCCTGTCGGAAGGCTGGTCAATGCGAGGTTGGAGCAACCCTTAAAAGCATTAGTGTTAATAGTACGGATGCTACTAGGGAGCGATGTTAGGGCGAGAGAGGTACAACCATCGAAAGTGCTGGTGTTTATGGTCGTCAGTCCTTCCGGCAGGCTGGTTAATGCAAGTTTGGAACAACCGTTAAAAGCACTTTCGCCGATTAATGTCAATCCAGCGGGCAGGCTGGTTAATGCAAGTTCGGAACAACCGTTAAAAGCATATATCCCGATTGTAGTCAGTCCTTCCGGCAGGCTCGTCCAATCAAGGCCGTTGCAGCCATAAAAGGCACGTTCCCCAATTACGGTTACATCCTCCGGCAATGGGGGCAAGGCTTTATACATATACGCACATGCATATCTACCAACAATACGCAATCCATCCGGCCATGCGAAAGGAGCCGTTGAAGTTGTATCACGCTCGATTAGTGTTTTGAGTGATCCATCATCCTGTGAAATCCCCTCGATAGCAGGGCCCATTTGGGCGGGCTTATAAGTGTTGGTACCTCCGGTTTTTTCCCGGATAGCGTCAGCAATCGCCTCCAAGGAGCTCTCATTGACGTACACTTTTCTTGTAGTATCAGACATTAGTACGCAACCTCCTCTCCATCAACAAGGGCGTCAGCGGCGGCCTCGGCTCTTGCGGCGGCGGCATTTGCAGCAGCGGCGGCGGTGTCAGCAGCCCCGGCGCTTGTGGTAGCGGTAGAAGCTGCAGCGTTGGCGCTTGTCGCGGCGTTGGTAGCCTGTCCTGCGGCGGTAGTCGCGGCGGTAGCGGCGGTGTCAGCAGCACTTGCAGCACTGGTAGCTTGTCCAGCAGCAGCGTTAGCCGCTTGTGCGGCTTGATTTGCAGAAGAAGCGGCGGTATTTGCCCCCTCTGCGGCGGTTGTGGCGGCGCTTGCAGCACTGGTAGCAGATCCAGCGGCTGAAGTTGCGTCAGTAGCAGCAGAAGAAGCACTTTCGGCGGCCTGAGAAGCGGAAGAAGCAGCGGAAGAAGCGGAAGAAGCAGCGGCGTTGGCATTGCCCGTAGCAGTGTCCGCTCTCTCGGCGGCGGCGTTGGAGGTTTGTGCCGCTGCATTTGCGGCATTGATTGCGGCTTCGGCACCCTCTGCGGCGGTGT
>CACXJE010000001.1 GCA_902767915.1 Oscillospiraceae bacterium | reverse complement strand
TATTTCTCCGATCTCTCGTTCCGAGGCAAAAAAGAAAAAGAAATGTAACGGAGTTTTTTTCCTCGGAAAATGGAAGATCGAAGAATCGAATTCTTTTTGCGGCGTTCAAAGAGAGAGCCAATTATTTGAAGACGAAATGACGTTACTGGATGTTACTGCGGAGAAACGGAACATACTTTTAGTTTTTGCATTATCGCAATTCATTCTTCTTTCAGGGATATACGCTTCTATGTTTACTGAGTCATTACCGGCGTGGCTTTTTGTTCCTGCACTCTTTCTTGTAGTTCCTGCTACGATTTTATCTGTTTTTTCGTTCACTTATGATTGTATCGTTTACAGAAGGGCCTATAACGCATTAAAGGCAGAGCTCAATCAGGGTACGGATCATTGATTGTTGCCTGACTAACCTCCCGGGAGGGCTTCGGCTCTCCCGGGCAAACAACCAGTTTATATCTCTTAATTTTGGGGGAGCCGGCGTCTTTGCATTAGGCTGGGGCTGTAGTTAATACCACCCCAGCAGGTCCTTGAAGCGGAAATAGGTTTCGGGGTCGTTTTTGACCAGATTGCTGCCTGTGATCGAGATCAGGAAGCAGGCTGCAAGGGCGAGAATGGTTGTCACAGTCAGAAAGGCCAGCAGCCGGTCCCGCACCCGGGGCTTTGCGGCCTCCAGCAATGCCAGGAACACCAGCGCCGCGGACAGGCAGAGCAGCGGCAGGAAGTCTTCGGTATACCGCCACAGAATGCCGGCCATCTCCGTATCCGCCGCCACAACGATCAAGGCCAGAAGCAGGGGCAGGAGCACCAGGCCCCGGAGCTTTTTCTCCCGCAGCACAGGCCGTGCCCGCCGGGTGCCCAGCAGAGTCCAGAGGAAGGGGAAGGTCAGAAATACGCCGCCGAACATGGGCTCCCGGATGGTTTTGCCCATGTAAAGAGTCTGCAGCGGGGACTCCCGCAGATACGGGAACTGCAGCCCCCAGCTGGGGGGCGCAAAGAGATAGGCGAAGAATCCGTCCGGCAGCCGGGAGAGCCGGAAGCCCCGGTGGGGCATATCGTTGGTGGTCAGGTTGTAATTGGCGCCGAAATCGAAGGGAGAGCCGAACCGGATCTGATTGTAGTACATCAGAGGGAGGGCCACGGCCACATAGGGCAGGAGGAACGCCAGGATCCGCCGAAGGGTGATCCCCCGTTTCTGCTCAGCCCGGGCAAGGGGCAGGAAGATCGGGAGCGCCAGCACAGAGAACACCAAAAACTGGGGTCTGCAGCCGGCCACCAGGGCGGCGAGGAGGGCGCCGGCGGCGATTTTCAGATCCACAGCCCCGGGCCTGCCCGGGGACCGGATCGGCGCGAAGCAGCAGTCCGCGGGATCCGGCAGAGGCTCGGCGCGGGTTCCTGCCGGCGCCCATTGCTGCGCTGCCGAAAGCCAGAGGCTCAGGGCAAACAGAACAAGGGCCAGCGACAGGTGGACCGGCACCACGTAGAAGGCGGGATTGAGGGCATAGCAGAGGACCCCGGTGCAGTTGCCCAGCAGAAGGGACAGCAGCAGATAGGCCGGGAAGGGGGTCCGGGGAAAATACCGCCGGATCAGGGTCCGCAGGAACACAAAGGCGGCAAGGACTGCCAGCGCGCCGAACAGGATCACCGCCCAGACCGTGGAAAGGTCGTTTCCGGTCAGCAAATAGTAGGGCAGATAGGAAACCAGCACCGGCACCACGCCGAAGTACACATAGAGATGGCCGTTGTAGTAGGCGGTGTCCCAGGCGCAATCCACGCCGGCCTCCTCGAAGACGGCCTGCCGGGCGGAGTGGTTGTAGGGATTGTCCATTTCGGCGAGGAGCTCCAGCATCCGGGCCTGGTCCTCGGTGTCGATCCGGGTTTTGCCCGCAGCAAGAGACCGGGCCAGCCTGGCGTATTGGTGATGATGCTGCCAGTCGGGATCCTCCGGGATCTGATTCAGGACAGCGTTGGACCGGCCCAGGCCCCAGAGCAGGCCCACGTTCAGAAGGAGCACCAGCCCCACGCACAGCGCCTTGACCCAGCGCCGCCGGTTCCAGAGCCGGTTGTCATAGAGGGGGGAGCCGGGACGCAGCAGCCAGAGCAGGGAGAACAGCCCAAAGAGCCCCAGGATTCGCGGGATGGAGATCCGGAAGGGGACGGCCCCGTTGATCTCCGCCGCACGCAGGGTCCAGGTGCAGCCCTCCTCCGGCGCCCGGAGCACCAGGGTCAGATGGTGAATCTTTCCGTAGGTGTTCAGGTGAAAATAGGAGGCCTTCTCGTGGCCCGGGAAATAGGCCGCCTCTCCTGCGGTGTAGATCCGCTCGTTTCCCTCGTCGGAGACGTTGACGGTCAGGGCAGTCTGCACGGGCCTCCCGTCCTTGTCCCGGACCTGGAGATCGAGATGACACCAGCTGACGTCCCGGTCCAGATCGTAGAAAAAGAACGCGACGCTCTTGTCCTCGGCCAGATCCCCGGAAACCTTCGGCTCCGGCAGGGACGTCCAATCCTGCCGGCCGCTGAAAACCGCCTTCCAGTTAAAGAGGAGCAGCTCCAAAACCAGCGCGAGAATCAGCACCGCAAGAAACGGAAGCAGCTTTTTGATGCGCCTATTCATGTCGATCCTCAGAAAGCTTGCGCTTGTAATCCTCGGAGATGCCGATGAGCCGGGACTCGAAGTCCTGCCGATCCTTCTGCCGCATGGTGTGCAGGATCAGACCGGAGAACAGGGCCTGCAGGCCGGCAATGGCGGCAAAGCCGCAGGTGATCAGGGTGGGGAAGCGGCGGACCAGACCCGTCCGGAAATACTCCACCAGCACCGGAATGAAGAAGCCGATGGCCAGCGCGAACAGCACCGCTGACAGCAGGCTGAAATAGCCGAAGGGCTTGTAGCTGCGGAAGAGCCTGCCCACGGTGCGCAGCACCTTGAAGCCGTCGGAGTATGTATTCAGCTTGGATACGCTTCCGGCGGGGCGGTCCCGATAGTCGATCACCACGTTCTCCACGTACATATTCTTGTCAATGGCGTGGATGGTCATCTCCGTTTCGATCTCAAAGCCCTTGGAAAGCACCGGGAAGCTCTTGACAAACTGATAGTTGAAGGCCCGGTAGCCGGTCATCACGTCCTTGATGTCGCTGCGGAAAATGGCGTTGATGGAGCTGCGAACCAGAGAATTGCCGAAGTTGTGGAAGGGCCGCTTGTTTTCGGTGAAATAGGTGGAGGACAGCCGGTCGCCCACCACCATGTCGGCCTTTTTCTCCAGCACCGGGGCCACCAGAGCGGGGGCGCACTCGGCGGGGTAGGTGTCGTCGCCGTCCACCATCACATAGCATTCGGCGTCGATTTCCCGGAACATCCGGCGGATCACATGCCCCTTGCCCTGCCGATACTCCCGGCGCACCACCGCGCCTGCGGCCTCGGCCAGCGCAGCGGTTCCGTCGGTGGAGTTGTTGTCGTAGACGTAGACCGTGCAGCCTGGCAGCACCCGGAGAAAATCCTTCACGACCTTTTCTACGGTTTTCGCTTCGTTATAGCATGGAACCAACACAGCAATCTTATCCATGCGAGACCTCCTTCCAGTACGCAGGGCGGACAAATTGATACATCTTCACTTTACCATGAGAACCATCGGATGTCAATCAGAACCCGGGGAAGAGCCTCGAAAAAAACCGACGACCGGTTGCAAACCGCGGCGGCTTATGGTAAGATAAACGAAACTGGTACTGCGAATGCCCGCCCTGCGGAGCATCCTTGAAACGGAGCGATCAGCTATGAATCAGCGGTTAAAAACGTTTTTGCGGGATCCGAACGTCCGGTGGACCTTTGTCGCCGCTCTGATCACCGCCGCCGCGGCCTATGGCTACGGCATGCTGAACAACATCGTCAATTACGACTCGATCTACAATATTCCCTATATCGGCAGCGGCACCGAGCGGTCCGGCCGCTGGGCCCTGGGCCTTCTGACCCGATTGACCCAGCGGCTCCATCTGGGCTACAGCATTCCGTTCTTCAACCTGCTGGTGTCCCTGGTGCTGCTGGCCTTCTCGGCGGTGCTGCTCTGCAAGCTTCTGCGGCTGACAAGCCGGACCGCCTGGGTGCTCACCGGGATCGTGACCCTGTCCTTTCCCGCGGTGGCGTCCATGACCTTCTTCTCCTATACCATGGTCTACTACGCCCTGGCCTTCCTGCTGATCGTGGCCGCCACGCTGCTGACCGAGCGGATGCGCAAGCCCCTCTGGTTCCTGGTGTATTCTCTGCTGCTGGCCTTCTCCATCGGCGTCTACCAGGCCTTCTATCCCTTTGCCGTCATGCTGGCGGTGCTGGCGGTGCTTGCGGAGTGCCTGGACCCGGAAGCCACGCCCTTGGACGTGCTGAAAAAGGGCCTGCTCTATATCGCCGGGATCCTTCTGAGCTATCTCTGGTATCGCCTGGCTCTGAAGGGCGTCCTGGCCCTGTACGGCACCACCCTCACCAACTATCAGGGCATCGACCGGATGGGCGTGGTCTCCCTGTCCCGGCTGCCCGGCATGCTAAAGGAGATCTACGCCAACTTCTTCCTGCTGTTCACCCATGATTATCTCTCCCTGACCGCCGAGCCCATTTCCCGGCTGTGCGTCCTGCTGCTGCTTTTGCTGTCCGTCGGGATGCTGGCCCTGGGCTGGCGGGAAAAACGCCTGTGGAAGCAGGTGGAGCTGGCGGGCCTGCTGCTGGCGGCGCTGCCCGTCGCCTCCAATCTGATCATTGTGATGGTGCCCGACGGTACGGTCTACACCCTGATGGCCATGGGGCTTTTGAGCGTTTTTCTGCTGCCCCTGCTGCTCTGGGACAGACTGCCGCTGCCCCGGCCGAGGCTGCGCCGGATCTGCGGCGGGGTCCTGGCGGCGGTGCTGCTGCTGTCCTCCCTGGAATACGTCTATCTGACCAACGGCTGTTACCGGGTGCTGGAATGGCACAACATCCAAACCGAAAACTACTACGTCACCATGTTCACCAGGATCAAATCCCTGGAGGGCTATGACGAAGCCTATCCGGTGGTCTTCGCGGGCAGCGTGATTACCGACGCCTCCTACGAGGACCTGTGGGCAGATACGGTGTTCTCCTACGGCGGGCTCCGGCAGTTCGACAGCAAGGACCCGAAAAACAACGGCTTTAACGAGTTTTCCAGAGACCGGTTTATCCGCTCTTATCTGGGCTATACCGCAAGAAAAATCCATTCCGAGGAGCGCACCCGCTACGCGGAGGTGCTGGACGGGATGCGCACCTACCCGAACGACGGCTCCATCCGGATCGTGGACGGCCTGATCCTGGTGAAATTTGAATAGGAAAGGGAAACCGGCGGAATCATGTCCTGCCGCTTCGTAAATCCCTTTGGGCAGGGCCGGAAATCAGCCTGCCCTCCCGGTCAAACCGGGAGCCGTGGCAGGGGCAGTCCCAGCTGGCCTCGTCCGGATTCCATTCCAGCTGGCAGCCCAGATGGGGGCAGCGGATATCCACGGCATGGAGCCCGCCGGCGTCGTCCCGGCAGACGCCCAGCTTTCCGGCCCCGGCCTTGACGACGCCGCCGTGCCCCCGGGGCAGATCCTCCGCTTGGAGGGCGGGAATCTGAAAGATTCGCCGGCCCAGACCCTTTACGGCATGCAGGCCCTCCTTGGCGATGCCTGCAGCGGCCTTCGTGTCAAACCGACCGGGATCAAAGACCCGGGCATAGGGAGACTGCTTTCCGCAGATCAGGTCGCAGAGCAGGGTCGCCGCCGCCATGGAGCCGGTCATGCCCCACTTCTGAAAGCCGGTGGCCACATACCAATCCGGCCTGCCGGCGGAGAAACGGCCGATATAGGGCACCCCGTCCGCCGGCATACAGTCCTGGGCCGACCAATGAGCCGCCTCACGGCTTTCCGGGAACCATTCCCGGGCCTGCTTCCGCAGCAGAGCATAGCGGCCTCCGGCGCTGTTTTCCCCGGTTCGGTGACCACCGCCCCCCAAAAGCAGCAGGTCGCCGTAATGGCGGAAGGAATAACCTGCCGGCTCCGCGCCGATCCACATACCGGACGGGCAGGGCGCGTTCTCCAGCGCCAATACATAGGACCGCTCCTGGTGCATCCGGGCAAAATAGAAGCCGGGAACGTTGACAAAGGGATAGTGGCAGGCGAAGACGATCCGGTCTGCCCGGACCTGTCCGCCCTCGGTGGTCAGGATGTGGCCCTCCACCCGCCGGACCGGCGTGTTTTCGTAGACGGTCAAGGGCTCGGAGACAGCCCGCAGCAGCTTCAGCGGGTGAAATTGCGCCTGGTTTTCCACCCGGATGGCGTATTCCGGGCTGCCGGGCAGCGCCTTGGCCCGGACCAACGCCGCAGGCAGGCCGAGCTTGCGCTGGGCGGCGGCCTCCTGCTTCATGCGAGCCTCGTCGTTCCCATAGACAAAGGCGCTCTGGGTTTCAAAGTCGCAGGCAATGCCCTCCGCTTGGATCAGGGTTCTGAAGGCGTCGATGGCCTCCTTGTTTGCCTGTACATACAGCCTGGCCTTTTCCGGCCCCAGGGCTTCTGTGAGCTGCTTTGCGAAGCAGCCGTGCTGGGCGGTGAGCTTTGCCGTGGTGTTGCGGGTCTGCCCGCTGCCGATGCGGTTTGCCTCCAGAACAACGACCCTGCGGCCTGCCTTCTGCAAGCGGGCGGCCGTGAGGATGCCGGCCATGCCCGCGCCAATGACCGCCACCTCCGTTCGGATGCTTTTTTTCAGGGCCTCCCGCCGGGGAATGTCACAGCTTTTTGACCAGATGGATTCCATAAAATACGCCTCCCGAAACAAGTGTTTTGGATAGCTTTTCCGGAATTTGGCAATTCATACAAAACGCCCGCAGATCCTTGAAAGGATCCGCGGGC
Organism: Oscillospiraceae bacterium; assembly: GCA_902767915.1. Classification (GTDB taxonomy): domain Bacteria; phylum Bacillota; class Clostridia; order Oscillospirales; family Oscillospiraceae; genus JAFRPC01. The sequence continues at coordinate 127,488 of CACXJE010000001.1, read as the reverse complement.
GTTTTGCGAACCGGGAACTATGCCCGAGGCTCGTCGTCTGCCGGGGTCTGGGCTCCCGGGGTGAGAAGCTTGTACAAAAGCTTATAGAGCACGGCGGCCTCCTCGGGGGAGAGAGGCACGCAGGCCTGCATGGCCGCCGGGACGCAGAGGGCCCTTTCTTCCAATTCCCGTCCCTGCTCCGTGAGCCGCACCAGAAGGACCCGTTCGTCCTCCTTGGAACGGCAGCGGTTGACATAACCCTTCTGCTCCAGGGCCTTCAGCAGGGGCGTGAGGGTGCCGCTGTCCAGATAGAGCCGCTGGCCCAGCTGCTTGACGCTGATTTCCTTCTCCGCCCAGAGCACCATCATGGTGATATACTGGGTGTAGGTCAGGTCCAGGGCCTCCAGGTGGGGCCGATAATGCTTGATGATCTCCCGGGAAGCGGCATAGAGAGGGAAGCAGAGCTGGTTTTCCAGCCGCAGGGAGGAGCGATCCTGTTCGCTGCTCATGCGGGGTGAGACTCGGTATAGGCCTTGCGGACCGCAATGGCCAGCTGATCGGCGCAGGAGGTGGGCTTGTAGCCGCAGGTGTTGCCCTTGAGATAGCCCTCGATCTGATCCACGGTCATGCCGTCCACCAGCTTGGAGATGGCCTTCAGGTTGCCGTTGCAGCCGCCGATGAACTCCACGTCGGAGACCACGTCGTCCTCCAGGTGGAAATTGATCTGCATGGAGCAGACGCCCCGGGTACGGTAAGAGTAATCCATGAAATTAAAACTCCTTCAATTGAATTTGATACAATCAATATAGCCTGTTCTGTAACGAATGTCAAGCCCGAATTTCCGAGGGCAGAAAGGACGGGAGACAGCCTGTGGTTTCCATAAAATTTTCGGAAAGGACTTGCGAAATAATCATCCGTGGTTTATAATGGATTCGAAAAGGGGAGGCCGTATCCGCGGTCCGGTCCTTTTTAGAAAATAATCAGGAGGAGAAATACATGAAGGATCTCAGAAAGTACGTAGCGGAATTCATAGGAACCTTTGTCCTGGTCCTGGTGGCCTGCGGCACGGCCATGATCACCTCTGCCAAGGGTGATCCCACGTTTTATCTGACCACAGCCGCTGCCTTCGGTCTGGTCATTGTGGCCATGGCCTACTCCATCGGCAACATCTCCGGCTGCCACATCAACCCGGCGGTTTCCCTGGCTATGCTCGTCAGCAAGAAGATGAACGTCAAGGACTTCTGCTGCTATGTGGTTGCGCAGTGCCTGGGCGCCATCCTTGGCGCGGTCTGCCTTGGCCTGATCTTCGGCTTTGACACTGCCAAGGCCATCGGTTTCGGCGCCAACGCCACCGAGAAGGTCGGCGGCGGCTTCCTGCTGGAGGTTCTGCTGACCTGCATCTTCGTCCTGGCCATCCTGGGCGTTACCTCCCGCGAAGCCTTCAGCAAGGTTGCCGGTCTCGTCATCGGCGGCTCCCTGACCCTGGTTCACCTGCTGGGCATCGGCATCACTGGCACCAGCGTCAACCCCGCCCGTTCCCTGGGCCCCGCCATCTTTGCCGGCGGCAAGGCTCTGGAGCAGATCTGGATCTTCATCCTGGCTCCGCTGGTCGGCGGCGTGCTTGCGGCTCTGATCTGGATGTTCCTGGACAAGAAGGACCCGGCTCCCGTACAGGCCAAGAAGGCCAACAAGAAAAAGTAATTGAATCCGCAAAAGCGCCTTCCGTCCGGGAGGCGCTTTTTTTGCGTGGGGCGGGCTCGTCGCCCCGGGAAAACAGGAACTTTTGCTGGACAACGGTCGTCTGTTATGATATACTGTAATTTAAGATTGTGGGCATTCTCCCCGACGGAGGACCCAATCGGAAAGGCGTTGACAACATGAACAAAACACAAAGCTGGAAGGAACGAATCAGCGAAAAACTGCCGATGCTTGTTCTTGCGTTCTGCCTGCTGCAGCCGCTGCTGGACGTGGCGGGCTTCTGGCAGGATCAGCTTCACATCGGCAACACGGTCACTATGGCCCTTCGGATGCTCCTGCTGGCCGGGTCCGTGCTTTTGGGCTTCCTGTTGTCTGATCGGAAACGGTATTATTATATCGCCGCTGCTGTGCTGCTGGTGCTGACCGGCGGCCACATTCTGGCCTGTATGCAGAATGCCAAGGGATACCGGGAGCCGGTCAACGACCTGATAAATCTGGTCCGGATTTATTTCCTTCCCATGATGACGCTCTGCTTTATCACCTTCCTGCGGCGCAACGAGAAGGTTTTCCCCGCCATGCAGAAGGGTATGCTGGCGAGTCTGCTGGAAATTGCCCTGGTGCAGCTTCTCAGCACCGTCACCGGGACGGATCCCCACACCTACGCAGTGGACGGCATCGGGATTCTGGGCTGGTTCATGTGGACCAACAGCCAGAGCGCGATCCTCGCCATGGTGGCGCCGATCTCCATCTGCTGGGCCATCCGGCTGTTAAACGAAAAGCCCCTTTCCGGCGGAGCCAAATGGAGGTATCTGCAAATCGCGTTGATCACCGCGGTTGCGGAGGCCACCCTGTTTGTGCTGGCGCCCCGGCTGTCCTATTTCAGCCTGCTGTTCTGCGGCTTCGGCGTCTGCACCTGCCTGCTCATCACCGATCGGAAGCAGTGGAAGATGGCCCTGGCGATCTTCCTGGTCACGGCGCTGTTTACGGCTGCTTATCCGTTTTCTCCCACCTACCGCCGCATGACCAAGAATGAGCTCCGGGTCTCGGCCACCCAAAAGCAGATCCGGGAGGATCTGGACAGCCTGCCCACCTTCCCTCCGGACACCATCGAAACCGAAACGCCCACCGATGAGACCGGTGAGATCGAACCCGAGGATCCCAGAACCGAGGAGATCGAGAGACTCCGCAGGATCGGTCTGGAAAAGATTTACCGGCGCCAGGCCATCATCTGGTCCATGGTCCAGCGGTTTGGATTCGACAGGGTCTACGAGGTCTATGACAGGACCGCCGATGCCTCTATCCTCAGCAATACCCGCACCATGAAGATCAATTTCTGCAAGCTTCTGATGGAGGAATCCGGCACCCTGTCCCATCTGTTCGGCCTGAACCTGAAGGAAATGACCCATGACCGGCTGGACGCCAACGGCCTGCCGGTGACCGATAACTACGACGTGGAGAACGACTTCCACGGCATCTATTTCCTCACCGGCCTGGTGGGTCTGGGGCTGATGCTCCTGTTCCTGCTGTGGTTCGGTCTCCGGGCCCTTTCCGCCATTCTCCGCGACCCGAAGCGGAATGTAAATCTCACCATGGCAGCCTTCCTGATGGCCTATGCCATCGGCATCGCTCATGCGTATTTCACCGCTTCTGTTCTGCGGCGCAACAACGCCTCGGTATATCTTGCGATGGTATTGGCAGGCCTGTGGTTCCTTTCCGTCGTCCCCAAGGCGGGGAAGCGGCCGGAGACCGGAGCCTCCGCAAAAACAGAAGAATAGGAGGCAGACCACGGTGAACAGTTACCGTCGCTTCGTTGAGAAGCTGACCCGCCGTCTGCCGCTGCTGGTGCTGTTGTTCTGTGTGCTGCAGCCCCTGCTGGACGTGATCGGCTATTGGCAGCAGGTCTGGGGCCTGTCCAATCTGCCGACGATGCTGGTCCGGCTGTGCCTGCTGCTCATCGGCTTGTTGCTGGGCTTTGCGGTTACAGACAGAAAATGGCTGTATTTCAGCCTCGCTGCGCTGCTTTTCTGCTATCTGTCCGGACATATCTGTGCCTGTGTGCAGAACGGCGGTTATTTGAATTGGGAGCAGGATCTGACCGACCAGGCCAGGACCCTGGTGCTGCCGGTCACGGCCTTGAGCATGATCAGCCTGCTGCGGAAAAACCCGGACTGCTTCGGCGCCCTGAAAAAGGGCCTGATGCTGGATCTGGGGATCATCCTGGCGGTGGAGCTTTTGAGCCTGGTTACAGGCACGGATCCCCATACCTACGAAGAAAAGGGGATCGGCCTCAGAGGCTGGTTTATCTGGACCAGCCCCCAGAGTGCGATTCTGAGTATTCTGGCGCCTTTGGCCGTGGCCTGGGCCCTGGAGCGCTGGCCGGATCGGATCCTGCCGGTGACCGGGGCGGCGCTGCTGAGCTTCGGCGCCCTGTATTTCTACGGCACCCGCCTGGCCTATCTATCCCTGGCTGCTGCCGGCCTGGGCATGGCTGCTGCGATTCTGCTGTCTGACCGCCGACGCTGGCGGCAGGCCCTGGCGGTTTTCCTGTGTGCAGGCTTGTTTTGCGCGCTCTATCCGGTTTCCCCCATGCAGCGGAACCGGTCCGCCGTGGAGGCCAATGCGAAGATCAAACAGGAGCGGGTCTCCGCTGCCGCCGCCCGATTCGGCGTGGAGGGCGATGAGATCCATACGGAGAATTCCGAGGCGCTTTCCGCGGCCTATCACTATAATCTCCAGGGCATGGTGGATACCTTCGGCCTGGAGCGGGTGGCGGAACGCTATCACAACACCCTGAAGGCGGATCAAATCTGCGATGACCGGCTGATGAAGCTGAATTACTGCAGCCTCGCCATGGAGGACGCCGCCCGAAATACCGGGCTGGCCCCTCTGTTCGGTCTGGAGATTGCCCGTACCCGGGTGGAGCAGACCCAGGTCTACCGGTTTGAAACCGACGACTGGGCCACGGAGGCGGAGAGCTATGACCCGGAGAATGATTTCTACGGCGTCCGGTATCTCTGCGGCTGGATCGGTCTGCTTCTGCTGGGGGCGCTGCTGCTGTGGATCGGCTTGCGGGCGCTGCTTGCCCTGGCAACCCGATGGAAGACGACGTTTTCTCCCACCTATGCCGCCTGGCTCGGCGCCTTTGCCATCGCCGTGGCCTATGCCTTCGGGACGGCTTCCGTGCTGCGCCGCAACAATGCGTCCGTTTATCTGGCTGTGGTTCTGGCGGGGCTCTGGCATCTGTCCCGCCGTTCGGCGAAAAAGGAGTAAATGATGATCAGTATTATCATTCCGGTTTATAACGTCAAAAGCTATCTGGCCCGCAGCGTGGAGTCGATCCTGCAGAACGACACCACAGATCTGGAGCTGCTGCTGGTGGACGACGGCTCCTCCGACGGCAGCGAGAAGCTCTGCGACGACTATGCCGCAGCCCATCCGGACTTGATCCGGGTGATCCACCAGAAAAATCAAGGTCCTGGCTGCGCCCGGAACACCGCCATTGCCGCCGCCAGGGGAGAATGGTTCCTGTTTTTGGACAGCGACGACCGTCTGGCACCCGACGGGATCAAGCGGCTCCGGGAGGCCATGGCCCGGGAACCGGCGGACGTCTATTCCTTCCAGTTCTACAAGGAGGCCCTGGACGGCGCCGCCACCCCCCAGCGCTCCGGCGAAACCCCGGACGGCAGCTTTACCCTGGCGCAGCATCCGGAGTTTCTGCTGTCCCAGCCCTCCTGCTGGCTGCGGCTGTGGAACCGCAGCGTCTTTGAGAAAAACGATCTGCTGTTCCCGCCGGTGGTCTGGTATGAGGACATCCGGACCGTCACCAAGCTGCTGGCCTGCGCGGAAAAGATCGTGAATCTGCCGGACTGCCTGTATTACTATCTGGATCGTCCCGGCTCCATTATGAACAGCAGTCAGCTGCCCCGGAATCGGGACATCATGACGGCCTTTGACGATATCCTGGACTGGTTCCGGAAAAATCACCTCTTTGATCAATACAAGGACGAGCTCTGCGCCCTGACGGTGCAGCACGTGCTGCTGGCGGCCTCCGTCCGGGTCTCCCGGATCGACTGCAGGTCTGAGGTGCTGCAGGAGCTCTATGCCTACACCGAGAAGGCCTTCCCGGACTGGGTGGACAACCCCTATTCCAAGCGGCTGCCCCGGCTGAAGCGGGTGGCCCTGTCCCTGGTGCGGCGCCGCCGCTACCGTCTGCTGGCCTTCCTGTTCAAACTGAAAGGATAAATTCCATGCTGTTCAGCGTCATCGTACCGGTTTATAACGTGGCGGAGTACCTTCCGGCCTGTATGGATTCCCTGCTCCGGCAGGCCTGTGCCGACTGGGAGATCATCCTGGTGGACGACGGCTCCACCGACGGCCAAAGCCCCGCCCTCTGCGACGCCTACGCCGCAGCCCATCCGGAGCTGGTCCGGGTGATCCACCAGACCAACGGGGGCCTGGGTGCGGCCCGCAATACGGGCATTGCGGCTGCCCGGGGAGATTATCTCCTCTTTGTGGACAGCGACGACACCCTGGAGCCCCAAACCCTGGAGCGGCTTTCCGCCTGCCTGGCAGAAACCGGCGCGGATATGATCGTCTTCCACTACTGCTATGTGACGGAAACCGGGGAACAGCCCGGAGAGCCCCGGCTCTCCGCCGTGACCGGAACCCCGGTGACCCTGGCGGAGGCGCCCGAGCTGCTGCTGGATTCTCCCAGCGCCTGCTTCCGGCTCTGGAACCGGGCCTTGTTTGCCGACGGAACCATCCGCTTTCCGGGACGGGTCTGGTATGAGGACCTCTGCACCACGCCCAAGGCGCTGCTGCGGGCCCGGCGGATCCTGCAGATCCCGGACAGCCTCTATCGCTACCTGCTGCGCCCCGGCTCCATCATGCGCAACGACAACCTTAAGCGCAATCTGGAAATCCTCAATGCGCTGGAGACTGTCCGGACCGATTTTGAAGCCGAGGGGGCATTGGAGCAATTCCGCCCCTGGCTCACCTATCTGGCGGTGGACAGCGTGCTGGCAGCGGCCCGCAGGGTCCTTTTGGCCGACCCGAAGGCTCCCTTCCTGCCGGACTTCCTGGACTATGTGAAGCAGCATTACCCCGATTACCGCAGCTGTAAGCTGCTGCCCAACCTGGGCCGCAAAAAGCTGATCCTTCTGAAGCTCCTGGAGGGGAAGCACTATCGCCTGGCGAAAGCTATGTTCACCCTGGCCAATAAGCTGAAATAACCCTGCAGCGGCCCGCTGTGTGCGCCGCAGCGAAAACTATCCGCTGACAAAGTGAGGCAATGCCGTGTTTTCCAAGCTAAAGAAACTGATGTCAAAAAAAGAGGGCGTTCTGGCCTGGAACACCCTGATGCTCTATATTCTGACATTTTCCAACTACCTGTTGTCCTTCATCGTCGTCCCCTACGAGACCCGTGTACTGACTGAGGCGGGCTACGGCGTGCTGGGCGTGGCCATGGCCATCATGGTATACGTGCAGCTGTTCATCGACTTCGGCTTCCTGCTCTCCGCGACGGACGAGGTCTCCCGCAATCGGCAGGACGAGAAGCGGCTCAACGTTATTATGACGGCGGTGACCATCTGCAAGCTGCTGCTGATCGGCCTGTGCCTGCTGGCTCTGTTCGTGCTCTGCATGGTGGTTCCGGCCTGGAAGGGGAAGTTCGCATTTTATTTCCTGTTCTTCGTGGGTACTGCGATCAACGCGCTGCTGCCGGACTACCTCTACAGGGGCCTGGAAAAGATGTCTGCCATTACGATCCGCACGGTCTGTATCCGCGCCTTTTCGACGCTTGGCATCTTCCTGTTCCTGAAGTCGCCAAAGGACATCTGGGTGATCCCGGTGCTGACCGCGCTGGGGAATTTTGCCGCGGTCTTTGCCTGCTTCTGGGACGCCAGGGTTCGGCTGAACGTCCGGTTCTGCCGGGTTACGGGAAAGGACGTCTGGCTGCGCATGCGGCAGTCCTCCACGTTTTTCTACTCCCGCTTTGCCACCACCGCCTATTCGGCGCTGAACACCGTGATCCTCGACGTGGTGGAGCCGCAGAAGCTGATCGTGCAGGGAAGGGAGATCGTAAATCCCGTCCGCGGCTACTATACCTCCTCCGATAAGCTGATGACCACCGGCAAGAGCGCCCTGACCCCAATTTCCGACAGCCTCTATCCCTACATGGTAAAGAATCACGATTATAAGCTGGTCAAGAAGGTGCTGTTGATCTTCGAGCCGCTGATCCTGGTGTTCTGCGCCGTGATGTTCGTCCTTGCGCCCCAGTTCTGCGAAAAATTCTTCGGAAAGGGCTTCGGCCCTGCCGGCAGCGTGCTTCGTGTCATGCTCCCGACCGCGGTGGTGATCCTGCCCAGCTATATCTGCGGCTTCCCGATGCTCTCCTCCATGGGCCTGGCCAAGCATGCCAACTACTCCACGATTTTCGGCTCTGTGATCCACATTGCAAACCTGGCGATCCTCTATTTCACCGGCAACATGAATATGATCACCCTGGGCGCGGCCATGAGCGTGGCCGAGACCCTGATTTTAGGCTACCGTCTCGTCGTCATCTACATGTATCGGGATCGACTGAAAGGAGAACCCCATGAGCAAGCTGCGTGATTTTGCTTCCCGCTGCAGCTGGAAGCTGGCAAAGCTCAGCAAGATCCGGAATAACCGTGTGGTCTTCTGCAGCTATTACGGCAACGGCTACTCCGACAGCCCCAAGGCCATCTGCGACGTCCTGCTGCAAAGCGGGGAGGATCTGGATCTGGTCTGGCTCTGCAAGGATGAGGCCGCCGCAAAGTCTCTGCCCGCCGGCGTCCGGGCTGTGCCCTATCGGGGCCGGCAGCGCCTCAAGGCTCTGGCCTCCGCCAAGGTCTGGGTGGACAACTGCCGGAAATATGAGAATCTGAAGCGGGAGGGCCAGTTCTATCTGCAGACCTGGCACGGCTTTTCTCTGAAAAAGATCGAACAGGACGCCGAATCGACTCTGACGCCGGACTACCTGGCTGCCTGCAAGTCGGATTCCGCCCAGATCGACGTGATCGTCTCCGGCAGCGGATTCATGACCAAGCGCTATCGGGAAAGCTTCTGGTATCAGGGTCCTGTCCTTGCCACCGGCACCCCCCGGAACGACGTCTTCTTCCGAGACCATGCGGAAATCCACGTCAAGGTCTGCCAGGCCCTGGGCCTGCCGCCGGAGCGGAAGCTGGCTCTGTATGCCCCCACCTTCCGGGCGGACCACAGCACCGAGGCCTATCGGATCGACGCCGATATGGTTCGGCGTACCGCCGCGGAAAATTTCAAGGGGGACTGGACCGTGCTGATCCGGCTGCACCCCAACGTGGGCAGCCAATCGGCGGATCTGTTTGCCTATGACGGCGACAAGCTGGTGGACGTGACGGCCTACCCGGATATGCAGGAGCTGCTCTGCGCGGCAAACCTGCTGATCACCGACTATTCCTCCTCCATGTTCGACTACGCCCTCACCGGCAAGCCCATTGTCCAGTTTGCCACGGACATTGAGGAATATCAAAAGGATCGGGACTTTTATTTCCCGCTGGACAAGCTGCCCTTCCCCCTGGCCCGGAACAACCAGGAGCTGGAGACCATTCTGAAGGATCTGCAGCCCCTGTGGACCAGCCCGGAGTGGGCGGAGTTCGCCCGGGAAAACGACTTCTGCGAGGACGGCCAGGCCGCCATTCGCTGCGCCGCCCTGATCCTGCAGCAAATCAAAAAGGAGAAATAACTATGAAACGCGTTATCACCTATGGCACCTTCGATCTTCTGCACTACGGTCACATCAATCTGCTGCGCCGGGCCAAGGCCCTGGGCGACTATCTGATCGTTGTCCTATCCACCGACGAATTCAACTGGAACGAGAAGCAGAAGAAGTGCTATTTCACCTATGAGATCCGCAAGCAGCTTTTGGAGGCCATCCGCTACGTGGACCTGGTGATTCCCGAGGAGAACTGGGATCAAAAGATCTCCGACGTGAAGGAATACCACATCGACACCTTCGTCATGGGGGACGACTGGAAAGGCAAATTTGACTTCCTCAAGCCCTATTGCGAGGTGGTCTATCTGCCCCGGACCCCGGAAATCAGCACCACGCAGATCAAAAAAGACCTGAACCACAAGGCCTGAGTCATGCTGGACGTTTTCGGAAAGCCCGTAGACCTCTCGGGGAAAACCCTCTGGCTCCTGGACATGGACGGCACGATCTATATGGAGGACCGGATCTTCGACGGGACCCTGGACCTGCTGGCCCGGATCCGGGCACAGGGCGGGCGCTACGTGTTCATCACCAATAATTCCTCCAAATCCGTGGCGGATTATCTGACCAAGGTCCGGCGTATGGGGATCCCCGCCGAAGAGGAGGACTTTTTCACCTCCGCCCAGGCGGCGGTGCTGCTGCTGCGGGAGCAATATCCCGGGGCCAAGGTCTACTGCCAGGGGACCCAAAGCCTGATTCGTCAGCTGCGGGAGGGCGGCATTGACGTCACCGAGACCGTGGAGCCGGTGGACGTGGTGCTTCTGGGCTTCGACCTGGAGCTGACCTCCGAGAAGCTGCGCCGCACCTGCGAGATCCTGACCCTGCAAAATCCGGTCTATCTGGCCACAAACCCGGACCTGGTCTGCCCGGTCAGCTTCGGCTATGTGCCGGACTGCGGCTCCATCAGCGTGATGCTCCGCAACGCCACCGGCAAATATCCCAGCTTCATCGGCAAGCCGGAGCCCACCATGATCCGGATCGTCATGGAGAAGTTCGGCTGCACCCCGGACCAGACCGTGGTGGTGGGGGATCGGGTCTATACCGACATCGCCTCCGGTTACAACGCGGGGGTGGATACCGTGGGCGTCCTCTCCGGCGAGGCCACAGAGGCGGACTTCCGGCATACGCCGACGCCGCCCACCTATCTTCTGCAGGACGTGAAGCAGATCTACCGGGCGCTTACAGACAGATAAAAAATCGGCAAGCGGAATCCCAGCGGATTCCGCTTGCCGGTTTTTTGCGGGCTTATTCGTCTTTTCCGATGGCCGCATAGAGGAAGGTGACCACCTGGGCTCTGGTGCAGGGCCTGCCGACCCCGAAGGTGGTGTCGTCAACACCAGTGGTAACCCCGTTTTCCAGGGCCCAAAGAACGGGAATGTAATAATACTTGCCCTCGCGCACGTCCGTAAAGGGACAGTCGGTGGAGCTGGGCGCCGGCGCACCGGCAGCCTTCCAGAGGAAGGTGACCACCTGCTCTCTGGTGCAGGGCCTTCCGACGCCGAAGAATCCGTTCCCCACGCCGGAGGTGATGCCGTTTTCCACGGCCCACATCACAGCGGTGTAAAAATACTTGGTTTCGGTTACGTCAGAGAAGGTGCTCAGGGTCTGTTGGGCCTCGGGCTTCCCGTAAGCCGCATGGAGGAAGACGGCAACCTGCTCCCGGGTGCAGACAGCGCCGGGGGAGAAGTGGTCCGCGTTCGTACCGGAGGTGATCTGGGGCTCGTGGTAATAGGCCCAGAGCACCGGGTCATAGTAGTATTTGCCGGCGACCACGTCCGCAAAGGGATTCACGCCGTTTTCCCGGTCGATCTCACGCTGCGTTTTCCAAATCGCGTAGAGTACGGTGTGGGCCTGCTCCAATACAATCGAATTGCCGGGGAGCAGCTTTTCACCGGTGCCGTCGGGACGGGTGTTCCAGCAGTAGAACTGCAGGCCCTCCGGCCCCTGGATCACGCCGTTTCCGTTGATGTCCCGGACTGTGACCCGTTCCCCGATGCTGCAAATGGGGGTGACCGTGACCCAGCCCGCGGAGTATCCGCCGTTCAGGTCATAATACAGATAGGCGCCGTCCTGGGCAAAGCCCTTGCTCAGGGCAGCAATCCGCCCCAGCACAAAGCCCATGCTGCCGGCGGCCGCCTCCTGCCATTGCCGCAGGGACGTGTCATAGTCCCCGGTCTGGTAGAAATTCCAGCGCAGGCCGTTCATGGCGGCGCTTTGCCGCAGGGAAACGGACAGCCGGGCGATCCGGTTGTTCACGGTATCGAAGGTGCCGTCTGCGGTCAGGGAAGCCCAACGTTCCCGGACAGCGTCCCTGAAATCCGCGTGCTGATAGGCTGCGGCCAGGAAGCTGGGGAAGCCGGAGCTGCCCAGCTCGTTGGCATACCACAGGTCGGTTCTGGTGAGGGGAACATAGTGGTGAGAATAGGGACTGCCAAAGGCGTTGTCCATGTCCCAAACGGGACCGAAAAAGATTTTTTCCGCGTCCGCGGGCTTATACGCATAGAAGCTGGACAGGCCCGCGTCAAAATTCATGGAGAGCTCCTGCAGCAGATAGGCCGCCACAAGAGAATCTACGTCGAAGTATTCGCTGTAGTGCCGGCCCTCCGCGTTATAGCCTGTGGGGGAGTAGAGGGCCTGGGAGCCGGCGTCCATCCGATCGGCAATGTAGTTGACCTGGGCCCGGGAGGCATACTCGGGGGATTTAACCACCACCGGCTGTCCGACCTGAGTCACGAAGCCGCAAAGCTCCTCGTCGTATCTGTCGGGATAATCATATTCCAGCAGATAAGCGCCGGAGAGATCCGCGGGATCTGTTGGGATCTCGATCCACTTCCGGGAGCCCTTCACGGAGCCGTCGGGCACCGTGCCGTCCGGTCCGGTTCCGGCCCGGGGCAGGGCTTCGAGATCCACGTCGGGATTGGCTTCCTCGTTGGCCTTGTCCAGATCGGGCAGATCAATGCGATTCTCACCCAGCTCCACGCTTTCGCAGATGACGTAGTTTCCCAGATAGTCGCCGTTGACGTACAGATCCACATAGCGGTAATCGCTGGTGTAGCCCAGACCCATCGCCTCCGCGTATTCCCAGCCGAAGGCGTTGTGCAGCAGGGACAGGTCGATGTAATTGGCCAGCAGGGTCCATTTCTTGGCCTTCCCCATGCCGAGGAGGTCTGTTTTTTTGTCGAACTTGATGTTGTAGGGCTTCTTGCGATACTCCCAGGTAGAGTTGCCCCGGCCCTTGATCTGCTTCAGGGTATTGTCCAGGCTCAGGACGCCGTTTTCGTAGACGCGAATATTGCCGGGCTCCTTGTTTTCCTTGCTGGCGTGAATATAATCCAGGCTGCCGGACTCCGTCCCCAGGAAAACAGCGGGCAGATGGGCAGACTGGCAGACTACCAGCGCATAAGAAGCGTCACCGCAGACAAGCTCGTGGGAGCCGGGGGTAAGGGCGGAGGCGCTTGCTCCGGAGATCAGGGGCTTACCGTCCAGCAAAAGGGCTCCGGGGGCGGAGAAATAGACCACAGCGGTGTCCGGATCCGTGTCCGCGGGCAGGAACAGATAATACTTCCCGTCTGCGGCATACCAGCGGATCGTGTCGATGTCGTCCGCTTCGCCGCCGTAGGGATTGACCTGCAGAATTACGGGATCATCCCCGGCCTCCGCAGCCCAAACAGCCTGCATCGACAGCAGGCAGCAGACGGCGATGAATAATAGCAAGAACAGTTTTCTCATAGGCAGCACTCCGGTATCGCAGCTGCCGGAAGGCAGCGCGGGCTGAAGAGGATCCGATCAGACAAGCGGTGTTTCGCTGTCAGATAACAGGAAATCGCAGGCAGCGTAGAGGAAGGTAACCACCTGGGCTCTGGTGCAGGGCTTGCCGACGCCGAAGGTGGTGTCGTTTATGCCGTGGGTAATCCCGTTTTCCAGGGCCCAAAGAACGGGCATGTAGTAATACTTGTTTGCAGAGACGTCTGCGAAGGGGCAGTCGGTGAGCGCGGGCTCCGGCGCCCCGGCAGCCTTCCAGAGGAAGGTGATCACCTGCTCCCGTGTACACAGCTTTCCGACGCCGAATTTGCCGTCGCCGACGCCTTCGGTGATCCCGTTTTCCGCGGCCCACGTCACAGCGTCGAAATAGTACTTGCCGGGCTTAACGTCAGAGAAGGAATTCCCGCTCTGTGCGAGCTGCGGCTTGCCTGCCGCGGCATAGAGGAAGGTAACGATCTGCTCCCGGGTACAGGCTCTGCCGGGCATGAAATGGGTATTGTCGGTGCCGCTGGTGATTCGGGGATCGTGGTAGTAGGCCCAGAAGACAGGGTCATAATAGTACTTATCCCGGGGAACGTCTTCAAAGGGAACCACATGGTTCAGAAAGTCGATCTCCTCCTGGGTCTTCCAGACGGCATAGAGGACGGTTTCCTCACCGGTCAGCGTCAGCGTGTCACCGGGGAAATACCAGTCTCCGCCCGCCTCCGGCTCTGTGCTCCAGCAATAGAACTGGCGGCCCTGGGGAGGCTCCAGATTGCCGTGATCTCTGACGTCACACACGATGACGGAGTCTCCCACCTGGCAGATGGAGCAGGGCGTGACCCAATGGCCGTCGCTTGCGCCGTCTGCCGCATAATAGAGATATGCGCCGTTGGGGCCAAAGCCCTTGTCCAGGGCGGCGATCCGGTCCTCCAGGAAGCGGGTGCAGACGGAAACGTTCTGCTGCCAGGCGGCCTCTGCCTCGTCGGCGGAGACGGTGTGATAGCGATTCCAGCGCAGGCCGTTCATCACAGCGCTCTGCCGCAGAGAAGCGGCATAGCTGTTGATTCGCGCCTCGGCAGCCTCCAGAATGCCTTCGCTTTGCAGCGCCGCCCACTTTTCCCGCACGAGGGCGCGGAACTCAGGGTGCCGGTTGGCTGCCGCCAGAGGGCTTGGAATGCCATAGTGGCCCATCTGGTTGGCGCACCAGATCGTTGTGTCGAGCAGCGATACGCCGTAGAGGTCATCCGGGCAGCCAAAGGCGAGGTCCATGTCCCACACAGGACCGAAACAGATCTTTTCCTCGCCTGCGGGCTTAAAGGCAAAAAAGCTGGAGAAGCCGGCGTCGCAGTTCATGGAGAGCTCATTGAGAATATAGATCGACGCCAGGGAATCCACGTCAAAATACGCGCTGTAGTGCTTTCCGGCGGCGTTATAGCCGGTGGGAGAATAGAGCGCCTCGTTGGCGGCGTCCATCAAATCGGCAATGTAATCGACCTCGGCCCGGGAGGCGTATTCCGGGGATTTGATCACGACAGGCTGTCCCTCCGGGGTCACGAAGCCGCAGAGGTCCATGTCATAGCGACCGCGGAACTCATATTCCAGCAGATAGCCGCCTGTAACGTCCGCGGGCTCCTCGGGGATCTCGATCCACTTGCGGGAGCCCTTCACCTCGCCGCCCTGCACCGTGTTGTCCGGACCGGTGCCGCCGCGGGGCAGGCTCTCGATGTCCAGGTCCGGGTTGGCGGCCTCGTTTGCCTTTTCCAGATCCGGGATGTCGACCCGGTTTTCTCCGACCTCCACGCTCTCGCAGATGATGTAATTGCCCAGATAATCCCCGTTGATATAGAGATCGACCCAACGGTATTGGCTGGTATAGGGCAGGCCGAAGTCCTCCCCCAGCTCAAAGCCGCAGGCATTGTGGAGCAGGGTCAGGTCGAGATAGTTTGCCAGCAAGGTCCATTTCTTGGCCTTGTCCATACCCAGAAGGCCGGTTTTCTTGTCAAACTTGATGTTGTAGGGCTTTTTCAGATGATACCAGGTGGAGTTGCCCCGGCCCTTGATCTGCTTCAAAGCCTTATCCAGGGTCAGGACGCCGTCTTCGTAGACGCGAATATTGCCGGGCTCCTTGTTTTCCTTGCTGGCGTGGATATAATCCAGGCTGCCGGATTCTGTCTGCAGAAAGACCGCAGGCAGAGCCTCGGAGCAGCAGACGGTGAGCGAATAGCGCTGCGTCCCGCAATTCAGCTGGTGGACGCCGGGGGTGAAGGCGGCTGCGCTTCCGCCGTTTTCCAGGGCTTTCCCGTCCAGCAGGACGGTTGCCTCGGCCTGAAAATAGAGCTTGGCTGCATTCATATCCACGTCCGCCGGCAGGAAGAGGAAGTATTGTCCCCCTGTCTCGTACCAGCGGACCGTGTCGATGTCGGCTTCCTCCCCGCCGTAGGGATTCACCTTCAGCATTTCCAGACCGGGCTCCGCCGCACTGACGGTCAGGGCTGCCAGGGTGAGACAGAGAACTGCAAAAAGAATAGAAATCAGTTTTTTCATAAGTGCGATTCTGAAACCTTGGGAAGTGCGCTCAGGCCTTGGCGCGGTGACGCTTGGGCTCCGGGTGCTGGGGATTGGTCTCCTTGGGGGGGATTTCGCCGGACTTGGTCAGGGCGATCTTGGTGAGCATGGGTCCAACCAACTCGTAGATCAATACGGAGAACAGGATGATGGAACGGATGATGGCGCCCTCCTCGCCAAGCTGGGTCGCCACGGTGATGGACATGCCCAGGGCAACGCCCGCCTGAGGCAGCAGGGTAATGCCCAGCCATTTCTGGACCAGGGGAGCGCAGTGGGTCATCCGGGAGGAGAAGGAGGCGCCCAGGATCTTGCCGGCGGACCGGAACAGGATGTAAACCACACCCACCAGCACCGCAGCGCCGGATTTGAACACAGACAGATCCAGCTCCGCGCCGCTGATCACAAAGAACAGCACGAACAGGGGGGCGGTCCAACGGTCCGTCTTGGCCATGAGCTCCTCGGAGCTGGGGCAGATGTTGCAGAATATCGTGGCCATCATCATGCAGACCAGCAGGGAGGAGAAGCCGATCTCCACCTCGGTGCCGGGGAATGATAATTGCAGCTTGGAGAAGGCCACAGCGAAAATCACAAAGGTGATGGCCACGCTGAGCCGCTTGCTGCGGGAGTGGAAGAACTTCTCCACAAAGGTGTAGATGAGACCCAGGATCGTGCCCAGAGCAAAGGAGGCGGTGACCTCCAGCAGGGGGTTCAGCAGAACCGAGATCACGCTCAGAGCCGCGCCGCTGGAGATGCTCTTGGCAATGCCGAAGGAAACGGCAAAGACCACCAGCCCCACAGCGTCGTCCAAGGCCACGATGGGCAGCAGCAAATCCACCAGAGGGCCCTTTGCCTTGTACTGGTTGACCACCATCAGGGTGGCGGCAGGGGCGGTGGCGGTGGCCACAGCGCCCAGGGTAATGGCCACGGGCACCGTGATCTTGTCGGGCATCAGGAAGTGGAGCACCAGCAGGGCGGCGTCCACAAAGACCGTGGCGGTCAAAGCCTGGATGATGGCGATGATTGTGGCCTGCTTGCCGATGGCTTTCAGCTGCTTCAGCCGGAATTCGTTGCCGATGGCAAAGGCGATGAAGCCCAGAGCCACCTCGGAGATGGGCTTCAGACGATCCACCTGCGCCAGGCTGGTAAAGCCCAGGCCGTCAATGCCGACAGCGCCCAGGGCAAAGGGCCCGATCAACAGGCCGGCCACCAGGTAACCGGTGACCGCAGGCAGCTTCAAAGGCTTGACCACCCGGGACATCAACAGGCCTGCCAGCAGGGAAATTGCAATTGATAATAAAAGTTCCATGAAAAATCACTTCGTTCCGAAAATTCGATCGCCTGCGTCGCCCAGACCGGGGACGATATAAGCGTGATCGTTGAGCTTTTCATCCACCGCGGCCACAAAGAGATCCACGTCCGGATGTTCCTTCCGGATTACGGCGATGCCCTCGGGGGCGGCGATGATGTTCATCAGGACAATGTTCTTGCAGCCGTACTTCTCCTTGAGGATCTGAATGGCAGCGGAGGCGCTGCCGCCGGTGGCCAGCATGGGATCCACAACAAAGACCTGCCGCTCGGAGATATCGGGGGGCATCTTGCAGTAGTATTCCACGGGCTCGTGGGTCTCCGGATCCCGGTACAGGCCGATGTGGCCCACCTTGGCAGAGGGGATCATGTCGATCATGGCGTCCACCATGCCGAGACCGGCCCGGAGGATCGGCACGATGGCAAGCTTCTTGCCGGCCAGGGAGCGAACAGTCGCCCTTCCGATGGGAGTTTCGACCTCGACCTCCTTGGTGGGCAGGTTGCGGGTGGCCTCATAGCACATCAGAGCGGCGATCTCGCCCACAAGCTCCCGGAATTCCTTTACGCCGGTGTTCTTGTTGCGCAGATGATACAGCTTGTGTTGAATGAGCGGGTGCTCCAAAACATGTAAAGATCCCATAGTTATTCTCCTTTTTGTTTCTCTTTGGCCAGGCGTTCACGTTCCGCCTGGGACAGTCTCAGATAGTTGGGCAGGGGCAGGGCTGCGCTGCAGGCCTCGCCCCGCTGGGCGGCCTGCCAGGCGGCCAGGGCGGTGCCGGAGGCCCGCTGCTGCCGCAGATGCTCCGGGGCCAGCCGCAGCGCCGGGATACGATCCTTGAGGAAATCGTAGCTCAAGGCGCCGCCGTCACCCACCAGCAAGATGGGCTCCCGCAGCGTGGCCAGGTCCTCCGCCAGCTCCTCCAGAGAGATGGCCCGGTCCTCCCGCAGCCGGGACAC
Source organism: Oscillospiraceae bacterium (assembly GCA_902767915.1). Lineage (GTDB taxonomy): Bacteria > Bacillota > Clostridia > Oscillospirales > Oscillospiraceae > JAFRPC01. The sequence continues at coordinate 109,472 of CACXJE010000001.1, read as the reverse complement.
AAGGCCGTCTTCCACCCGGAAAACCCCGTTGTAAACCTGGTCTCTCCGGGCGTCCATGCAGCAGCAGACGATTCCGCTGCAGTCCCTGTGGCTCCAGGCCATGGATTCCAGGGTGGAGACCGGGACGCAGGGCCGCTCCAGCCCCCAGCAGAAGCCCTTGGCGGCGGCAACACCGATGCGGATGCCGGTAAAGCTGCCGGGCCCGTTGGCGTAGGCCACCAGGTCGATGTCCCTGGGGGTCAGATCGCAGTTGTCCAGCAGATCCTGGGCCAGCTTCATCAGGGTGCGGCTGTGGGTCTGACCGCTGTTCTGATAATATTCTCCCAGCAGGCGTCCGTCCTCCAAGAGGGCCACGGACACCGCCTTGGCGGAGGTTTCAAAGGCAATCAGCTTCATCAAACCGTCCTCCGGAAATGGTAATGTGGCGCAGATTTTCATCCGCGGGATCCTTGCGCAGCTCCACCACGATGGGCGCCTCCAGGGCGTCCCACACGTTTTCGCTCCACTCCACGGCACAGACGCCGCCCCGGCTGAGATAGTCCTCCCAGCCCAGATCAAACAGCTCCTCGGCATCGGAAAGCCGGTACATGTCGAAGTGGAACAGCGGGAGTCTGCCGTCGGGATATTCATTTACAATGGTGTAGGTAGGGGAGGTCACAGGACCGGGAATGCCGAGTCCCCGGGCCAACCCCCGGGTAAAGGCGGTTTTCCCGGCGCCCAGGTCGCCCCGCAGGGCGATCACGTCCCCGGGCTGCAGGGACCGGGCCAGCTCCCGGCCGATTTCCTCGGTCCGGGCAGGGGAGGTGGACAAAAATTCCATAAGCAGGATCCTTAATAATATGATTCTTTATATTATACCATGGCTATGCAGGAAATGCAAATTTATTTTTCGGTCTCTGCCATCCGATATTCATAATAGACGTAATTGTCCGGCCGGGAGACGGTTTCTGCCATAAACCCGTAGACCTGATCCCGGAGCTGCTTTCTGGCCTCCCGGCTGGAAAGGGCGGGATCCGGGTAGAAGGGCTCGGAAAGGGTGACGGTCAGGCAGGGCCAGAGCTTTTTGAAGACCTTCCGCTTGCGGAAGGTGGTCACAAAGGCCACCGCCGGAACCCCGTGCATCACGGGATAGCCGAAGCTGCCGTCGGGGAAGGGGCGGATGCCGGTGTACCAGGGCCAGATATGGGCCTCGGGGTAGATGGCGATTGCCCGATTCTGTCCGACCCGCTGCTCCAAAGCCGCCAGAAAGTGCTTGTAGCCCTTGACGGTGTCCGGCAGGGGAATCGCCCCGAGCAGCTGAACGATCCTTCGAATCAGCGGGATCGAGACCGCGTCGGGGCTTGTGATCACGTGGGCGTGGTGGGGAAAGCTGCAGAGGGTGGGGGTATAGGCGTCCATCATGTTCTGGGTGTGGTTGCCGTAGAGATAGAATCCGGTTTTCCGCAGCTTTCGCAGCACCTTCCGGTTTTTGATGCGGAGCCCGAAGCCCACCTTTCCGATGAGCCAGACCAGGGGGGTTGCGATCAACCGATATAAGATGAATTCCGGCACCGCCCAGAAGGGGCCCTTCAGAGCAAAGGGAAAATCTGCGGGAACAGGTTTTGTCCGGATGTTGTTGCCGGCGAAATCGTCGTGCAGCGGATCTTGATAGGTGATGATTTTTTTCGGCATAGGTCTTCCTTAGCGTTTCCCGGACCGGACTCTGTCGTGGGTTTCCACGATCATCTGTTCCATCCGATCCATGCAGTTTTCGTAATTGAACTGGACCGTGTAGCCCAGGTAGGCCCGGCTGCGTTCCTGCCGTTCGGCGGGATGCTCCAGCCAGTAGTCGATCCGATCCGCCAGAGCCTGCGGGTCGTTGCAGGCGAAGAGGTTTTTCTCGTCCAGGGCGAAGAACCGGGTGGCGCTCCGATAGGAATCGGAGATCACCGGCACCAGCCCGCAGGAGATGGCCTCCAGGCAGGAGATGGCCTCAATCTCCACCTCCGAGGGGTGAACGTAAAGATCCGCGTAGTTGATGGTCCTGACCAGCTCGTCCCGGGAGAAGAACCGGAAGATCGGCGGATTGGCCAGCTTTCTGGACCGTTTTTCCAGCTTTTCCCGGAGGGGGCCGGAGCCGGCAAAGATCAGCTGAAGCTCCTTGGCGTGGCGGCTCAGAGCGGCGGCGTCGATCAGCACCTTGTGGGCCTTTTCCTTGCTGTAGCGGCCGATAAAGAGGATCACAAATCTCCCCTCCAGCTCCTTGGGCCGGAGGGAGGGAGCGGGCTGAAAGGCGGAACGGACGCCGTTGGAGATCACGTAGGCGTTGGTCTTGCCGGTGGCGTTCTCAAAGGTTTCCCGGATGAATTCCGTGGGATAGTGGACCGCGTCCACATGGCGGTAGAACAGCCGGTAGAAGGTCTTGTAGGTAAGGGTGTTCGCCGGCTTGAAGTCCTTCATAAAAATATGGCTGGTGAAGTTTTCGGCCTGGCAATGGAAGCCGGCGGTCACAGGCAGCCCCTGCTCCTTCGCCACCTTCAGAGCCTTGATGCCCAGCGGGAAGGGCAGCATGATGTGTACGTGGTCCGCGCCATGCATGGCCTGCTCCAGAATCCGACGCTCCGGCTTTGCCAGCTCCACGCCGTTTTTCTGCAGGTAGTTGTTCAGCGGTCCCAGATTCCGGACAGGCACCACATAGAAATTCTCCTGGCCCATCCGGTCCAGATCCGGGCAGACCACCCGAACCAGATGCCCCCGCTCCTTCAGGGCTTGGATCAGATCCAGCGCGGCCATGGTGGTACCGTTGTTTGCCTTTCCTAACACGTCGCATACTACACAGATTATCATGGGAACCCTCCGTTTGTTTTTTGCATACTTTGTATACTATAACAAAGATAGAGGGAAAATGGAATAGTTAAAATTCTTAAATTGTCTGATTTTGTCGGGCTTGGCCTCACCAGCGGTTTTCCACATACTCGCAGAAGGCGTAAAGGTCCCGGATCTCCACCCGGGTGCCGTCGTCCAGGGTGACGGTGCCGTTCCAGCGGCCGTGGACCTGATGGGAGTGCATCCGCATGGCCAGGACGTTCAGATCCGAGTGGTGGTCGTAAAAGGGGGTCATGGTGAGCCGGAACCGGTCGTCCTGGCTGACAAAAACCCAGGGCTTCGTGTATCCGTCGGGCTTGGGGAAGGTCTGCACATCCACGGGGCCCAGCTTGTGGAGCCTTCCGTCCCAGAACAGGGCGGTCTCCGTGGCCCGGGCCTCGTCCCCGATGCCCCAGGTGATCTCAAAGCCGAAAAGGTGCTGCTTCCCGTCGGGACCCTCCACCCAACCGGAGCCGTTGCCCCAGTACCAGACCAGGGAATAGGGGGTGCAGACCCGGCCCCAGTCCATCACGCAGAAGGTGTCGTCCTTGGAGAATTCCCAGACCTGCTCCCCCTTGCGGAGGCTGCCGGCGCAGGGCATGCAGTTCTGCTTGGTGGTGAGGAAGTACCGATCCGGATGGGCCGGGAAGGGAAGCACGGTGGTGAGATTTTCCAGCCCCGGCAGGATGTCCATGGTAAATTCGCAGCTGACGTCCCCCATGGTGAAGGAGAGCCGCCGGTCGGTTTCCGTGGTCACGGTCTCAAAGACGGCCCCGTTGACCTCCATCCGGACGGTTCCGGGCACGTCTCCCCGTGGCGGCAGCACGTATTTGTCCTTCCCGCCGAAGAAGATCGCCATCTGGCTGCAAAGGGTTTTCTGCTGCTCCAGATCCACCAGCACCGCCGAGGCATAGCCGCCCAGGGAAATATTGGCAAAGCTGATCTGAACCATCTGCCTGCCGTTTGAGAGCTGATAGAAGTCCCATTCCTTCCGCCGGAGGGGGTGCTTCACCCGCTTGCGGTCATAGGTAAACACATTGCGCCGGGCCCAGCCCTTGGCCAGCAGCTTCCCGTGGGGGCACAGCAGGGGCGTTTGCCGGGTATATTCCTTCTGTCTTGAGGAGAAGGGCTCCTCGGCCCAGCTCCGATAGGTCCGTTCCATAGCAAATCCCTCTTTTCATTTGAGTTGGTCATATTATAGCATGAATCCCGCCGGATTGCAATTCCGCGGGGGCACCGAAAAAAATTGGGTTCCGACACTTCCAATCCTGTAACATTTGTGGTATAATTGCCATTAACAGGTAGAGAACGGGGCGCACCTCCGCGCTCCAACAAGAAAGAAGGAATCGTAATGATGGATCAACTGAAAAAGAGTTGGGCAAGGCGGCGGGCCGCAGGCTGCGTCATGGCCTTGATCCTGATCGTATATGCCATTCTTGTGACGGTCTTCAGCCTGTATGTGCACCTGCTGCGGGGCTGGATGCTTTATCTGGTGCCCTATGCATTCCTGTATCTGTTCCTGGACTCCTGGTTCAACCCCGGCATTCTGATCCTGGCGCTGGCCCTTGTTCCAATGGCGGGGTGGATCCTCCGGGTGCTGGGGGTCAAGGCCGGAAAGTATGTGATCATTGCCTCCGAGGCCCTTGTGCTGGCAATGAACGTGATCGTGACCGTGTTCCACGTGATTCTGGCCTTCGGCTTCAAGGATTCAAATTACGCCGCCATTTCCGGGCTGCTGTCGATCCCCGGCGTGATCGTGCCCTGCTGCATAGTCTGGGCGGTGCACCTCTGGGACCCGACCTGAGGCCGGCGCGTGACCTGACTGCACGGGTCAAAGCTATGAGTTGTAAAAATGTGAAGGAGGACCTGCTTTGAACTTTCTTTCATCTCATCCTCTGACGATCGGTCTTGCCATCGTATCCGGCATCATCTGGTCTGCGGGCCGATACTACCGGAAGGGAGGCTACGTCGTGGCCGGCGTTGTGTTCTCGATTGCCGCCATCGTGGCCTTTGTGCTGGGACATTAACGCTGCATCAAAAAGGCGTGCTGCAAACTGCTTGCAGCACGCCTTTTTCTGCCTTCAACAATTCAAATCCCGGATCAGAGCCTCGGCGCAGAGCAGACCGTCCACCGCCGCGGACATGATGCCGCCGGCGTAGCCGGCGCCCTCGCCGCAGGGGTAGATCCCCGGCAGAGAGACGGACTGGAGATCCGCGCCCCGGAGGATCCGGACCGGCGAGGAGCTGCGGGTCTCGGGGGCGGTCATCACCGCCTCCGGGCTGTCGTAGCCCGCCATCTGGGCTCCCAGGGCCGGAATCGCCTGCTCCAAAACCCGGGTGATTCGTTGGGGCAAAACCCGATGCAGGTCACAGAGGGTCACACCGGGCCGATAGGTGGGCTGGACCTGTCCCAGTGCTGTGCTGGGAACGCCTCGCAGGAAGTCTCCCACCAGCTGGGCGGGAGCCCGGTAATCAGAGCCGCCGGCCCGGAAGGCCGCTTCCTCGATCTGCCGCTGCCAGTACATGCCCCCCAGGGGGGAGGGATCCGGAAAATCCTCCGGGCTCAAGGTCACCAGCAAAGCGGCGTTGGCGTTCTCCCCGTCCCGGGCAAAATCACTCATGCCGTTGGTCACCACCCGACTCTCCTCAGAGGCCGCTGCCACCACGTACCCCCCGGGGCACATGCAGAAGGTGTAGGCGGAGGTTCCGTCCGGCAGGTGGACGTTGAGCTTGTAATCCGCGGGAGGCAGGCCCTGCTCCGTCCGGCTTTGGCCGTATTGGGCCAAGTCCACGGCACTTTGGGGATGCTCGATCCGTACCCCCATGGAGAAGGGCTTGGGCTCCAGGGTCAACCCGGCGGAGAGCAGCATCTCAAAGGTGTCCCGGGCGCTGTGGCCAGGGGCCAGAATCAGCCGGTCACAGGGCAGAAGGGTGGTTTCACCGCCGCTGCAAAGGCTTGCGCCGCAGAGCCTTCCGTTTTCCGTGTGGAGCCCGACGAGCTTGGTCTCAAACCGCACCTCGCCACCCAAGTCGCAAATCCTTTTGCGAAGATTCTGCACCACCTGCAGCAGCACGTCGGTGCCCACGTGGGGCTTGGCGTCGTAGCGTATGCTTTCGTCCGCCCCGGCCTGGACCATCTGCCGCAGAATCCAGCCCATCCGCTCGTTTTTTGTGCCGGTGTTGAGCTTCCCGTCCGAGAAGGTTCCCGCCCCGCCCTCGCCGAACTGGACGTTGGATTCCGGGTTCAGGGTCCCGGTCTGCCAGAACCGCTGTACCGCCTCGTGGCGGCGCCGGGCGTCCTGCCCCCGTTCGATCACAACGGGCCGCAGACCCGCCAGAGCCAGGGCCAGGGCGGCGAACATGCCCGCGGGGCCGAAGCCCACCACCACAGGCCGGTGCTCCGGCGGAGAGGCTGGCTTCGGCACCCGGTAGACCGTTGGCCGGGACAGGCTCACCTTGGAGTTCCTGCACTGCTTGAGGACCCGGTTTTCGCTGTGACGGGTGGAAACGTCCACGGTATAGACGTATTGAATTTGGTTCTTTTTTCTGGCGTCAATGGATCTTTTGCGGATCTGCAGATCCGTGATCTCGGAGGCGGGGATCCGCAGGGCGTTGGCGGCCAGATAGTAGAGCATGGAAGGGTCGTGCCGGATCGGCAGGACCAGATCTCGAATTGTCAGCATGATGCTTGCCTCAGTTTTCCGGCCAGAAGTCCGGAGGACCAGGCCCATTGCAGATTGTAGCCGCCGCAGTCGCCGTCCACGTCCAGCACCTCGCCGCAGGCATAGAGGCCGGGCACGATCCGGCTTTCCAGGGTCTCGGCGCAGAACTCCTGGGTGCAAATGCCGCCGGCGGTCACCTGGGCGTGCTCCATGCCCATGTTGCCCAAAACCCGCAGCCGGAAGTCGTGGCAGGCTTCCACCGCGTCGGTGAGCTGCTTCCAGTTCAGAGAGGTCAGGGGATTGGACAGGGGGACTCCCACGGATTTCAGCAGCATCCGGCCCAGACGGTTGTGGAGGATGCCGGTCAGCAGATCCTCGCACAGCATGTTGGGATAGCGGGAGATCCGGATGCAGAGGGTGGAAAGCAGCTCCTCACTCCGCATATCCGGCAGCAGATCCAGATGCAGCTCTGTGCCCTCGGCGGTGGAAGCGGCCCGGGACAGATCAAAGACCGCCGGGCCCGAAATGCCGTACTCGGTGAACTGCACCTCACCGCCTGCGACGGCCAGCAGACTGCCGTTCAGCAGCAGCCGAAGTCTGGCGTTGGCCCGGACCCCCTTGAGACCCCGGACCTGCTCCGTGTCGGTTTTCAGCTGCACCAGGGAGGGATAGAGCTTGGTGCAGTGGTGGCCCAGACTCCGCAGCAGCTGGTAGCCGGAAAGGCCGCCGCCCAGCTTGGTGCCGGCAGCGCCGCCGCAGGCTACGATCAGTCTGTCGGCCCGGTAGCTTTCGCTGCCCGCCCGGAGTAAAAAGCCCTCCGCGTCATGCTTGACGCCGGTGATCTCCGTGCCGGCAAGGAGGGTGATATTCTTTCGCTCCAGCCCGAACCGCAGCACGTCCACCACGCTGTTGGCCTGGTCGGAGTAGGGATAGACCCGTCCGCCGGGCTCGGTCACCGTGTACAGGCCCAGGGCGGAGAAGAAATCCAGGGTGGATTCCACCGGAAAGGCCTGCAGCGCAGGCAGAATGAACGACGGGTCCGTCCCGTGATAGTGGGAAACGGCTGCCTGCCGGTTGGTCAGATTGCAGCGCCCGTTGCCGGTGGCCAGCAGCTTTTTGCCGACCCTGGCCTGACGCTCGAACAACAGTATCTCATGGGTCCCGGAGGCCGCGGCGGTAATTGCCGCGGCCATGCCGGAGGCCCCCGCTCCGATGATGGCAATTTTCATATCCGATCCTCCGATCCGGCGGGATCCGAACCCGCCCCGGCTGCAACTCCTCTTTTTTGCTATTATACCGTAAAACACCGGGGCTTGGCAAGGGCGGTGAAAAAATAAATTTGAAAATGTCCTGTATTTGTCCCTCGGGTTATGGTACAATGGGTGCAATCAGAAAGAAATCGGGGTGATTTGATGCTGTATCTGCAATACAGCCGGGACTGGAAGCGGAACGCCGACGCGGCGATCCGGGAGATCTGTGACGGCGCAGCCTCCGATCCCCACAAACGGATCCTGATCGTGCCCGAACAGAACTCCTTTGACGCGGAGATGGCCCTGTGCAGGGCCGGCGGCGACACGATCAGCCGCCATGCCGAGGTTTTGAGCTTCACCAGAATGGCCACCCGGGTATTCTCCCAGGTGGGCGGCGCGGCGATCTCCACCATGGACAAAAGCGGCAGGCTTATCGCCATGGCCGGGGCTTTGGAGCAGCTGCGGCCCAGGCTGAAGCTCTATGGCCGCCATGTGACAAAGCCGGAGTTTCTCCAGCAGCTTTTGCAGGTGGTGGACGAGTTTCACGGCTACGGTCTTCGAGCTGAGGATGTGCGCAGGGCCAAGGAACGGCTGAGCCAGCCCCTGTCAGAAAAATTAGAGGAGCTCTGCCTGATCCTGGAGAGCTTTGACGCGGTCTGCGCCGGGGCCCTGCAGGACGCCTCCACCCGGCTGGACCGGCTGCGGGACGCCATCTATGACAGCGATTACGGCCGCATGGCGCATATCGTGGTGGAGGGCTTCACGGACTTCACCAATCAGGAGCTGGAGGTTCTGGAGGCACTCATGCAAAAGGCGGACCGGATGACGGTCTATCTGACCTGTGACCGGCTGGATGCCGGCCAGACCGTGTTTTCCGTGCCCAGGAAGACCGCCGCAGCCCTGCGGGAGTGCGCCCGACGGCAGCAGGTGCTGTTCCGCCCGTCTCCGCTGCTGGGCCCGGAGGAGGAAACGGAGCTGGGGCATCTGTCCCGCCGGATCTTCTCCCCCGCGCTGACCGCCTGGGAGGGGGAGACCCAACGAATCCAGCTCTGCCATGGCCGGTCTGTCGGGGAGGAATGCGACGCCATGCTGGCCCGGCTCCAGATGCTGCTGCTGTCCGGGGCCCGGTATCGGGACGTGGCCATTGCCTATACAGACCCGGGCCGGTACCGCCCGATCCTGGAAAACCTGCTGGATCGCAGCCGGATCCCCGCCTATTATTCCGGCGCCAGCGAGATTCTGAGCCAGCCGGTGATCCGCTGCGTGCTCTACGCGCTGGAGGCTGCGGCCTGCGGCATGGATGCCCGGAGCCTTTCGGAATATCTGAAATCCGGTTACGCTCCGGTGGATCCGGACCAGGCGGACCGGCTGGAAAATTACGGCTTTGTCTGGCGGCTCAAGGGCAGCCGGTGGGAGGCCCCCTTTGACCGGCATCCTGCGGGCTTCCAGAAGGACGACCACACCGACCCCGAGGCGCTGCAGCAGCTTCTGGCGCCGCTGAATCTGGCGAGAGAGCGGGCCATCGGCCCGATTTCCGTCCTGAAACGGGGCCTGAGCGAGGCAAAAAACACGGCAGACCAGGTGGACGCACTGGACGCCTTTCTCAAGGCTGTGGAGCTTAACCGGCAGCTGACCGAGAAGACCGAGGCCCTGGAGGCGGCGCTGCAGCTGCAGCAGGCCCAGGCCCTTTCCCAGCTTTATGCGATCCTGCTGGGCACCATGGAGCAGATCTACGGCGTTCTGGGAAAAACCGTCCGCACGCCGGAGGACTTCTACCGGCTGTTCCGGGCGGCTCTGACCCAGAATACCGTGGGCACAGTGCCCAGCACCCTGGATCGGGTCCGGGTGGGCCAGCTTTCCGCCATGCGGAACGTCCGGGTCCGGCATCTGCTGCTGTTGGGAGCCGAAGACGGATACCTGCCGGCCTATGAGACCTCGGCGGGACTCATCTCCGACGCCGAGCGGCGGATGATGAGCGTTGCGGGCCTGCAGGTGGCCCCGGAGGACAGCGAGCGGATGGACCGGGAGCTGCTCACGGCCTATACGGTTCTGACCGCTCCAGAGGAGACCCTGTTTTTGGGCTGCGGCGGGGAGAACCCCAGCTATCTGTTTACCCGGATCGCGGAGCTGTTTCCCCGGCGCAGGCCGGTGCCGACCACGCCGCTGCCGGCCACCGAACGGCAATTGACGGCCCTGCTGGCAAATCTGCCGGAGGCCGCCAGAGACAAGGCGGTTTCTCAGCTGCCGGAGCAGGCCGCGCCGGTTTCAGCGCTGCTGACCCGGGCAGCCTACAGCCCCGGCACCCTGGACAGGAACGCGGTCCGCGCCCTCTACGGCGAGCACCTGGGCCTGGACGCCTCCAGGGTGGAGAAGTTTGCCTCCTGTAAATATGCCTATTATCTCCGCTACGGCCTGTCGGTCCGGGAGCAGAAGGAGGCCCGGGTGGACGCCTCCCTGTTTGGCGTGTTCGTGCATTTTGTCCTGGAATCCACGGTCCGCACCGTCCAGCAGGAGGGAGGCTTCCGGGCGGTGAGCCTGGAGCGGACCCTGGAGCTGGCGGAGGAGAGCTGCGAAGCCTTCGTCAAGAAGCAGCTCAACGACCTGGAGGCCTATTCCGAGCGGGGGGCATACCTGTTTCGCAGAAACTTCCGGGAGGTGCGGCAGATCGTCCGGGACCTCTATGCGGAAATGCGGCAGTCGGAGTTCGTGCCGGTCTCCTTCGAGCTTGCCTTCAAGGATTCCACAGCGATCCCGGTCACGGGAGACCTGGCCGCCGGGAGCCTTCGAGGCTTTGTGGACCGGGTGGACCTGTATACCACAGCCGCCGGTAAGACCTATCTGCGGGTGGTAGACTACAAGACCGGGCAAAAGGATTTTGATTATACCGAAATATTGGAGGGCCTTGGGCTGCAGATGCTGATCTATCTCTTTGCCCTGACCCGGGAGGCGGAGCGGTTCTACGGCCGGCCCCTGGAGCCGGCGGGAGTGCTGTATCTGCCGGCGAAATATGACGTCCAGTCCCTCAAGGGCCGTCCCGACCCGGAGGAGGCGGAGAAGGTCCACCGGAAGACCCTCAAGCGGAAGGGCCTGCTGCTGGAGGACGAGGAGATCCTCCGGGCCATGGAGCCGGAAACCGTGACCCCCGTGTTCCTGCCCTATCACTACGTAAAGAAAGACAAGGCCCGCACCGGCGACCTGGCGGACGCGGAGCGGCTCCGGCAGATGGAGCGGCATGTGAACCGGGTGCTGGGCCGTCTGGCGGACGAGATCTGGCAGGGCCGGATCGAGCCCAACCCCTTCTGGCGCAACGAGGCCCACAACGCCTGCAAGTGGTGCGAATACCGGGAGGTCTGCCACATCGACAGCGGCGAGATCAGCCTGCGCCGGAGAAAGCGAGTGTCCCGGGAAGCCTTCTGGGAGGCTCTGGAAAAGGAGGATGGAGACAATGGCTGATGATAAGCTGACCGCGGCCCAAAAACTGGCTGTGGAGCGTCCGGGCGGTCCCATCCTGGTATCCGCCGCCGCCGGCTCCGGAAAGACCAAGGTCATTGTGGAGCGGCTGATGGAGCGGATCCTGAACCGGGACGAGCCCTGCAATCTCAACGAGTTTTTGATTATCACCTTTACCACCAAGGCTGCTGCGGAGCTGCGGACCCGCATCGCCAGGGAGCTGACCGAGCGCCTGGCTCTGGATCCGGAGAATACCCATTTGCAGCGGCAGCAGAGCCGGCTCTATCTGACGCAGATTTCCACCATCCATTCCTTCTGCGCCAATCTTCTGCGGGAGTTTGCCTATGAGCTGAACATCCCGGCGGATTTCCGGATGCTGGAGGAGACGGAGGCCATGGCGATCCGGGAGGAGCTGGCAGACGAGCTGCTCAGCGAGCGCTACGAAACCCTGGCCGAGGATCCGGAGCTGCAATCCCTGGTGGACGGTCTGGGGGCCGGCCGGGACGACAATCACGTACAGGGCCTATTGCTGGACGCCTATAAAACCGCCCAATGCAGGCTGTTTCCCGACCAATGGCTGAGGGACTGCGGCCGGATGCTGGAGCTGGCCCCGGAGCTTTCCGCGGAGGATACGGTCTGGGGGCAGGAGCTGATCCGCGGCTTCCGGCAAATGCTGGAGGACCAGAAGCCGATCCTGGCCTGCGCCCTGCGGATCATCGAGGACACCCCGGCCCTGGTGAAATATCAGCCAACCTTTGAAGAGAACCTGGCGCTTCTGGACCGGCTGCAGAGCCTCCGGACCTGGGATGAGATCCGAGCGGCCGCCGGGGAACCCAAGCTCTTCGGGAAGCTGGGCAGCATCACCAACTGCGAGGACCCGGACCGGCAGAAAACCGTGAAGCGGATCCGGGACTCTGTCACCGACAGGATCAAGGCCTGGTTCGAGGTCTTTTATGGGGATTCCGCCCAGATGCTTTCTGATCTGCGGCTCACAAGCAACGCCCTGCGGGGCCTGTTCTCCCTGATCGAGGCCTTTACAGAGCGATACGCAGCGGAAAAGCATCGGCTTCACGCCCTGGATTTCAACGATCTGGAGCATGAGGCGGTCCGCCTGCTGCTGGAGCCCGACGGGCTGACCCCCACCCCGACGGCGAAGCTGGTGTCCCAGCGCTTCCGGGAGATCCTGGTGGACGAATATCAGGATACCAATCAGGTGCAGGACAGCCTGTTCCGGGCGGTTTCCCGGGAGGGAAAAAACCGGTTCATGGTGGGGGACGTGAAGCAGTCCATCTACCGCTTCCGCCTGGCGGATCCCACGATCTTTATCCGCAAATACAACGCCTATCCCGACGCCGTCGAAGTCGGACCCGAGGACCGGCAGCGGATCCTGCTGTCTCAGAATTTCCGGTCCGGCGAGGCAATACTGGATGCGGTCAACGCGGTGTTTTCCCGCTGTATGTCTCCCCGGGTGGGAGATCTGACCTACGGTCCCGCCGAGGCGCTGCAGCCGGGCCAGCCCAAGCAGCCCCTGCCCCAGACCCAGGTGGAGCTCCATTGCCTTTCCACCAAGGCCGATGGGTCCGACGAGGAGGCGGAAACCCCGGAAAAGACCAAGGCCGAGGCCCGGTATGTGGCCCGGCGGGTCCGCCGCCTGCTGACGGAGAAAACCCCGGTCCGCACGCAAAACGGGACCCGTCCCGTGGAGCCGGGAGACATCGTGATCCTGCTCCGGTCTCCCCGGAACGCTGCCGGGTATTATCTGGACGCTTTGCGGGACCAGGGGATCCCTGCCGCCAGCGACAGCGGCGAGAGCATCCTCGAAACCTCTGAGGTGGAGTCCTTGCTCAATCTGTTGAAGGTCCTTGACAACGTGCATCGGGATATTCCCCTGGCAGGAGCTTTGCTGAGTCCCCTGTTCGGGGTCAGCGGGACGGAGCTGGCCCTGGCCCGGGCAGGGAAGCTGAAGCTGGACCTCTATGACGCATTGACGCAGGCCCCGGAGGCCTCTGCCAATCTGAAACGGGCCCTGGAGACCATCTGTGAGCTGCGGGAGCTGTCCCGGGAGCTGCCGCTCCACAGCCTGATGGAGCGGATCCGGCAGAAAACCGACCTGGAATCCGTCTACGGGGCCATGGAGAACGGGGCGCCCAGACTGCGGAACCTGCGGGTCTTCGATGAGCTGGCCGCCGGCTTTGCCGAGGGAGGCAAAAAGAGCCTCCACCAGTTCCTGTACTACGTGGAAACCCTGAAGCAGCAGGGAGGCGTGTCCGGAGAGACGGCCAAAACCAACGCTGTCACGGTGATGAGCATCCACAAGTCCAAGGGTCTGGAGTTCCCGGTGGTGATTCTCAGCGATCTTTCCAAGAATTTCAACACCGACGATCTCAAGCAAAAGGTCCAGTTCCACAGCCGGCTGGGGGCGGGCTGCAGCGTCTATGACGCCGCCTCCAACTGTATGTTCCCCTCCATTGCCCGGACGGCCATCAGCCGGCAGACCAAGGCGGAAAACCTTTCCGAGGAGCTTCGGGTGCTGTATGTTGCCATGACTCGGCCCCGGGATATGCTGATTATGACCTACTGCTCCGCCGCCACAACTACCAAGCTGCGGAACCTGGCGGAACGGCTGACGCCGGAGACCGTACCGGCCCTGTCGGCCCAGGCCGGCTGTCTGGGAGACTGGGTTTTGCTGGCAGCCCTGCTGCGGACCGAGGCCGGCGCCCTCCATGCGGTGGGCGGCAAACCGGAGGAGACCTTTGTTTCGGAGATCCCCTGGCGGATCGAGTATCACGATCTGCAGGCGGAACAAGCAGAGCAGCCCGCAGTCCCGAAGACCGGGTCGGCGGTGACGGAGGCTCCGGACCCGGTGAAGGCCACGGAATATCTCCGCTATGTTTATCCCTACCCGGGGGCGGTGGATACGCCTTCTAAGCTGACCGCCACCCAGCTCAAGGGCAGGAATCTGGATGAGGAAGCGGATGACGGCGTTCAAACGCTCCGTCGCCGGGCCAGACTCCGGGAACCCGCGCTGCTGCGGGAGGATCGGAGCCTGACCCCTGCCGAGCGGGGAACCGCAGTCCACCAGGCCATGCAGTACCTGGATTTTTCCCGCACGGCTTCTCTGGAGCAGATCCGGGAACAGCTTGACCGCATGGTGGAAGCCTGCTTCCTGACCGAAAAGCAGGCAAAGGCCGTTTCCCCGGAGAAGCTGTTCCGGGTATTCGAGGGAGAGCTGGGCAGCCTGATCCGCCAGGCGGAGCAGGTTTTCCGGGAAGTGAAATTCTCCATCCTTACACCTGCGGAGCCCTATGCGCCTGCAGCCCAGGGAGAGCAGCTGATGCTCCAGGGCGTCACCGACTGCTTCTTGATCAAAGACGGCGCCATCACCGTCATCGACTTCAAGACCGACCGGATCAAGCCCGGGGAAGAAGGGGAGCGGGCAAAGCAATATCGCCCCCAGCTGGAGGCCTATGGCCTTGCTCTGGAGCGGATCTACGGCCTGCCTGTCACCCGGAAGCTCCTGTATTTCTTTGCGACAGACGCGCTTGAAGAAATCTGACTGGCAGAGCAGACCGAAAATCGGGATTTGTGGGGCTGTTATGAATTCTCCGTAGGGGCCGGCGTCCTCGACGGCCCGCAGATATCAGAAATCGGTACGTTCGGGGCGTCGTGGACGCCGCCCCCTACGGCGCGACAAATCCAAATTTTCAGAACAGAACACAAAAACCCGCTGCGGAAGGATTCCGCAGCGGGTTTCTTATACGCCAATATCAGTTGGCAGAGGAGGGATAGAAGGTGAGATCGGTGTTGGCGTACTTGAGCGCCTTCTTGTCCACGTCGATGGTGACGGAAGCCATCAGCTCGCTGTACATGGCGTTGTACAGACTGTTCTTGACGATTTCGTTCCGGTAGGTCATCTCGTTGGTGGAGACGTAGCGCACCACGTAGTAGGTGTCCTCGGTGGTGATGGTCTCGTAGTCGCCGGCCTTGCGATCGGCGGAGAACAGATACTCGTTGACTTCCTCGGGAAGATCGTTCTTGTCCAGAACCTCGGTGGAAACGGCCTTGTACTGGGCCTTGACGTATTCCTCGAATTCCGCGTCGGTCATCTCGGGCTTCAGACCGTCAACAATCTTGGCCAGGGTTTCTTCGGCAGTGGGGGTCTTCTCGTCGTCTTTCTTCTCATCGTCGGCGGGAGCCACAGTCTCGGGGGCCTCAGTCTCGGGAGCCTCAGTCTCGGGAGCCTCAGTCTCGGGAGCCTCAGTCTCGGGAGCCTCAGTCTCGGGAGCCTCGGTCTCGGGGGCCTCGGTCTCGGGAGCCTCAGTCTCGGGGGCCTCGGTCTCGGAAGCCTCGGTCTCGGGGGCCTCAGTCTCGGGAGCCTCGGCATCGGGAGTCGCGGTCTCGGGCTGTACGGCTTCGGGAGCCTTGTCCTTCGGGATCTCGATCACGTAAGCGGTAACGCGGGCGTAATCATTGGTGTCACGGCTGCCGAACTTGATGGTCCGGTAGTTGTTGCCTTCCTCATCCAGCTGGAAGGTCTTGATGTCGCCTTCCTTACGGGCGGCGTCAAACAGCCAATCAGCCATCTCCTTGTTGCTGGAGACGTTGGACTTCCGGACGTGGGTTTCGGTGGCGTCGGCGGGGAACTCCTTTTCCTTGGCCTCAGCGTTCTTCTTGGCCTCGGCTCTGTCCTCGTCGGTGATCTCGACTTCCTTGTCCTCGTTTTCCTTGTCCACCTTGCCCACAGCCTTGGTGTCGGAGTAGGAGAAGGCAACGATGTCGTAATCGTCGGGCGCAGCCTCATAGGCAGACTTCAGTTCCTCCTCGGTGGGGGCGAAGGTGCTCTGCAGATAGGTGTCATACTCGGCGGCGACGGTGGTGATGTTCAGGTAGGTCTCATAGTCCTCCAGGGTCGTGCCTCTGCCGTAGGCCTGGGAGAGGAACTTGTCCGCGTCGGGATAGCCCCGGGCAGCAGCGTCGTCCTTCATGGTCTGCAGGGCCTTGGCAATGCTGTCCTTGCCATCCTGGCTCAGCTGGAAATTGCTGTCGGCCTGGGCCTTGCTGTAGAGAATGTAAACGGACTGGAGATAGGAATTTGTATACTCCACCAGATAATCCTCCAGGGTGCCCTCGCCGTAGGGGTTGGCCTGCTCGGAGAACTTCACATTGGGCTGAACCGCATTGAACTGGGACAGGTAGGAATACATCTGGTTGGCGTTGTTGGCATAGAAGCAGTTGTAGACCGGAACGGTAATCTTCTGATCGCCGACGGTGGCGACGGTCTGGCGGTAGCGGTGATTCAGCAGGGCAATAATACCCACCACAATGGCGGCCACCAGAAGGACAGCTACCACAGCAAGTATAATATTGCGGGTCGTCTTCTTCCGCTTATCAGTTTCCTTTTTTGCGCGGATCTCCTTGGGGGAAAGACCCTGCGTTTCGAGTTCCTTGCGCTTCTTCTTGGATGCAGATGCGCTCATGTTTCATCAATCCTCTCAATAATTGCTTTCGGTACAGTCACCTGTGACCAGTTAGCACATATTATAGCGCGTTTCCTCTTCAGTTGCAAGAAAAAATTGCATGAAACCAAAAAAATATCCGAAACAGGCGATTCTGCGCGAACCCCCGTCCGGAAACGGCTGAAAATAGCCGAAAAAAACCCCGCTGTGGCCGTGTGCTCCCATTTATAACCTGCACGATACGGGCAGGTGGGTCGCCCCTCTGAAACTTCTCTGTTCCCAACGTCCGCCGACGGTCGAGGCCGGGGCGGGAGGTCTACAATCCATTCCGGAAGATCAGGCGTCCCGAATGATTGATGTGGGTCTAAAAGGGGGCATCACGCACCAAGCAGGGCTTGTTTCTATTCTGTTCTATCGTTGGACTGCGTGCCGGTCAAAGGGCTCAGTCCTCTTCGTCCTCGTCTTCTTCCTCGTTGAGCAGCAGATCGTAGACCGCCTGCAGCTCTTCCTCGTCGGTGACGGCCTCTAAAAGCTCCTCACCGTCTTCCTCGGTGACCTTCAGAATGCTGACCTCAATTTCTTCCTCCTCGTCGAGACCGGCGGGGCAGACGCCGAGATAGGTGGCGCCATTGTATTCTGTGGTCGCAAGGACCTCCAACTCATATTCCTTGCCGTCCTCATCGGTGATGGTGATAAAGTCGTCTCCGTACAGTTCGCTCATCCGGAAGCTCCTTCCATTGATTTCTGGTTTTATTTTACCCGGAAATCCGAAGAAAATCAAGAGAAAACCTGTCACATAGGAATGGCAGATTCCGCAAAATTCAAACCTGCAATTTGTGCAAGACTACAAAAAATATTGTTTTGGGGCTTGGAATTTGACGCCGCGTAGTATATAATATATAATGCGAACTTTGGAGTATAGCGGGGATATCCCCGGAACAGGAGAACGATCATGGCTGATACACAGCAGCTTTCCGGCCAGCCCGGCAAAAAGAAGAAAGTATCCCCCTTTGAGGCCAGGGGCTTCACCGGGGGCGTCTATTCGCTTCTGCACGATCTTTGCTGCATACTTGCCGCGGTGACCTTTGTCTTTATTTTCTTTGCGCGAATTGTCGGGGTTTCCGGCAGCTCCATGTACCCCACCTTAGTGG
Organism: Oscillospiraceae bacterium; assembly: GCA_902767915.1. Taxonomy (GTDB): domain Bacteria; phylum Bacillota; class Clostridia; order Oscillospirales; family Oscillospiraceae; genus JAFRPC01. The sequence continues at coordinate 91,659 of CACXJE010000001.1, read as the reverse complement.
GGGGCGAGGAGAAAACCTATGCCAGAGACGGAGATTTTTTGATTCTGAAAAGCAATTTCCTTTGCGGCGGCTACAGGACCGGCGATATCGTGGTGGCCTGCACCCCTCAGTTTGAGGACTGGAAGCCCATCGTCAAGCGGGTGATCGGCGGTCCCGGCCAGACTGTGGAGTTTCACAAGGATGAAACCGGCTCTCTGCGGGTCTACGTGGACGGAACCGTCCTGGAGGAGCCCTATATCAACCGGTCCCCGGCGGAAAATCCGCCGATGAAGGAAACCATCTATGCCGGCGACGGCTACAGCATCACGGTCCCCGACGGCTGCTATTTTCTGATGGGCGACAACCGAAACCACTCCTTCGACAGCCGGGTTGACCAGTTGGGCGTGGTGGATGAACGCTACATCGTAGGCAAGGCCCTGTGGATCGCGGTGCCGGGCGTGGACCGCACGGCGGGAAATAAACGGGATTGGAGCCGTCTGGGAGACGTATATGACAACTGAGGATCTGAATATTCAATGGTATCCCGGTCACATGACCAAGACCCGCCGCATGATGGAGGCGGATCTGCGGCTGGTGGACGCTGTGTGCGAAATACTGGACGCCAGAATCCCCCGGTCCTCCCGGAACCCGGATATCGACGCCATCTGCGGCAACAAGCCCCGGATGGTGATTCTGAACCGGATCGATATGGCGGATCCGGACCGTACCGCCGCCTGGGCAGCCTGGTTCAAGGCCCAGGGCATGGCGGTGATTCGAACCGACTGCAAAAACCGCAAGGGCATCACGGACTTCGGCCCGGCCCTGCGGCGGCTTTTGGCGGAGAAGCTCCGCCGCTACGCAGAGAAGGGTATGGCCGGCAAGCCCCTGAAGGTCATGGTGGTGGGCATTCCCAACGTGGGAAAATCCACCTTCATCAACCAGATTGCCGGCCGGAAGGGCGCCAAGGCCGAAAACAGGCCCGGGGTCACCCGGGGCAAGCAATGGGTCACCGTGGACCAGGGCCTTCTGCTGCTGGACACCCCCGGCATCCTCTGGCCGAAATTCGAGGACCCGGAGGTGGGCCTGCGCCTGGCCTTCACGGGAGCGGTGAAGGATGATATTCTGGACGTGGAAACCCTGTCCGCCCGTCTGATGCGTCAGCTTTGGCAGGAGTATCCCCAGGCCCTGCGGGAACGGTATAAGATCGAGGCGGGCCCGGAAACGACGGGCTTCGAGCTGATGGAGCTTGCCGCCCGCAAGCGAGGCTTCCTGCTTCCCGGAAACGAGCTGGATCTCGAACGGATGGCAAAGGTGGTATTGGAAGAATACCGCAGCTGCAAGCTGGGCCGCTTCACCCTGGAAACGCCCCAATAGCCCCGTAGGGGCGGCCATCGGCCGCCCGCCCAAGGCAAACAGTTCCGAAATTCGCCGTAGCGGCGCACAATGTGCGCCATTCATCGCCTGCGCCAGCAGGCGATCCCAAGGCAGCCGGTTTCAGCATTCGCCGTAGCGGCGCATAGTGTGCGCCATTCATCGCCTGCGTCAGCAGGCGATCCCAAGGCAACCGGTTTCGATACTCGCCGTAGCGGCGCACAATGTGCGCCATTCATCGCCTGCGTCAGCAGGCGATCCCAAGGCAACCGACTTCGTTATTTGTCGTACATGGTTTATGATTGGTTAACGTTTATGACAGATTTATATCAATACGAAGCTGCCCTCCGCTCGGAGGGCTATAAAGCCGTCTGCGGCGTCGACGAAGCTGGCCGCGGCCCTTTGGCGGGTCCGGTCTGTGCTGCCGCCTGCATCCTGCCCCGGGATCTGGAGATCCCGGGCCTGAACGATTCCAAGAAGCTCAGCGAGAAAAAGCGGGACCAGCTCTATGACGTCATCACCCGGGAGGCCGTGGCCTGGGCCGTCTGCCTGGTGGACGAAAAACGGATCGACGAGATCAACATCCTGCAGGCCACCTTCGAGGCCATGCGCGGCGCGGTTTCCCGGCTGGATCCGCAGCCCGATTTCTGCCTGGTGGACGGCAACCGGGATCCGGGACTGGGGCTCCCTACCCTTACTGTGGTCAAGGGGGACAGCCGCTGTGCCGCGGTTGCTGCGGCCTCGATTCTTGCCAAGGTGACCCGGGACCGGCTCATGACGGAGCTGGATAAAACCTATCCGGAATACGGCTTTGCCGTTCATAAGGGCTACGGCACCAAGGCCCATTACGCCGCCCTGGACGCCCACGGGCTTTGTCCCATTCACCGCCGCTCGTTTTTGAAGCGCTATGGATGACAGGCGGCTGGTGGGCCGCTGGGGAGAAGCTCTGGCGGCGGAATTCTTCCGAAAAAAACGCTACCGGCTGGTGGCTATGAATTATAGCTGCCGTTTCGGGGAGATCGACCTGATCGTGCAGAACCGGCGATACATCGTCTTTGTGGAGGTCAAGCTCCGCAAATCGGACAGCTTTGCCCGGGCCGCGGAATATGTGGATCATTACAAGCAGGAGCGGCTGCGGACCACCGCCTCCGTCTGGCTCAGCCAGAACGAGTCCGACCTGCAGCCCCGCTTCGACGTGCTGGAGATTTACGCCCCGGAGGGCATGGAAACCAAAAAACCGAAATATAACTGGATCGAGGACGCATTTCAATGAGAGAAAAATTCCCGGTATTCGACCTCCACTGCGACACCGCCGTGGAGTTGTTTCAGCAGAAGAAGGACTGGCGGCAGAATGATCTGCAGCTGGATCTGAACCGTGCCGATCGGCTGATGAGCCACATTCAGGTCTATGCCTTCTGCTGCGTATACGACCAAAACTATGAGCCGCTGACCCGGGGGGAAGCGGAGCAGAAATTCATTTCCGCCCTGATGGATTTTTATGACCGGCTGGAGCGGCATAAGCAGACCCATCGGCTCTGCCGCTGCACGGAGGATCTGATCCAGACCGTCAAGGAGGGCAAGCACGCGGTGTTCCTGTCCCTGGAGGGACCGGAGGTCATCGGCTGCGATCCGGGCCGGCTGGAGGAGCTGAAAAGCCTCGGCATCGTCATGACGACCCTGACCTGGAACCACCGGAACCTGCTGGCGGGCTCCCACGCCACCGGCGAGGGACTGACCCCGGAAGGGAAGGCCTTTGTGCGGCGGGCCCAGGAGCTGGGCATCGTCATCGACGTAAGCCATCTTTCCGAGCAGGCCTTCTGGGATCTGTGCGACATCACCTCAGCCCCCATCGTGGCCAGCCATTCCAACAGCCGGGCCGTCTGCAATCACAGCCGGAACCTGACCGATAAGCAGTTCAAAACCATCTGCAACTTCGGGGGCCTGGTGGGCCTGAACCTCTATTCTCCCTTCCTGCGCGCAGAGGGCCGGGCGGATTTCGGCGACGTGAAACGGCACATCGACCACTTCCTGGAGCTGGGCGGCGGTCATCATCTGTCTCTGGGCGGTGATCTGGACGGCTGCGACGAGCTGCCTGTGGGTTTCACCGGCGTCGACTGCTACAACGACCTGGGCCGGTATCTGATGGCCCAGGGGATGGAGGAAGAACAGGTCCTGCACATTATGAACAATAACGCCGCCCGGTTCTTCATCCAGCATCTGCAAAAGAGCCGCGTGGGCGGATAATATGTGACAGTTAAAGCCGCATGCGTTTTGAGACTGTCAAAAAGACATTTTTGACAAGCTGCATGCGGCTTTTCTGACGCTGCAAACCCGGAAGAAAGGAGCATGGCTGATGCTCTACGCCATCGGAGATCTGCATCTGTCTCTGGGGACAGATAAGCCCATGGATGTGTTTGGCAATCGCTGGGTGGGCTATATGGAGAAGCTGCGCCGGGGCCTGTCGGTCATCCGGCCGGAGGACACCACGGTTCTGCTGGGGGATCTGAGCTGGGCCATGGATTTACCCCAGGCCAGGGAGGATTTTGCCTATATTGCCGCGATTCCCGGACGTAAGATCATTCTCAAGGGCAATCACGATTATTGGTGGACCACCGCTTCCAAGTTTTATAAGTTTTGCGCAGAAAACGGTTTTTCGGACATGTGGGTCCTGAACAACAACTGCTATGCGTATGAAGATCTGGCCATCTGCGGCACCCGGGGCTGGTTTTTTGAGGAAGAGAAGGGCGGCGCCCACGATGAAAAGATCCTGAACCGGGAGCTGATCCGGCTGGAGACCTCCCTGCGGGCCGCCGGCGACCGGGAAAAGATCTGCTTCCTGCACTACCCGCCGGTGTACCGGGGGTATCTGTGCCGTCCGATCCTGGACCTGCTGCACAAATATGAGGTAGGGGCCTGCTATTACGGTCATCTGCACTCGGAGAGCCACCGGCTGGCAATTACCGGCCTCTATGAGGGCATCGACTTTCACCTGGTGGCAGCGGATTATACGGACTTTTGCCCGATTCCCGTGAAAAGTTCCGAAAACACCTGAAAATTCACAAATTAACACTTGCTTTTTCCGGCGTTTCTGATAGAATATACGGGATTAGGCCATCTGCGCCCAAATCAGGTAAACAAACGGCCCCCGGCCGTCACCATACAGGAGGAAACATACCATGATTGTCAAGAGCACCAACAAAGAAAACAACGTTCTGAAGCTCGTCGTCACCGTCGAGAAGGATCAGTTCGAGGCCGGCCTGCAGAAGGCTTATCTGAAGAACCGCAAGTATGTGTCGGTTCCCGGCTTCCGCAAGGGCAAGGCGCCCCGTAAGATGATCGAGAATCTCTACGGCCCCGAGGTTTTCTATTCCGACGCGGTGGAAGAAATCTTCCCCGAGGTCTATAAAGAAGCCGTCCTGGATCAGGACTATAAGGTCGTGGGTCAGCCCTCTGTCACCGATATGCAGTTCGGCGAGGACAAGACCGTAGAGCTCACCATCGAGACTGCTCTGTATCCCGAGGTCACCCTGGGCCAGTACAAGGGCCTGGAGGTTCCCAAGGTTGCCGCTTCCGTCTCCGACGAAGAGGTGGAGAAGGAGCTGGACAAGAAGGCCAATGATGTGGCCCGTATCATCACTGTGGACCGTCCTGCCCAGGAAGGCGACACCGCGGTCCTCGACTACGAAGGCTTCGCCGACGGCGTTCCCTTCGACGGCGGCAAGGACGAGGGCTATGAGCTCCGTCTGGGCAGCCACACCTTCATCCCCGGCTTTGAAGAGCAGGTCATCGGCCTGAGCGCCGGCGACGAGAAGGACATCAACGTCACCTTCCCCGAGGAGTACCATGCCAAGGAGCTGGCCGGCAAGCCCGTGACCTTCAAGATCAAGGTCCACGAGGTCAAGGAGACCCAGGTTCCCGCCAAGGACGACGAGCTGGCCAAGGACGTGTCCGAGTTTGACACGCTGGCGGAGCTGCGGGAAGACATCCGCGCCAACATCCTGAAGGAAAAGGCCGAGGGCATCGACCGGGCCTTTGAAAACGCCGTGCTGGAAAAGGCCGCCGAGAACGCCGAAATGACCATTCCCGCCGCCATGATCGACGAGGAAGTCAAGGCCGAGCTGGATCGGTTCGACTATCAGCTCCGTTCCCAGGGCATGAGCCTGGAGCAGTACAGCAAGATGCTGGGCGGCGACCTGTCCGGCTTTGAAAAGAGCATCCGTCCCTCCGCCGAGCAGAGCCTGAAGCTGCGGCTGACCCTGAACGCCATTGCCGAGGCTGAGAAGCTGGAGATCACCGAGGAGGAGATCAACGCCGAGTATAACACCCTGGCCGAGAACTATCACATGGATGTGGAGAAGCTCCGCACCGTGGTTCCCGTGGAGGAGATCAAGGGCGATCTGATGGTCCGCAAGGCCAAGGATCTTGTGGTCGGCGCCGCTGTGGCCACCGAGGGCAAGGAAGTCACCGAGGAAAAGGAATAATTTTCCCCATACCGGGTTAGAATGGTTCGTGAGCAGCGGGGATTCCCGCTGCTTGCCCGTCCCGGACCGGCGAGAGCCGCCGGTTCCCCAAAGGAAAGGAGAAGCAGCCATGAGTTTAGTCCCCTATGTTGTTGAACAGACCAGCCGCGGAGAGCGGTCCTATGACATTTTCTCCCGTCTGCTGAACGATCGCATCATCATCCTGTCTGAGGAGGTCAACGACACCACGGCTTCCCTGATCATCGCCCAGATGCTCTATCTCGAGGCCCAGGATCCGGATAAGGACATTCAGTTCTATATCAACAGCCCCGGCGGCGTCATCACCTCCGGCCTGGCCATCTATGACACCATGCAGTACATCAAGTGCGATGTTTCCACCATCTGCATCGGCATGGCGGCCTCCATGGGCGCCTTTCTGCTGTCCGCCGGCGCCAAGGGCAAGCGGATGGCCCTGCCCAACGCGGAGATCATGATCCACCAGCCCTCCGGCGGCGCCCAGGGCCAGGCCACGGATATCCAGATCATGGCCCAGCGGATCCAGAGCATGAAGCAGAAGCTCAATGAGATCCTGGCAAAAAACACCGGCAAGAGCCTGGAGCAGATCGCAGCCGATACCGAGCGGGATCACTTCATGACCGCCGAGGAGGCTCTGGCCTACGGCATCATCGACAAGGTGATCGATCACCGCTGATGCAGCACGGGCAAGCTGCCCGCCCCGGCGTCCGTTGTTCGCTACCAACCCCGAAAGGAGGGCATTTTATGCCCAGTGAAAAAAGCATTCGCTGTTCCTTCTGCGGCAAGCGGCAGGAGCAGGTGAAGCGGATGATGTCCGGTCCCAATAACGTATATATCTGCAACGAATGTGTAGAGCTGTGCAACAGCCTGATCCGGGAGGATTTATACGAGACCAGCGCACCCGAGTACCATGACCCCGAGAAGCTCCCCACTCCCCGGGAGATCAAGGAGTATATGGACAATTATATCATCGGCCAGGAGGAGGCCAAAATCGCTCTCTCCGTGGCGGTGTATAACCACTATAAGCGGATCTACTTCGGCGACGACTCCGACGTGGAGATCCAGAAGAGCAACATCCTGCTGATTGGCCCCACCGGCAGCGGCAAAACCCTCTTTGCCCAGACCCTGGCCAAGATCCTGGACGTTCCCTTTGCCATCGCCGACGCCACCACTCTGACCGAGGCCGGCTACGTGGGCGAGGACGTGGAGAACATCCTCCTGCGGCTGATCCAGGCCGCGGACTACGACGTGGAGCGGGCCGAGCAGGGCATCATCTATATCGACGAGATGGATAAGATCGCCCGGAAGAGCGAGAACACCTCCATCACCCGGGATGTGTCCGGCGAGGGCGTGCAGCAGGCCCTGCTGAAAATCGTGGAGGGCACGATCGCCAACGTTCCTCCCCAGGGCGGCAGAAAGCACCCCCAGCAGGAGTTCATCCAGATCGACACCTCCAAGATTCTGTTCATCTGCGGCGGTGCCTTCGACGGTCTGGATAAGATCATCGAGCGCCGGGTGGACCGGAGCTCTCTGGGCTTCGGCTCGGAGCTCAGCAGCCGGAAAAACCGGGACGTGGGCGCCCTGTTCCAGCAGGTGCAGCCCCACGATCTGCTGAAGTTCGGCATCATTCCCGAGCTTGTGGGCAGACTGCCGGTGATCACCAGCCTCCGGGATCTCAGCATCGACGATCTGGTGCGGATTCTGACAGAGCCGAAGAACGCGCTCTGCAGGCAGTATAAGAAGATCTTCTCCTACGACAAGGTGGACCTGGAGTTCACGCCGGAGGCCCTGCAGGCCGTGGCGAAGCTGGCCGTGGAGCGGAAGATCGGAGCCAGAGGCCTGCGGGCTGTGATGGAGGGGATCCTCACCAAAATCATGTATGAGATCCCATCGGATAAGACCATCAACCGGGTCTGCATCACCGAGGAAGCGGTGCTCGGAACCGGAGAGCCGCAGATCATCAGAGGGGAGACCGCCTGACCGCTCCCTGAATCAGGAACCAAACCGGCGCAAAAGGGGAGCCAAGATCCCTTTTTGCGCCTTTTCACTCCCATAAAAAGGAGGTTACTATGGAAGAAGTTATGGAATATGAATTGCTGCCGGTGCTCGCCCTGCGGGGACTGGTGGCCTTTCCCGGCGTGACGATGCACTTTGACGTGGGCCGGGATAAATCGCTTCGGGCCATTGAAAAGGCCATGAAGACCAACCAGCGGATCCTGCTGCTGCCCCAGCTTTCGATCCTGGATCAGGATCCCGGCTTCGATCAGCTGAATCCCATCGGCACCGTGGCCCAGATCAAGCAGGTCATGAAGGTGCCCGGGGAAGCGGCCCGGCTGCTGGTCCAGTGTGTGGTCCGGGCCAGGGTCGTCACGGTGGTGAAGAACGAGCCCTATCTCAGCGCCAGAGTCTGCACGCTGCCGGATGAAGCCCTGCCCCGCACCCCGAGGATCGAGGCCATGATCCGGACGGCCTACCAGCTGTTCGAGGAGTTTATGGACCTGAGCCAGCGTCAGCTCAGCGAGGAGATGCTGCAGCTCATGGCCTGCCATGAGCCCGGCACCGTCAGCGATATCGTGGCCCAGGCAGCCACCTTCCGCTATGAGGAGAAGCTGGAGCTGTTGAACCGGCTGCATCCCGTCCGCCGGCTGGCGCTCTGCAACCGCCGCATGAACCAGGAGCTGAACATCCTGGGTCTGGAGGAGGAGATGCAGGAGAAGGCCCAGGAGAGCATGAACAAGGAGCAGCGGGACTATTATCTGCGGGAGCAGATGAAGGCCATCCGCCAGGAGCTGGGGGACGAAGACGACGACAGTGACGACTATGAGGCGAAGATCACCGCCCTGCACCTGCCGGAGGAGATCGACGAGCGGCTGAAGAAGGAGGTCAAGCGTCTGCGCAAGCAGCCCTACGGCTCCTCGGAGGCCACCGTGATCCGGAACTACCTGGATGTGGCCCTGGAGCTGCCCTGGAACGAATCCACCAAGGAACGGCTGAACGTGGAGCTGGCCCGGAAGATGCTGGATGCCGACCACTACGGCCTGCAGACCGTGAAGCAGCGGATCCTGGAATTCCTGGCGGTCCGCCAGCTGGCCCCGGAGAATCGGGGACAGATCCTCTGCCTGATCGGGCCTCCGGGCGTGGGCAAGACCTCCGTTGCCATGTCCATTGCCAAGTGTCTGAACCGGAAGCTGGCCCGGATATCCCTGGGCGGCGTCCATGATGAGGCGGAGATCCGCGGCCACCGGAAGACCTATATCGGCGCCATGCCGGGCCGGATCCTGAACGCGCTGATCCAGGTCAAGAGCAATAACCCCCTGATCCTGTTTGATGAGATCGACAAGCTGGGCTCCGATTACCGGGGCGATCCCTCCGCGGCGCTTCTGGAGGTCCTGGATCCGGAGCAGAACAACTGCTTCCGGGACAATTATCTGGAGCTGCCCTTCGATCTGAGCCGCTGCATGTTTATCACCACCGCCAACAACGAGGATACCATTCCCAGACCTCTGCTGGACCGGATGGAGGTCATCCATCTGGACTCCTACACCGACGAGGAAAAGGTCATGATCGCCAAGGAGCATCTGCTGCCCAAGCAGCGGGACCGCCACGGCATCAAAAAGACCCAGCTCCGGCTCCCGGACAGCACCCTGCGGGAGATCATCGCCTGCTATACCCGGGAGTCCGGTGTCCGCAATCTGGAGCAGAACCTGGCAAAGGTCTGCCGCAGAGCGGCCATGGAGCTGCTGGAGCATCCTGAGACCAAGCGGATCACGGTCACCAGCGCCAACATTGAAAAATACCTGGGGGTCCGGAAGATCCTGCCGGATCGCCTTCCCGAAGAGGATCCCATCGGTCTGGTGAACGGCCTGGCCTGGACCTCTGTGGGCGGCGAGGTGCTGGAGGTGGAGTGCAACGTGGTGGAGGGAACCGGCAAGCTGGAGCTGACCGGCAACCTGGGCCAGGTGATGCAGGAATCTGTCCGGGCCGCCATGAGCTATATCCGCTCCCGGGCCAAGAGCCTGGGCGTGCCGGAGGACTTCTACAAGACCAAGGACATCCACGTCCACTTCCCCGAGGGCGCCGTGCCCAAGGACGGCCCCAGCGCCGGCATCACGGTCTGCACCGCCTTGGTGTCCGCTCTGACCGGCGCCCGGGTCCGCCGGGACATTGCCATGACCGGCGAGATCTCCATCCGGGGCCGGGTCCTGCCCATCGGCGGCCTGAAGGAGAAGACCATGGCCGCCCTGCGCCACGGGGTCAAGACGGTTATCATCCCCCAGGATAACGCCAAGGACCTGGAGGAGATCGACCAGACGGTGCGGAAGGCTTTGAACTTTGTCACGGTCCGCAGCGCCGATACCGTGCTGGAAACCGCCCTTTGCTTCCCCCGGCAGGAGGAGATCCTTGCGCCCCAGCCCGAGGCCTCCGCGCTGCCTCTGACCGCGCCTCCCGTTCCGAAGAAGCGCAAGCCGGACATCCGACAGTGACCTTGCAGGGGCGGCCATTGGCCGCCCGCCCAAGGCGAAAAACCTTCGAATTCTACTGTCCCCGAAAGGAGACTCTCATGAACCTGCAAAACGCTGAATTTGTAACGTCCATCACCGACCTGTCCAAGCTGCCGAAGGACGGCCTGCCCCAGATTGCCTTTTCCGGCAAGTCCAACGTGGGAAAATCCTCGGTGATCAACCGGGTCCTGCTGCGGAAGAATCTGGCCCGGGTGGGGGAGACCCCCGGCAAGACCACCCACATCAACTTTTTCCGGATCGACGGCAAGGCCTACTTTGTGGACCTGCCGGGCTACGGCTTTGCCAAGGTGCCCAAGGCGGAAAAGGAGCGTTGGGGCAAGCTGATGGAGGCTTATTTCTCCGATCCCACCCGGATCAGCCTGGGCATCCTGATCGTGGACGCCCGCCACAAGCCCACGGAGAACGATGTCACCATGGCGGCGTATTTCAAATCCTCCGGGCGGCCCTTCCTGGTGGTGGCCAACAAGCTGGACAAGCTGAAAAAGTCCGAGCTGGAGCCCAACAAGGAGCTGATCCGGAAAACGCTGACCCTGTCAGAGGAAACCCTGCTGATCCCATTCTCCGCGGAAAAGGGCACCGGCAGGGAGGACCTGCTGCGGCAGATCCTGGCAGTCTGCGGCGAATGACCGCTGCCTGAAATAGAAAGAAAGGCGATGATCCTATGGAAAAGGAAACCCTGACCCTTGTCTGTTCCAACTGCGGCAAAGAAATCCAGGTTCCTGCGGACCTGGAGACCTTCTCCTGCCTGTACTGCGGCGAAAAGCTCCGGCGGGACAATCTGATCCTTCCGCAGGGAAAAGCGGATCCCGCGGATTTGGCCTATGTAAAGGAACACCTGTTCGACTGCATCCGGGACTATCCGGACTATTTTAAGAATTTTAACAAAAAGAAATTCGAGTCCAGCTTCCAGACCTACCAATACGGCATTGAGGATACCTATCTGGCCATGGACCGGTATGTTTGTGCCATGCCGGCTCGCAGAGAGGAGCTGCTGGAGTCCTTTGCGGAGCAGTTCCTGGAGGACTGGAAGGCCCATCACAGCCGGAACGGAAAGACCAGAGAAAAGGAGATGTTTTCCAACAAGCTGATCCTCGCCTGGTACACGGTCCCTGCCATCCGCAACCTGGAGCTGTCCGTCAGCGAGGACTATACCGAGCTGCTGCAGCGAAAGTTTACGGCGGCCTATCCCAGGAACACCTTTGCGCGGGCGACCTATTCCGACCTGGCCTCCGGCTTCCGCAAGCGCGGCTTCTGCTTCATCACCACCGCCGTTTGCGCCTACGAGGGCAAGCCCGACGACTGTGACGAGCTGACTGCCTTCCGGTCCTTCCGGGACGGCTGGCTATCGGAAACCGAAGACGGCCGAAAGCTCATCGAAGAGTATTATGAAATCGCCCCCATCATCGTCAGCGCCATCGACTACTGCGACGACCGGGAGCTGCAGTATACCCGGATCCGACGGGAATCTCTGGAGCCCTGCTATGAGGCCCTGAAACGAGGAGATTTCAAGGGCTGCCGGGATACCTACGCAGCCATGGTGGAGCGCCTCAAGAAAACTTATCTGCTCAACTGAGCTAGGGAAACCCACGTTCGGGGCCGGAAGCAGCCCCCGGACGTGGGTTCTTTTTTCGGGAAACACAGCGGAATTACTTGCAAAGAATTCCCGGTTGTAGTAAAATAATATAAATATGAATGAGAGGGGAGATCCCTGTGCACAGAGCGCTTCGACGGCTGACAGCCTGGCTGCTTTCTCTTGCCATGCTGGCGGCATTTCTGCCGGCGGCAGTCACCTCTGCGGAGGGAAGCACGGTTGCGGCAGCCTGGTTCTTCAGCAGCAATCCCGGTTCCCAGAGCGCCGTGGCTGCCACCGAGGGCAGCGGCGAGCTGACCTGGTCCGGCGGCGACGTGAGCTTCAATTCCACGGGCTACTTCAACGTCAGCAAATGGACGCCCTCTGCCTGGTGGCAGATGTCCGGTATCGACACCTCTGCCCTGGGAGCTTTGAATCTGCGCTTTACCACCTCCGGCTCCAATACGGGCCCGGCCAACTGGGCCGCGGATTTTTCCACCGACCAGGGCCAGACCTGGACGGCATTCGGCGCCTATACCGTTACGGCCTCCTACGCCTCGGTGAGCCTGGACCTGCCTGCAGACGCGGCCTGTGAGGATCTGCGGATCCGCCTGCACCCCACCGACGCAGTCAGCATTGCCGGCGGCACCGTGGCCACCGGCGGCACCAACCGCCTGGGCAAGATCACCGTTTCCGGCTCTGCAGAAGGCGTGGAGACCCTCGGGGCCTTCACCTTTACGGGGGTCACGGCTCTGCCTGCCGCCGCAACAGAGGGCTGGGGCTGGCTGGGGGCCTCCCAGGACGGCACCATGGCCTACTCCACCTCCGCCTTGAGCATCAATCAGTGGAGCGTGGATGATTGCTGGCTGATGATCTTCAACACCAGCGGCTGCACCGGCATGGAGCTTTCGGCGGACGTACTCTCCTCCGGCACCGGACCTGCCAATTTTGCCGCGGAATATTCCCTGGACAACGGTGGGACCTGGACCGGCTTCGGCGCTTATACCATTGCCAATACCGGCGCCCTCCAGCGGCAGACCTTCTCTCTGCCGGACGGTGCCCAGAGTCAAAATCTGATGGTCCGGTTCCGGGTCACCGACAACGCCGCCTGCAAGGGCGACGGGGCAGAGATCAGCGGCAGCGGCACCAGCAAGATCAACAACATCAGCCTGACCGGCCGGATCGGAACGGGCAGACTGGAAAATCCCGCCGCTCCCACCTGGCCCGAGGGCTGGGGGAATACGGAGCCCGGGGAGGATCCGAATCCCGGCGGCGGCTCCGGCTTTGTGAACGCCGACGTGGTGGGAGACCCCATCGTCCAATGGGAGTTCTCCGGCTCTGCCAACCTGCCTGCAGCGGCCAGCCTGGGCTGGGGCACCCTGACCCATGTGACTGGGGCCTTTATCAGCTACGGCTCCGGCGCCCTGGTGCAGACCGGCTGGACCGTCGGCGCCTATTGGCAGTTCGTGGCCAACACCACCGGCTGCACCGATATGACCTTCCAGATCAAGATGGCCTCCTCCTCCACGGGCCCCAGGGACTTCTCCCTGCGGTACTCCAAGGACCTGGGTCAGACCTGGATCGAGTTTGCTACCTTCTCTGTCACCGGCACCTTCAAAAGCTACGTGACCCAGCTGCCGGATGAGGCCCAAAGCCCCAACCTGGTGATCCGGGCCGTGGTGGCAAGCGATGCCTCGGTGAAGGGAGATACCATCAAGAACGGCGGCAACAACCGCATCAACAACATCGGCATCAACGGCGTGGTGGATTCCTCTGCCCGGCAGCCGGATCCCGCAGCGCCGTCCTATCCCGACGACTGGAGCCTGCCGGATCCCTATTCCGAGGACGACGTTTATGTGCCTGCGCCGGAGGAGGCCGCCCAGACCTCCGGCTTCACCACCCGGGAGAGTGACCGCCGGGTGCTGGCCCGGTGGGGCGGCAACGCCGATTATCAAGGGGCCCTCCATGTGTACGGCGACCTGATCTCCGATAACGACCGAATGGACGGCGGGGCAAAGCTGACCACCGTGGTGGCCGGCGAAAACGTCAGCCCCGGCTTCTCCACCTCCTCCACCAACTCCACCAACTACTATATGGGCTCCAGCAAGCCCTGCATCGGCAGCGGCTCCTCGGAGGACTATATCCAGCTGGCGGTTTCCACAGCCAAGTACGCGGATCTTGACCTGAGCTTCCGGCTCCGGGTCTCCGGGTCCGGCCCCAAGGACTTTGCCGCAAAATTTTCCACAGACGGGGAGAACTGGCTGCTGTTCGACAAGGGCAGCTACAGCTATGCCTACACCGGCTACGGTTCCGGCGGCTCCACCTATGAGGTCTCCGGCGAGGGGGAGATCACCGGCGGAAAGATCCCCATGGAGGTGGCCGGTCAATACGAGGAGATCCGGCTGGAGGTCCCCGCCCAAGCCGAAAACGCCGAGACTCTCTATATCCGCCTTTACGCCTCCCAGGAGCGGGCGGACGGCAAGGACGGGGGCGTGGGCAGCTCCGCGTCGGTCCGGATGGATACGGTGCTGCTGACCGGCTGCCCCATGATCGCCCCGGAGATCACCGATTGGGTCCGGGTGGACGTGGAAAACACGGCGCCTGCCGGTCAGACGCTGACCCTTTCCTGCGATACGGAGGGGGCTGTGATCCGCTATTCCTTCGACCTGGGCAAGACTGTGCTGACGTATTCCGAGGCCAACCCGCCGGTCCTGCAGAGCTTCCCGGCCCTGCTGACGGTCTGGGCGGAAAAGACGGGGCTTTATCCCTCCGTCCGTACCCACTACTACTACACCCAGTCCCAGGTCAGCCCCGTCAAGGCTGCCCCCAACGGCGGCGCCGTGGCGGAGGATACCCAGCTGAAGCTGACCTGCGCCACGGATGGCGCTGAGATCCGCTGGTCCGCCGACAATGGCGCCACCTGGCAGACCTATGATCCGGAAAACCGTCCGGTTCTGAGCCGGGCACTTCTGGAAAACGGCTGCAGCATCCTGGTCATGGGCGTCAAGACCGGCTGGCTCTCCAGCCCGGTCACAGCGCTGAGCTTTACCCTGCGGCAGAACGCCGCCTACAATCTCTACTTCGGCCAGCTCCATTCCCACACCAACTATTCCGACGGCGCCGGCTCCTGCGAGGAGGCCTTCCGGCACGCTTCCACCGAGGTGGACAACCTGGACTTTCTGGCGGTGACAGATCATTCCAACGCCTTCGACAACGACACGGCAGCCAGCATCTACGACGGCTCCATGTCCTCCAAGTGGGTCAGCGGCCATGCGCTGGCAGATCAGTTCACGTCGGAGTCCTTCGTCTGCCTTTACGGCTACGAAATGACCTGGTCCAACGGCCTGGGTCACATCAACACCTACAACACCGCGGGCTTCCAGTCCCGGACCCAGGCGGAGTTCTCCAGCTTCTCCACGGCGCTGACCAACTACTATTCCGCCCTGAAGAGCGACACCAACTCCCTGTCCCAGTTCAACCATCCCGGCACCACCTTCGGCACCTTCCAGGACTACGCCTATTACGATCCGGATATTGACGCGCTCATCACCCTGATCGAGGTGGGCAACGGAGAGGGCGCCATCGGCTCCAGCGGTTATTTCCCCTCCTATGAGGAGTACACCCGAGCCCTGGATCTGGGCTGGCACCTGGCGCCCACCAACAACCAGGACAACCACAAGGGCGCCTGGGGCGACGCCAACACGGCCCGATCCGTGGTTATGGCGGACAGCCTCACCCGGGACAACATCTATGACGCCATCCGCAACCGCCGGGTCTACGCCTCTGAGGACAGCGACCTGCATATCTATTACACGCTGAATTCCTATGAGATGGGCACGATCCTCACCGAGGACGACGTGGACGCCTCTGTGCTGCTGCGGGCGGAGATTTCCGATCCCACGGATTCCGGCAGCTGCAAGGTGGAGGTGATCGTCAACGGCGGCCTGGTGGCCGCCTCCAAGACCGTGCCGGTCACCGGCGCCACGGTGGAGTTCGAGCTGCCGGCCAGCTATTCCTACTACTATCTGCGCGTTACCGAGGCGGACCGTGATATCGCGGTGACGGCGCCGGTGTGGATCGGCGCCGTGGAGGCCATCGGCGTCCGGGATTTCTATGCGGATACCGAGCTTCCCATCCGGGGCGAGCCCACGGAAATCACCTTCTCCATGCACAATGATGAGGCTGCCGATCTGGAGATCCGGTCCATTGAGTTCACCGTGAACGATGAGATCGTCCACACCGTGGACCTGGCTGCCAACGATCTGACGGTGCTGCCCGCCGGCGGCGTCATCCGCTATTGGTTCGATTTCACCTGGGAGGGCGTGGGCGCTGTGGTGCTGAACGCCTCGGTCAAGGGCGTCTATCAGGGCACCGAGAAGCAGTACAACGGCGTGCTGCATCTGAACTATCTGCCCGACACCATGGCCTCCAACGTGATCGTGGACGGCACCCATTTTAACGACTATGTGACCGGTGCCTGGTCTGGCAACACCACCCGTCTGGCGGAGCTGGGGGCGGATCATTTTGCCAAGGTCACGGTTGTGACGGATCAGATTACCCCGGCCATGCTGGACGATTGCCAGCTGCTGGTGATCTCCGCACCGGCCAGACGCACCAAGGATCAATATCAGACCAGCCACTTTGAGCCGGAATTCCTGGCGGCTGTGGCGGAATACGCCGCCAAGGGCGGCACCGTGGTGATCTGCGGCAGTGCGGACTACAACGACACCACGGCCTGCCAGACCCATACGGAGCTGAACAAGCTGCTTGCAGCCCTGGGCGCCACCGTCCGCTTCCGCTCCGACGAGGCGGTGGAGCTGAACGAGAAGAATGAAACAATCTATAATCTGGAGCTGGGGAGCTTCGCGGCGGATTCTGCCTGGCTGGCCGGCGCGGAGGAAGGGATGACCTTCTCCGTCTATTCCGGCTGCTCCCTGGATCTGAGCGGGAACGCAGCCAACGACCGGGTGGAGGAAGCCTCCGTCCTGGTTGGCGGCAATGCGGAGACCTATACCATCGACACCAAGACCGATACCGGCTATTCCGGCACCAACGCGGTCCTGGTGCCCCAGGGCAGCGTGGTGATGGCCGCGGTGCAGCCCACAAAGGCCGGCGGCAATCTCTTCCTCTGCGGCGCACCCTTCTTCTCGGACTACAATATGGAGACCGACGAGCACGACCGGAAGCTGAACGCGGTGTTGATGGGGAATATCCTGGACGCTGTGGCAGAGGAGCTGCCGGTGACGCCCATTGCGGAGATGCGCAGGGGAGACCTGGGAGAGGTGTTCTGCATCGAGGGCTGGGTCACCAACGGCACCGACAACGACAAGACGAAATTCTTTGACACTATCTACCTCCAGGACGAGACCGGCGGCGTTACCGTGTATCCCTTTGCCGAATTGGGGATTCCCCGGGGCGCGAAGCTGCAGATCGTGGGCTATGTGGACGAATACCAGGACGACCGGGAGATCCAGGTTCTGCGCTGGAAGCTTCTGGAGGGAGAGAATCTGAATCTGATCGAGCCGACGGATCTGTCCTGCGCCGAGGCTATGGACTACGCTGCCAACGGCGGCCGCCTGGTCCGGACACAAGGCGTGATCACAGAGGTGAGCCTCCAGGGGACGGCTGTGACCCAGCTGCGGCTCAGAGATGCCGCGGGCGGGGTTGCCACGGTGTTCATCGACGGCTACATCTATTCGGGCACCACCGGCCTGAACGAGCTGGCGGCCTTCTGCAGGCCCGGCAACGAGGTGTCCGCGGTGGGCCTGTGCTACATGCACCCGGAGACCGGCCAGGAAACCTCCGCCTGCTGCCTGCGGGTCCGGGATTGCGACGAAATCCTTCTGATTCAGGAAGGGGAGTGGAAGCCCTGGGAGCTCTGCGACGGCGGAGAAGCCTGCCCGGGTAAGCACTTTACGGATATGCCTGCCGTGGACAATTGGGCCCATAAGCCCATTGACTGGGCCGTATCCCTGGGCATTACCGGCGGCACCAGCGACACCACCTTCAGCCCGAAGAAGACCTGCACCCGGGAACAGATCGTGACCTTCCTTTACGCGGCCTTTGAAAAGCCGGAGCACCATCAGGATAGCAGCCCCTTCTCCGACGTGAAGACAGGGAAATACTACTATGACGCGGTGATGTGGGCTGTAGAAAACGATATTACCGGCGGCGTGGGTGACGGAACCCGCTTCGGCGTGGGCCAGAGCTGCACCCGGGAGCAGGTTGTGACCTTCCTGTGGAAGGCAGCCGGCGCCCCCGAGCCGGAGGCCGCAAACAATCCCTTCCGGGATGTTAAGGCCGGCAAGTACTACTACAACGCGGTCCTTTGGGCCCTGGAAAACGGCATCACCGGCGGCACGAGCGACGACACCTTCGGCGTGGGCAAGCCCTGTACCAGAGCCCAGGTGGTGACCTTCCTCTACAAACTGCTGGGAGACTGATCAACAACTGTAAACGCCCGGCGCGGGGGGACCCGCGGCGGGCGAAAAGGGGAACAGAAATGAAGCTGTCCAAGAAAAAAGATCTGCTGCTGCGCTGCGGCATGGCGCTGCTGGCCTTTGCCCTGCTGCTGGGCCTGCACTTCTATGCGATCCGGGGCAAACAGCGCTGGGAGGCCAGCTCTGCTGCCGGAAAGGAATATGAAAAGGTCAGGGTCCTGGAGATTTTGGAGGAGCAGGTCCAGCCGGATCCGAACCGGGAAAATCAGCTGGTGGGGGAGCAGACCCTGCTGGTGGAGATTCTGACGGGCCGCTATGCCGGCGACCAGCTGCAAATTGTCAACCATTTGTCCGGCGGCACTTCTTACAGCGTTTACGCCGAAAAGGGCGGGGAGCTGATCGCCCGGATCGACACCACCGACCTGGGAGAGTATCGGGTTTCGGTCCACTCCTACAGCCGAAGCCTCTGGATCTGGATCTTTGTTATCCTGTTTGTGGTGACGCTGATCCTGGTGGGGGGCAAGCAGGGGATCTCGGCGGTTTTCGGCCTGGGCTTTACCGTGCTGGGGGTCCTGTTTGTGCTGGTGCCGCTGCTGACCCAGCGGGGCTGGCGTCCTGTTCCTGCCACCCTTCTGATCGTTGCGCTCACCATGACGGTCAGCTTCGTGCTGATCGGCGGCTTCGGGAAAAAGACCCTCACCGCGATCGTGGGCTCCTTCGGGGGCGTGGCTGCGGCGGGCTTGTTGGCCTGGGCTGCGGGAGCGTTGATGCATCTGAGCGGCCTCAATATGCCGGAGGCCCCGGAGATGTTCCAAAGAGGCGTCACCGAGAACGGCCTCAAAATTGCACCCCTGTTTGTCTGCGGCGTCATGCTGGCGGCGGAGGGCGCGGTCATGGACGTGTCCATGAGCGTCTCCTCTGCGATCCGGGAGGTCCACGCGGCCAATCCGGGCTATGGCAGAAGGGACCTGTTCCGCTCCGGCATGCGGGTGGGCCGGGACGCCATGGGCACCATGGCCAACACCCTGATCCTGGCCTTTGCGGGCACCAGCCTGAACGCCATGATCCTCATCTACGCCTACGACGTGGCCTATTACCGCCTGATCAATGAAAATACAATCATAATGGAAATTGTGCAATCCCTTGCCGGCAGCATGGGCATCGTTCTGACGGTCCCCCTGGTTTCCCTTGTGGGAAGCCTGCTGCACAGCCGGAACCGGAGCAAATGAAAGGAGAAAAACATGACCGATTATTCTCTTCTCTGCGAGCAGCTGCAGGCCCTCAGCGAGAACAATCCCCACCGGATTGCCAAGCTGGCCAATGCCTCGGCCCTGATTTATTCCACCCTGGACCGGCTGAATTGGGCCGGGTTCTATACGCTGGAGGGCGGCAAGCTGGTGCTGGGGCCCTTCCAGGGCAAGCCTGCCTGTATAGAGATTCCTCTGGGTCGGGGCGTCTGCGGCACGGCCGCAAAGGAGGACCGCACACTGGTGGTGGCGGACGTCCATGCCTTCCGGGGCCATATCGCCTGTGACTGCGCCTCCAATTCCGAGATCGTGATCCCCCTCCATGACAAAGCCGGCGTGACAGCCGTGCTGGATATCGACAGCCCGGAGGTGAACCGGTTCACCGAGGAGGATCGGGTCGGTCTGGAGCGATTCGCCCGGATTCTGGAGGACCTGGTTTTTGCCGAATAAAGGTGTAACGAAATCCTGAAATCATACATTTATCTTTGACAATCGCAAACCAAACCGTTTTTGGAGGTAACTATGGAACTGAAGCGTGCTGCCGAGATTCTTTCGGCAATCCAGGAAAATATCGGCAAGGTCATCGTGGGCAAGCAGGAGCAGATCGAGCTGCTGCTGACAGCCCTCTGCTGCGGCGGCCACGTCCTGCTGGAGGACGTCCCTGGCACCGGCAAAACCATGCTGGCCAAATCCCTGTCCAAATCTCTGAGCGGAGAATTCCGGCGGATCCAGTTCACCCCGGACCTGCTGCCCTCCGACGTCACCGGTCTCAACTACTATAACCAGAAGGAGGCGGCCTTTGTCTTCCGGGCGGGCCCCGTGTTCTGCAACATTCTGCTGGCCGATGAGATCAACCGCGCCACCCCCCGGACCCAGTCCAGTCTTCTGGAGTGCATGGAGGAGCGGCAGGTCACCATCGACGGCGTCACCCGGACCCTGGAAGCCCCCTTCCTGGTAATTGCCACCCAGAACCCCATCGAAACGGCAGGCACCTTCCCGCTGCCGGAGGCCCAGCTGGACCGGTTCTTTATGATGCTCTCCATGGGCCTGCCGGATCGGGCGGAGGAGATCGCCATCATGAACCGTTTCCTGGTGCAGAATCCGCTGACGGAGCTGGAACCGGTCTGCACGAAGCAGGAGCTGATCCAGCTCCAGCAGCTGCGCACCTCCATCTATGTACATCCGGTGCTGCTGGGCTATATCGCGGACCTGGTCCAGGCCACCAGAGCCGCGGGCTCCACGGTGCTGGGCGTGAGCCCCAGAGGCTCTCTGGCGCTGCTGAATGCGGCCAGAGCCTACGCCATGCTCCACGGCAGAGCCTTTGTGATCCCCGAGGACGTCAAAGCCCTGGCGGTTCCTGTGCTGGCGCACCGAATCACTCTGGAGCACGGCGCAGCGGACCGCCGCAGCGGCGAGAACCTGATCCGGGGAATTCTCGAAAAGGTTCAGGTCCCCACGGAGAAGTGGGAGAAGGCGTAAGATGGGAAAGCTTCGGAGCGTCCTGCGCTCTGTCAAAGTCTGCGGAAGGGAGGCGGAACCTTGCTGATCCTGTGGATATTTCTCGCGGCTGCACTCTTGGTGTTGCTGCAGAGGGGCATTTATATGAAGTTCTGGAGCAGAAAGCTGCTGCTGCGGATCAGCTTTGCCTCCTCCGCCATTGAGGCAGGGGAGCCGGTTGTAGTCACCGAGCGGATCGAGAATCGAAAGCTTCTGCCTCTGCCGGTCTTTTCCTATGAATACGTGCTGGCCCGGAACTTTCTGGTCCTGACGGAGACCGGCGGAAAGCGCAAGCGGGTGAAAATCAAGCTGGCCCTGCCTCCGAGACGGGCAGTCCGGAACCAGACCCGGATCGAAGGCCTGCCCCGGGGAATCTATGCCCTTTCGGATATCGTGCTCAGCGCGGGAGACCTGTTTGCCACCTTCCGGGGCAAGCTGTCCGTTGACAGCGTCACGCAGCTCACGGTCTACCCCGAGAAGATCCCTGCCACCAAGCTGGCCCTGCCCTTCCGGAGCATGCTGGGCACGGTTCTGACCCGTCGGCTGTCTCTGGAGGATCCCTTCCAGCTTCGGGGAATCCGGCAATATGAGATCTATGACAGTATGCGGGACATCAACTGGAAGGCCAGCGCCAAAACCGGCGAGCTGAAGGTCAATCAGCACGAATATACCACCGACGAAGCCCTGATCCTGCTGCTGGATCTGGAAACCGGCACCGAAGACCAGCGGGAAACCGTTCTGAGCCTGGCTTCCTCTCTGTGTCAGCTGTTTTTGCGGCGGGGTGTCAGCGTCGCGCTGCAGACCAACGGCCGGAGCTGCTTCTCCGCCCATCCGGTCCGGGTCCGGGCCGGCGGCGGTATCAGCCACCAGACTACGGTGGACGAGGCCCTTGCGGAGATCAAGCTGACCGCCAGCGTCCTCAAGCCCTTTGCGGACTTCCTGCGGGAGATTCCGGAACAGGATCTTGCCAGGAGCCTGCCGGTGGTCATCTCCGCAGATCAGACAGGGACCTCGATCCAGGCCTTCCGACAGATCCTGGGAGAGCAAAACGGCTATTATCTCTCCGTGGACGCAGAAACCGCCCAAAAAACGGACCGGATTCAGGTGTTCACCTGGGACGCGAATTTGCAGGAGGTGCGCCTATGAACAGGATCAAGGAAATCCGTGTGACGATCTACGTGGTGGAATCCGTTTTCCTGGCGCTTTTGACCCTCTGCCTGGCGCTGCCCTTTGCGCTGATATTCCGGGAGGGAAGCCTGCGTGCGGATCTCCTTTGGGCCTTCGGCACCGTGATCCCGGTGCAGCTGATCCGGGTGATCTGCGAGCGGGTCAAGCCGAAAAAGCGCCGGGTCCTGATCTGCCTGGGAATCCTTGTGCTTTCTGTCCTGATCCCCCCCATGCCGGTGCGGCGGGTCTACTATGGCCTCTGCTGCCTGCCGATTCTGGTGACAGGCCTGCTGCTGGCCCGGCCCAACGGGAAGCTCCTTCTGACCGTCCCCAAGGCGCCCGCTTTGCTGGTGGGGCTGCTGGTGTACTCTCTGGGGAAAATCGGAGAGCTGCCGATTCTGAGCGCCCTTGCCGTGGGTTTGTCTGTGATGCTGCTGCTGGATTTTCTGCTCTATCGCAACCAGACCAAGCTCCTGGCCTCCATTTATGAGGACCGGGACGGGCATGTTTCGATCCGAAGCCTTGTGTCTCTGAACAGAAAGCTGGTCATCGGCTTTCTGCTGATCGGCATGCTGCTGACCGCCGCGATTCCGCAGCTTCTGAAGGTTTCCGACCGGGCGTATGATCCAAGCCAGTATGTCCGCGGGGACGGCCAGACGGTGGCCCCCACCCTGCCGGAGAAGGAGGAAATCATCCCGGAGGAGCGGGTCTATCAGATCGGAGAGTCCAGAGCGTGGAATTTCAAGCTGGTTGAAACGTCGTTTCAAATCCTGTCATATTTGTTTGTGGGGGTTGCTGTGTTTCTTGCGGGCTTTGCCGTTGTGCATGTGCTTCGCAGCTTCCTGGACGGGGAGGAAAAGCACCGAAAACCCCAGGAGGACCAGTTTGTTGTGGAGCATCTGTCCCGGAAGGAACGGGAGGAGACCCCGGTGGAGGAGGAAAAGTCCGCCTATGACAAGCGGATCCGCCGCCGTTACGGCCGCAGGATTCTGCAGACCGCCGGGAAGCGTACAGACCTGTCCAGCATGACGCCCACCGAGCTGGAGAACGCCGCCAACCTGCCCCGGACCGAGGCCCGTTCGGTGATCCACAGCGTCTATACCAAGGCACGCTACGGGGCGGAGCCCTCCACCAAGGAGGACTACCGAGCCCTGAAGGACGCCCTTCATCGCCTGGAGAAAGCTCCAAAAGCATAAAAAACAAGCACCCAGAAAATGGGTGCTTGTTTTTGTGCGTGAACCGGGAAGCTTACTTGGCCAGCTCCGCGGTGTCCTGGGCGATCATCAGCTCTTCGTTGGTGGGGATGACCCAGACGGTGACCTTGGAGTCGGGGGCGGAGATGATCCGCTCGTCGCCTCTGAGCTTGTTCTTCTCGGGATCCAGCTTGACGCCGAGGAATTCCAGACCCTCGCAGATGGCGGCGCGGGTGGTGGCGCCGTTCTCGCCGATGCCGGCGGTAAAGACCAGAACATCCAGTCCGCCCAGCGCGGCGGCGTAGGCGCCGATGTACTTCTTGACCTCGTAGCAGAACTTCTCCAGCGCCAGCTTGCACTTCTCGTTGCCCTGGTCTGCAGCGGCCTCCAGATCACGGAAGTCGGAGCTCAGACCGCCGGACAGAGCCAGCACGCCGGACTTCTTGTTGAGGATGGTCATGACCTCGTCTACGGACTTGTTGTAGTTCTTGCAGATGTACTGCAGGACGGTGTTGTCCACGTCGCCCACACGGGTGCCCATAGGCACGCCGCACAGGGGGCTCAGACCCATGGAGGTATCCTGGCACTTGCCGTCGTAGATGGCAGCCAGGGAGGAGCCGTTGCCCAGATGGCAGTTGATGACCTTCAGACCCTTGCCCATGAGGGCTTCGACGCGCTTGGCGATGTAGCGGTGGGAGGTGCCGTGGAAGCCGTAGCGGCGGAGGCTGTCCTTCTCGTAGTACTCATCGGGAATGGCGTAGCGATAGGCCTTGGGGGGCATGGTCATATGGTAGGCAGTGTCGAAGACCGCGACCTGGGGCTTGTTGGGCATGATCTTCTGGCAGGCCTCGATGCCCAGCAGGTTGGCGGGGTTATGCAGGGGGCCCAGAGGGATGCAGGCCCGTACAGCTTCCAGGCAGGCATCGTCGATGAGGCAGGAGCCGGCAAATTTCATGCCGCCGTGAACAACCCGGTGACCGACAGCGTCGATCTCATCCACAGAGGCAACAACGCCGTTCACGGGATCCACAAGGATGTCCAGAACCGCGGTGATGGCTTCGGCGTGGGTGGGCATGGGGATATCCAGGGTGACCTTGATGTCCTTGGCGGGAGCCTTGTGAGTCAGGCGGCCGTCAATGCCGATACGCTCGCACAGACCCTTGGCGAACACGTCGCCGGAATCGGGATCCATGAGCTGATACTTCAGGGAGGAACTGCCTGCGTTGATGACAAGAATCTTCATAATCTGCACACTCCTAAATTATTCGTTGATTTTTTGCATTGGTGTGATACAATGATTCCAACAGATCTATTCTATCGCATAATTGCCCATAAGGCAAGCAGAATTTTTTCCCGGAGGTGAAAAACGTGGGACCTGTCGGCATTATTTGTGAATATAACCCGTTCCATAACGGCCACCGGTCCCAGCTCCGCCAAATCCGGGAGGAACTGGGCCCGGATACCGGGATTGTCTGCCTGATGAGCGGGAACTATGTCCAGCGGGGGGAGCCCGCGATTTTCCCGAAGCAGCTCCGGGCCGAGGCCGCCGTCCGCTGCGGGGCGGACCTGGTGCTGGAGCTGCCCCTGACTGCGGCGCTTTCCTCCGCCGAGGGCTTTGCGGCCCGAGGGGTGGAGATTCTCACCGTCCTTGGCTGCGAGGGCCTCAGCTTCGGCAGCGAATGCGGTGACCGTAATTTGCTTATGTCAACCGCTGAACGAAATCTTGACCCGCGCTTTGACGGGCTGGTGCGGGAGCATCTGTCCTCCGGCTGCTCCTATCCCACAGCGAGAGCCCGGGCCCTGGAGACTCTGGGCTGCGGGGCGGTCTCCGCACCAAACGATATCCTGGCGGTGGAGTACTGCAAGGCCATCCTGCGGCAGGGAAGTCCGATGCAGCCCCTGCCGATCCATCGTCCGGGAAGCTATCACGCCGAAACCCTGGACCCGGAAGCGCCCTCGGCGACCGCCCTGCGAAAAGCCCTGGAAATCAGCCGTAGGGACGAGCCTTGCTCGTCCGGCAATCGGATCGAATGCGATTTGTCGGAGACAAATCAAAACCCGGAAGTTCCGCAGGCGGAAAAGCAAGGCCTCCCCCTGCAGACGCATCAAGAACTGCCACGGTGGCGGGCCGCGGTTCCGTCCTGCCTGCGGGAGCTGTACGCAGCCGCCCCCATCCACACCATGGCGGCCGGGGAGCGGGCGGTTCTGGCCATTCTACGCACCCTGCCTGAGGCGGCTTTCCGAGCCCTGCCCTTCGGCTCTGAGGGCCTTTGGTCGAAGTTCATGAAAAACGCCCGGTCCTGTGCCTCCGTGGAGGAGATCCTCGCAGCCACGAAATCCAAACGCTATGCCCTTTCCCGCCTGCGCCGGATGCTGCTGTGCGCGGTGCTTGGGCTCACAGAAGATGACCTGGCGAAAAAGGCCCCCTATGTCCGGGTCCTGGCCTTCAACGACCGGGGCAGGGCCCTGCTGCGGGAAAGGAAGGCCCGGTACTCCCTGGTCAACGCCGGCGAAACCCCGCCGGACGCGGACTATTACAGTCTGGAGACCCGTGCTGCGGACCTCTACAGCCTCTTTTCTGAGGAGGGGCCCCGTCCCGGCGGGGAGGAGGCAGGCCTGCGGGTTTCCTATCTGCCGGGGCTTTGAATGGCGTTACGCCGCCCTGTGGGCAGGCGAGGAAGCATATCCCCAATATCTGGTGGATTTCCCAAAAAATTATTCCGATTTTTTGAAAAAAAGACTTGCATTTTCAGGGGACATGTGCTATTATATGCGGGCTGATTGAAAATCGCAGGGCAATTATGCCCTTTACCATAACAGAAAGAGGTGAACTGAAATGAAGGAAGGTATCCATCCCAAGTACGAACAGACGACCATCAGATGCGCATGCGGCGAGATCATCGAGACCGGTTCCACCAAGAAGGACATCAAGGTTGAAATCTGCTCCAAGTGCCCCAAGTGCCACCCTTTCTACACCGGCAAGCAGAAGCTGGTTGACACCGGTGGACGTGTTGATCGTTTCAACAAGAAGTACGGCCTGAAGTAAGATCGTCCAAGCCCGCACCTGATTTTGGTGCGGGCTTTTTTTCGCGTTTCATCGCAAATTGCGCCTCTGTAGGGGCGCACAGTGTGCGCCCGCCGCAAGGAGGTACCCTATGGAAGAGCATAAAATCGAACGCGCAGTCCTGTGCGGCCTTGCCGCCGACTGCTTCAAGAAGGAAGACCAGGCCACAGAGTCGTCTCTGGACGAGCTGGAGGCCCTGCTGGAGACCGCCGGCGGCCAATGCGTCGCCAAGGTTTTGCAGAACCGGCACGCGCCGGATCCCCACAGCTTTGTGGGAGAGGGAAAGGCGCAGGAGATCCGGGAGCTGGCCGAAAACAATCAGGCCGACATGGTCATTTTTGATAACGACCTTTCTCCCAGTCAGATCCGTGCCCTGGAGGAGATCACCGGCGCCACGGTCCTGGACCGTTCCGCGCTGATCCTGGACATCTTTGCCCAGCGGGCCAAGACCGCCGAAGGCCGGCTGCAGGTGGAGCTGGCCCAATATAAATATCTGCTGCCCAAGCTCTCGGGCATGGGCACCTCCATGTCCCGGCTGGGCGGCGGTATCGGCACCCGGGGCCCAGGCGAAACCAAGCTGGAAACGGACCGGCGCCATATCCGCGCCCGGATCGACCGTCTGGAGGAGGAGCTGGCCCAGATCCGGAAGCTCCGGGCGGTGGAGCGTCGACGCCGGATCAAGAACGAGATCCCGGTGGTGGCCATCGTGGGCTATACCAACGCGGGGAAATCCACCCTGTTGAATCGGCTGACAGGCGCGGGGATCCCGGCCAATAACAGATTGTTTGACACCCTGGACACGACTACCCGCCAGTTGGAGGTCTCCGACCGGCTGACCGTTCTGATTTCCGATACGGTCGGTTTCATTGCCAAGCTGCCCCACCATCTGGTGGAGGCCTTCAAGGCCACGCTGGAGGAGCTGGAATACGCGGACCTGCTGCTGCATGTGATCGACGCTGCGGATCCGGAACGGGAGGACCAGATCCGGGTGGTGGACCGGCTGATCGAGCAGCTGGCTAACCCGGAGACTCCGGTGATCCGCTGCTACAATAAGGCGGACCTGGCAAACCGGGAGGAGCTGCCCGGGGGAGAGCAGAACGTCATCCTTTCCGCCAAGACCGGCGAAGGGCTGGACAGCCTCTTTGCAGCCATGGAGCGGGAGCTCTGCAGGGATCTGCGCCGGGCCGTCTTCCTGCTGCCCTACAGCATGGGCGGCATGGTGGAAACCCTTCACGACAAGGCCACCGTCTACCGGGTGGACTACACGGTCCGGGGCATCGAAATCGAAGCCGAGTGTGACCCGGTCCTCTACGGCCGCCTTTCCCAATACGAAATCCACCCGTAGCGGCGGCCATTGGCCGCCACCGGTACCCTGCCCATAGCGGCGAGCATTGCTCGCCACGTCGAATACGAAATCACCCCGTAGGGGCCGATGCCTACATCGGCCCTTATCCCCCATAAAGAGGTATCATGATGGAAGCATATAAAGTCCCGGCTTCTGATAGTCAGACCGAATTCATCGAGAAAAAATCCCGCTTCATCGGCCGGATCTGGGTGACAGAGACCGAGGAGGAGGCCCTGGAGCATCTGAAGGCCATGCGCCAGCAGCACTGGGACGCCACCCATAACGTTTATGCCTATATCATCCACGGCGGCCCCACTCGCTACTCCGACGACGGAGAGCCCCAGGGCACCGCAGGAATGCCTGTGCTGGAGGTTTTGCGGGGAGCCGGCGTAGAAAACGTCTGCTGCATCGTGACCCGTTATTTCGGCGGGACCCTGCTGGGTACCGGCGGCCTGGTCCGGGCCTACGGCAAGTCCGCCCGGGAGGCTCTGCAGGCAGCGGGCATTGCCCGAAAGCAGCTCTGGAAGCAGCTGGATCTGATTCTGCCCTATAACTATTATGAGCGGCTTCGTCAGGAGGTGGAGCGCTTCGGCGGCATTGTCTCGGACACGGAGTACAGCGCCGATATCTGCATTCACAGTCTGCTGCCCGCGGACCGGGCGCCGGATTTCTGCGCCCGGGTCGTCGACCTGACCCGGGGCGCCGTGACGCCTCTGGAGATCGGCGAGGAATTCCGGGCAGTGCCCGTGGAGGGTTGAAATCGGTATTTGTATAAATGTAGCGCGGGCAATCTGCCCGCCCGATACGCACCAGCCTGTCGAATTTGCGGGCTAATAGCCCGCGCTACAATGTGGTTGACAAATCCGAATTTGCAATTATTTTTTCAATTATAGAGGAATTTTTGTTTTCGCTGCGAACAATATAAAGGGTGAGAAAAATGACCATCAGAGAAGTCATTGAACAGCGGGAAGAAGTGAATCTGGCCCCCTGGGCCGCCAAGGCTTCGCAGAGCCGTGGGCGGGGGAGACCGGAACCGGAGCGGGAGGACCGCACCTGCTACCAGCGGGACGCGGACCGCATCCTCCACAGCCGCAGCTTCCGCCGCCTGATGCATAAGACCCAGGTGTTTCTGCAGCCGGAGGGCGACCATTACCGGACCCGGATGACCCATACTCTGGAGGTATCCCGGATCGCCCGGACCATTGCCAGAGCCTTGTGCCTGAATGAAGACCTGACCGAGGCAGCCGCCATGGGTCACGACCTGGGCCATACTCCCTTCGGCCATGCAGGAGAGGCGGCATTGACGGAGATCATGGGGATCCCCTTCCACCACAACGAGCAGTCTCTGCGGGTGGTGGACAAGCTGGAAAAGAACGGCCTGGGCTTGAATCTGACCTATGAGGTCCGCCGGGGCATCCTGTGCCACAGCGGCCCGGACCAGGCGGAGACCCTGGAGGGACAGATTGTCCGGCTTTCTGACCGGATCGCCTACATCAACCACGACATTGACGACGCCATGCGGGCGGGGATCCTTCGCAACGAGGACATTCCGCCGGAGATTGCGGCCGTCCTTGGCAATACCCATTCCCAGCGGATCAACACCCTGGTCTCCGATGTGGTGCAGACCTCCATGGGCCGGCCGGTGATTGAAATGACCCCCGAAATCGAAAGTGCCATGCTGGCGCTGCGGGCCTTTATGTTCGAGCACGTTTACCGGAATCCTGTGGCCAAGGGAGAGGAATCCAAGGCCCGGCGCATCATCCAGGAGCTCTACAGGTATTATATCGCCCACCCCGAAAAGCTCCCCGAGGACTTCCAGCCCCAGCTGGATCTGGAGGGCATGCCCCGGGTGGTCTGCGACTACGTGGCGGGGATGACGGATAAATACGCCGTCTATAAGTTCGAGGAAATCTTCGTCCCCACCGCCTGGTCCATCCGTTAATGAATACAGCGCGGAGATTCTGCCGCCCGCAGCGGCGAGCATCGCTCGCCACGGATACCCCGTTCCCGCCCGTAGCGGCGAGCATCGCTCGCCACGGATACCCCGTTCCCGCCCGTAGCGGCGAGCATCGCTCGCCACGGATACCCCGCACCCGCCCGTAGCGGCGAGCATCGCTCGCCACGGATACCCCGTACCCCTCCGTAGGGGCCGATGCCCACATCGGCCCACTCGCATCCCGGACTGGCAAATTGAAAATATCGGTGTGTTTCAAATTGCCAATTGAAATACTTAGAATAATGCGGAGGTTCTTACCATGTCAAAAACCCGGTGGAAGTCGCCCAAGTACAACGGAACAGAATGGAAGCACCGCCAGCGTTTTTTGATGTTGATTTGCCTTTGTATCAGCGCTGACCTGCTGGTCGGCGGACTGCTTTATGAGAAGAAACTATCTGCCTTGATTACATCCGCTGGTTTTTTCGTTTTGGCTTTTTTGAACCGGTACGACCCAAATCCAAACAATGTCGGAAGCATCCGAATCCTGTGCTTCGCGCTTCTGCTTCTCGCTGTGGCGATCATATTGATAAGCCTGCATCCCTGGTTCTGGATCATAGGAGTGCTCCAGATCCTTGGCCTCGCGCTCTTCGCCGCCTGGCCGTACAGAAAAAGAATTCTGAAAAACATGAAGAAATAATTCTTCCTTATTACTTATTCCTTTTGCAATGTTCAAACCCGGCGACGGCCAGAGCTGTGGCCGCCCTGCGAAGGAGGTGAACCCCGTGGCATTTCCCGCCGCATTTATCGACGAGCTGATCGCCCGCAACCCCATTGACGAGGTGGTGGGTCAATACGTGCAGCTCAAGCGCAGCGGGTCGAACTATTTCGGCCTCTGCCCCTTCCACGGGGAGAAAACCGCCTCCTTCTCGGTGGCCCCCAACAAGCAGATGTACTACTGCTTCGGCTGCCATAAGGGCGGCGGCGTCATCAACTTTATTATGGAGATCGAGGGCCTGTCCTACCCGGACGCGGTACGCTTTTTGGCCAAGCGGGTGAACCTGGAGGTCCCGGAGGACGAGCAGTACCAGAGCCAGTACAAAGAGCAGGAGCGGCTCTGGAACCTCTGCAGGGACGCGGCCAAGTACTACCACGAGATGCTGAAATCCGACGCCGGAAAGGAAGCCAGAGCCTATCTGGTCAAGCGAGGCATGGACTGGCCCACGGTGGTGAAGTTCGGCATTGGCTACGCGCCGGATGATTTCCACGCCATCCTGCCTGCCATGCAGCGGCTGGGCTACAGCCGGGAGGAGCTGATTGCCGCGAACCTGGCGGCGGTCTCCCAAAAGAACCCCCAAAACGTCTACGACCGGTTCCGAAACCGGATCATGTTCCCCCAGATCGACCTGCGGGGCAGCGTCATCGGCTTTGCGGGCCGGGCCCTGGATAAAGATGCCAAGGCCAAATACATAAACCCGACGGAAACGCTGGTCTTCAGCAAACGTAAATTCCTCTACGCCATGAATCTGGCCAAGAAGTCCAAGCGTCCCTATATTATTCTCTGTGAGGGCCCCATGGACGCCATCGCCTGCCACCAGTTCGGCTTTGACTGCGCCGTAGCCTCCCAGGGCACCGCGCTGACGGAGGAACAGGTGAATCTGATCAGCAAATACACCGACCAGGTCATCATGACCTATGATAACGACAGCGCCGGCCAGAACGCCACACAGAGAGCCATTTCCATGTTCTCCAAGGCCGGCGTCCGGGTGAAGATCCTGCAGCTGCACGACGCCAAGGACGCGGATGAGTTTTTGCATAAGTTCGGCGCGGATCCCTTTGAGGTGCTGATCCAGGGCTCGGAAAACCAGGCGGACTACCGCCTGCTGAGCCTGCAGAGTCAGTATGATCTGCAGCGGGACGATCAGCGGGTCGAATTCTCCCAAAAGGCGGCGGAGCTGATCTGTACCTTCTCCAATGCCGTGGAGCGGGAGATTTACGCCGACCGGGCGGCAGCTGCCGCAGGCATTTCCAAAGAGGCAATGCTGCTGGAAATCAACAAAGCGTATAAAAAACGGATCAATCGGGAAAAGCGTCAACAGGAGAAACGGGACCTGGCCCCGGCAGCCGCCATGCAGCCCAAGGAACGGGGCATGCATTATAACAACATCCGATCTGCCAGCGCAGAGGAAAATGTGATCGCCCAGATTCTGATCGAGCCCGTGCTGCTGGAACAGGCCGCCGGCCTCACCGGGGAGATGTTCTCCTCACCCCTGCTGGGCCGGGCCTTCGATGCGCTGCAGGCCCGATACCGCAGCGGCCTGACAGTGTCCATCGCGGTGCTGGAGGGCTTTTCCCAGGCGGAGCTGGCCCATCTGAGCGCCATCATCCAGGGAAAGGAACGGACAGCCGGGGAGGAAGCCTTCCGGGACTGCGTCAACCTGATCCGGGAGGAGCACATGAAGCGTTCGCAGACCGATACAGCGGAATCTCTTGTCTCATTACAGGAATTTCTGAAAAAAAAGAAAGGTTACGGAGGAAAGTGACATGGAGCAGAACGAAGTTCTTCAGCAAAAACTCCGGGCTCTGGTGGAGCTTGGAAAAAAGAACGGAAAGGTGACCTCCAAGCAGCTGCTGCAGACCCTGGACGATATCGACGCCGACGAAAAGCAGACAGAGCAGATCTACGACGCGCTGGAGCGGGCGGGGATCGAAATCGACGTGTCCGATGTGGCGGACATCATCAGCGCCGCGGAGGATCTGCTGCCGGCAGATTCCGAGATCCTGGATCTGGAGGGCGGGATCGACGAACCGCTCCAGGATCAGACGCCGCTTGAAGCAGTCAGCGAGGAGACGGCCCTGACGGATCCGGTCCGGATGTATCTGAAGGAGATCGGTAAAATCGACCTGCTTTCCGCCGAGGAGGAGCTGGAGCTGGCCCAAAAGATCGCGGAGGGCGACGAGGCCGCCAAGAACCGGATGATCGAGGCCAACCTGCGGCTGGTGGTTTCCGTAGCCAAGCATTACCTGGGCCGGGGCATGCAGCTTCTGGACCTGATTCAGGAGGGCAACATGGGCCTTCTGAAGGCCGTGGAAAAGTTCGACTATACAAAGGGCTATAAATTCTCCACCTACGCCACCTGGTGGATCCGCCAATCCATCACCCGTGCTGTGGCGGATCAGGCCCGGACCATCCGGATCCCGGTCCACATGGTGGAGACCATCAACCGGGTTTCCAGAACCTCCAGAGCTCTGGTGCAGGAGCTGGGCAGGGAGCCCACCCTCTCCGAAATCAGCAACCAGCTGGGCATCCCCGAGGACCGGATTGCCGAGGTCATGAAAATCGCCCAGGATCCGGTGTCCCTGGAGACCCCTGTGGGCGAGGAGGACGACAGCCACCTGGGAGACTTTATCCAGGATAATGAGGCCATGGAGCCCGCCGAGTCCGCTTCTTATAATATGCTTCGCCAGCAGCTGTCCGAGGTGATGCAGACCCTGAGCCCCCGGGAGTGCAAGGTGCTGCGGCTTCGTTTCGGCCTGGAGGACGGCCGGGCCCACACCCTGGAGGAGGTGGGCAAGGAATTTGACGTCACCCGGGAGCGGGTCCGTCAGATCGAGGCCAAGGCCCTGCGGAAGCTCCGCCATCCCTCCCGTTCCAAAATCCTCAAGGACTTTTTGAATTGAGGAAGAAAAATTTTTCTTGACATCTGAGAAAAAATCCGTATGATACATTATAGTACTTTGACCCCAATACCGGGGGCTTGATCATACGGAGAAACGGAGGACTTGAAATGCTGGAAAGACTGAGCGCCTATCTGTCCAAGGAATTGGATATTCCCGCCGAAAGCATCACCCGGGATACCACCTTCGAGAGCCTGCATCTGGACTCTCTGGACACCGTTGAAATGCTGATGGATCTGGAAGAAGAGCTGGGCGTGGACCTGGAGATGGAAGAAAAGATGAGCACCATCGGCGAGCTGGTGGACTTTATCGAATCCAAGCTGGATTGATACTTGCAAAATCATCTGAAAACGTGTACAATAACATATAGACTTGTCACATGCGTACCGGCCTGTGACAAGGTCGCACTAGCCGGGGAGATAGCGGTGCCCTGTTACCTGCAATCCGCTACAGCAGGAGTGAATTCCTACACCCGGGCTTGCGTTGTCTTGCTGTCCGGATAAGCGGTGTTGAGGGATCGGTCCTGCGCAACGGAACCCCGTGAACCATGTCAGGCGGGGAACCGAGCAGCATTAAGCGGCAAGTTTCGTGTGCCGCAGGTCAGCCGTTTCTGAGCTGGCTGTCCGGGAAACGGAGATAACGCAGGTTCAAATGTAGGTGTGCGATCTTGTCATGGGCCGGTAAGTGTGCACAGGGGACGGTTCTCTGTGCATACAGTCGCGCCGCGCAGTGAAGCAACCGTGCACAGAGGACCGTCCCCTGTGCCTGGAGGGTGGGAAAGATGTACCAGGCTTTATATCGGAAATATCGTCCCCAGACCTTTGACGACGTGGTGGGGCAGCAGAGCATCACCCAGGTGCTGAAATCCCAGCTGGTCACCGGGAAGCTCAGCCACGCCTATCTTTTCACCGGCTCCCGTGGCACCGGCAAGACCACCTGCTCCAAGATCCTGGCCAAGGCGGTCAACTGTCTGAATCCCATCGACGGCAACCCCTGCAACTGCTGCGCGGCTTGCAGGAGCATTGACAGCGGAAGCTGCATGGACGTGCTGGAGATCGACGCGGCCTCCAACAACGGCGTGGACAACGTCCGCAGCCTGCGGGACGACGCCATCTATACCCCCACAGAGGTCAAAAAGCGGGTCTATATCATCGACGAGGTTCACATGCTCTCCATGTCGGCCTTTAACGCCCTGCTGAAGATTATCGAGGAGCCGCCTCCGCATTTGATGTTCATCCTGGCCACCACGGAGCTCCACAAGGTTCCTGCCACGATCCTGTCCAGATGCCAGCGGTTCTCCTTCCGGCGGATCACCCCGGAGGATGTGACGGCCCGGATCAATTACGTGGCCTATGAAGAGGGCATTGAGATTGAACCGGACGCGGCGAAGCTGTTGGGCCGCCTGGCGGACGGGGCCCTGCGGGACGGCTTGAGCCTGCTGGACCAGTGTGCCTCCGCGGTGAACGGCCCTCTGACCGTTGAGGCAGTCTATGGCTGCCTGGGCATTGCCGGGGCAAAAAAGGCCTCGGAGCTGCTGCAGGCCGCGGCGAAGAAGGATACCAAAGCCTGCCTGTCGCTGCTGGCGGACCAATACGCCGAGGGAAAGGATCTCTCCGCCCTGGTGGACGAGCTGATCTCCCTCTGTCGGGACCTTTTGATTCAAAAGACCGCGCCCGGCGGCACCGGCCTCTTGACCGGCATTTGCAGCGACGAAGAGATGCGCAGGCTATTGCCCCTGTTCAGCGCGGGAGAGCTGCTGCGGGACGTCCGGCTGCTGCAGGAGACTGCGGCGGGCTTTCAAAAGAGCGCCAACCGCCGGATCGACGTGGAGCTCTGCCTGATGCAGATGTGCGATCCCGGCATGAATCTGGATCCCGCCTCTCTGAATGCCCGCCTGAACCGGATCGAGGAGGCCTGGGCAGCCGGCAGCTTTGCCGCGGCTGCGCCACAGGTACGGGCGCCGCTGCCGGAGGAGCCTCCGGAGGAGGCAAAATCCGAGCCCCTGCCGGAACCGTCCGAAGCCCCTGCCCAGACCCAAAGCGGGGAGGAGCTCCCCGGGAGCTTCTGGTCCGATCTGGTTGTGAGGGTGAAGCCGGAGCTGTCCGGTTCAGCCGGCGGCTTCTTTACCACCGGCCCCAACGGCATGCTGGAGCCCAGGCTGCGGGGAGATTTGCTGGAAATCGTTGCGTCTACCGTGTTCGTAAAGAATGCTGTGGACGATGAAAAGACAAAGCAGGTGCTGTCCCAGAAGGCCTCCGTGCTTTTGCAGCGGCCGATCCGGGTCCGAATCTGCCTGAAGGGCAGCAACGACCCCCGGAAGGATGATCCCATGGAGCAGCTGCTGAAGATGGGCAGGGCCCATCCGGACATTGTCCATATTCAGGAATCATAACCCCCAACCGCATCGGCGCACAGTGTGCGCCACAGATACAAAACAGAATCATACAAGGAGGAATACAACATGGCAAAAGGCGGATACAGAGGCGCGCCCATGGGCGGCGTCAATATGAACATGATCAAGCAGGCCCAGAAGATGCAGCAGGAAATGCAGCGGATGCAGGAGGAACTGGAGACCAAGGAGTACGAGGCCACCGTCGGCGGCGGCATGGTGACGGCCAAGGTCAACGGCCAGCATACCGTCCTGGCAGTGGAGATCAATCCCGAAGCTGTGGACCCGGACGACGTGGAAATGCTGCAGGATATGGTGGTTGCCGCGGTCAATGAGGCCATGCGGAAGGCCGAGGCGGAGATGAACTCCAACATGAGCAAGCTCACCAGCGGCCTGAACCTGGGCGGCCTGGGAGGTCTGTTCTGATGCAGCGGTATTTTCCCACAGCCCTGGAGCGGCTGACCGAGGAATTCGCCAAGCTCCCCGGTATCGGCGGAAAGACGGCCCAGCGGCTGGCCTTTTATGTGCTGAGCCTGCCGGACGAGGAGGCAAAGGCCTTTGCCGACGCCATTGTCCAGGCCAAGCAGACGGTTCACACCTGTCCCATCTGTCAGAATCTGACGGACGCCGACCAGTGCGCCATCTGCGCCGACGAGCGCCGGGATCACAGCGTGATCTGCGTGGTGGCGGAGCCCAGGGACGTGATTGCCCTGGAGCGGGCCCGGGAGTTCAATGGGGTCTATCATGTGCTCCACGGGGTGATTTCTCCGCTGAATCATGTGGGCCCGGACGATATCCGGATCCGGGAGCTGCTGAACCGGGTGGCGGAGGGAACGGTACGGGAGGTCATCATGGCCACCAACCCCGATACGGAAGGGGAGGCCACCGCCATGTATCTGTCCCGTCTGCTGCGGCCCATGGAGGTCA
Source organism: Oscillospiraceae bacterium (assembly GCA_902767915.1). GTDB lineage: Bacteria > Bacillota > Clostridia > Oscillospirales > Oscillospiraceae > JAFRPC01. Next base: position 54,840 of record CACXJE010000001.1, on the reverse strand, counting down.
AGGTGACCCGGCTGGCCTACGGCATCCCCGTGGGCAGCCAGCTGGAATACGCCGACGAGGTGACCCTTCTGCGCGCCCTGGAGGGCAGACGAGAAATGTGAGAATGAAATTGTGCCGGGACGGAGCGTTTTCTCTGTCCCGGCACTTTTCCGTTCTGTTCGTTATTTTGCGACGTCTCCGCCCAGGATCTCCCCGGTGTAGCAGTCAATCAGAATCTGGACCTGATCGGTAAACTCGCTGTTCGGACGTTCAAAAATCAGCGTCCAGGCCCAGCGGGACACGTCGCTGGCCCGGTGATTGGGGCCGCTTCCGTATTCGGTGAAGTTCCAGTTGGGAATCCCGATCCCGATCTCTGCGGAACACAGAGTATAGCCCTCCAGGTCCACGTACGGGCAGCCTCTGGCGATTTGCTCGGCTTCCTCCCGGGAGATTCGCTCCTGTCCGGGCTCGTGGTCGTCCAGCAAGGGCACGTAGAACACCACGCAGCCTGTGAGCCGCCCGGATACCGGATTGATGGAGATGCGGACCATTTCGTACTGGTTGAATACGCCGGGCTCCACCTCCCGGCAGAAGTCATAGCTCCAATACTGGGCGTCGTATTCCTCGCAGTCGATCAGCTGATAGCCCTGTTCTACGGGCAGGGCTTCGTAATACTGCCGTGCCAGCGCGTCCGCCTCGGCGTGGCTCGCGCAGGCAGCGCTGCCCTCCAGCTGCCAGTCGATGCCGGACAAGCCCAGGAATTTGCCGGTTTCCGCGTTGAATTTCACCGAGGTACGGATGTCTCCCTGATCGAACAGGATCTCGGCCTCCTCCCGGCCCCAGTAGAGGTTTTCCTGCCGGACCACGGTTAACTGCTCCGGTGTTGCGTCCATGACGCCCACCTGCCGCAGCAGGGCCAAGCCCTGCCGGATGAAGTCTGCGTCGGTCAAGCCGCCGGACTTTCCCGGTTCCTCCGTCTGCGCGGGCGGAATCTCCATTTCCAGTCTCGCGGGATCTGTGTAGACGGCGGTTTCGTGGATTTCATAAACGCCGCCGTTGCTGGGAACCTCATAGACCTTGGGCTCCGGCAGCGTCCATTTTTCATAGGCTGCATAACCGCCCACAGCCAGGGCTGCCACGGCTGCAATGCAGGCCGCCGCCAGCAGAACGCCCCGCAGTCTTCTGCGCTCTGCCTTCGGCGCTTCAAGCGGCCGGCTGTTCAGAATGTTTTCCAGCATCCGCTGCTTGCAGGCCGGATCCGGGGCGATCCGGTCATAGGCGGCGATCAATTCAGAATCTTTCATCATGTGCTCCTTTCCAGCATTTGCCTGAGCAGCAGCCGTCCCCGCCGCAGGTCGCTGCGGACGGTGCTCTCCCGCCGGGAGAGCAGGCGGCTGATCTCAGCGGTGGATAAGCCTTCATAGTAAAACAGATAGATGGGAGCCTTGTATTTGTCCGGCAGGCTTCGCACGGCGGAGAGGGTCTCGTCCGGCTCCGGGATCGGTGCAGCCCTGCCGTCCGCGTCCTCCAGGGGAAGGTTGCTGCGCCTGGACCGCTTCAGCTCGTCCCTGCAGACGTTTCTGGCCGTCACGATCAGCCAGGCCCGGACAGCCTCGTCCGTTGGGAAATCCCGCCTGCTTTGGATGAGCCGCAGGAAGGTGTCCTGCACCGCGTCCTCCACATCCTGCACATTCCGCAAAAAGGTGTAGCAGAGATTCCAGACCAGACGATAGTTTGCCTCATAGATCTGCGTTATGGTGTCGGGATCCATTCGGTCCCACCTCCTTTACGGATAAAAGCTGTTGTCAGACGCGTCTGATTATAATACGAATCAATCCCGGAAATTGTTGCAATGTATTTTGAGCCGCGAATGCCCGTTAAGCGAGACAGGCAGGGGCAAGCCTGGATGCAGCACATTGGCGGAGACCTTCCTCTGTGCGGCGGTCGGACAAAAAAGATGTACGCCCCCGCCGGTCTGGCGGGGGCGTACATGGGAGAAAACAGAAGGCTGCGGGAACTGCTGGCGGCGGTCTCATGTCTCCTGCCGCGCCACCAGCTCCGCAAAGAATCCGTTATGAGCCATCAGCTCCTCATAGGATCCGCTTTCGATGATCCGACCGTCGTCCATCACAAGTATGCGGCTGCAATTCTTGATCGTGGAAAGCCGGTGGGCAATCACGATGCGTGTGCAATCCATCGTGTCCAGGGCATTCGAGATATGCGACTGTGTTTTGTTGTCCAGCGCCGAGGTTGCCTCGTCGAAGATGAGCACCTTCGGCCTCGCGGCGATCGCCCGGGCAATCAGAATTCTCTGCTTCTGCCCGCCGGAGATGCCGCCCTGTCCCTCGGAAACATGGGTGTGCATGCCCATGGGGAAGGCGCGGATGTCTTCGGCAATTCCGGCAAGCTCCGCAGCCTCCCACGCATCCGCTATCCCGAGTTCCGGGGCGGAGATTACGATATTGGAGTAAATATTACCCTGGAAGAGACCGGCATCCTGCATTACTGTGCCGATGTGTTTTCGTAAGGAGGCGGGATCCAGATTTCTGAGATCCTTTCCGTCGTAATATACCGCACCGCTTTCCGGCGTCTCAAAGCCCAGCAGCAGGCGGATCAGGGTGGACTTGCCGCAGCCGGTTTTCCCCACAATGGCCACATAGTCGCCGGGATGAATCTTCAAGGAGAGATCCTTCAGAATGTAAGGTGTGTTTTGGCTGTAGCGGAAGGACACATGATCAAGCTCTATGCGGCCGGAGAGGGCGGTCACAATTTCTCTGCCCTCGTCGGTTTCCGGCACCGCTGAAAGGATCGGCTCTGCGTTTTCCAGGATCGGGCGAATTTGAGCCGCGGAGGCGGCTGTGTTTGCCAGCGCCGTAAATGCGCCCATAAGCGTGCCGTAGGCAGCGGAGAAGCCGAACCATTCGGCTGGCGCAATCTCGTTTTTGGAAGCAAGTCCGTACAAAATGATGTTGGAAAGCAAGCTGATTGCAAGCGTGAATACGCTGCTGACCTTCAAAAACGTCGGCGGGTTATAGACCAACTCCGCACCCTCGGCGTACATGTCCAGCCACTTTGCAAAGACGCGCTTTTCAGCGCCTGCCAGCTTGATTTTCTGCACGCCTGCAATCAACGCGTATCGCAATCCTGATTCCTTCGCCGTGTGCTCCAGGTGCTTCCGGTTGATCCGCTCCTGCGCAAATGTGGCGGAGGCAGTCACAATGACGGTCAGCGCAATGGCAGCCAGAGAAGGCAGGGCCAGGGACGGTGCAAAGCCGAGAATCTGGGGCAGATAGAGCAGCGCAAAAATGGAGCTGAGCCATGTGCTCATCACAATACCGATCAGCAGCGCGCAGAGGGTGCTCACGCCCATGGCTCGGTTTCTCAGCTCGCCGGGACTGTAGTTTCGGAAAAAGCTTGCGGGCAGCGACAGCAGCCGCATCATCACGGACGCCTGGACGCCCAGACTGGTTTTGACCTCCAGTCGCTTGACGATCAGCCCCTTCATTGCATTCAGGAGCTGTGAGGCAAGCAGCACACAGAGCAGGCAGATGCCCGCACCGGTCAGCGCACTTGCAGATCTGCTTTGCAGGACCGGGCCGGTCAATGCACGGGTCAGCCGGGGAAGCTGCAAGCCCACCAGAGTGACCGCCAGCGTCGCAACAATAATCTGAGCCATATCCGACAGAGAGATACAGCGCTTCATATACAGCAGCAGATCATCCATCCCCAGCTTCTTTTGCGGAAGCGGGCGGTAGAAGCAGATCGCCTCCGTATCCAGGAGCCCGGAGGTTTTGGAGCTGAGCCTGACCTTCTCCTTCGTCTTAGGGTCAGTAAAATAATATCCGTGGAAGCGATCCGGCAGCAGAGCGACGGTCAGTCCGTCGGCGGCAAGATAGCCGAGCATGGGACCGTAGGCATCCCGATACCAACCCTCGGTGAGCGCCACTGTTCTATGCATGAGCCCATAGTGCCGCATGCAATAATCGAGCCGTTCTTTGGTGCTCTGAATGCTCTCCGGCGGCTCCACCGGCTTATAATGAAAAGACTTCAGAACTTCGTCGATGGCATTTTTCGTAACGATCCGCGCGTCACTGACCTTCTCAGCGCTGCGCTGGCCCAGTACGACCCCGGCGACCTTGACAAAGGAGTCCTCCAGAAGCTGCTGGTCGGCCGTTCTGCGTTCTTCAATTTGATTCTCAAACCAACCCATTTGCCCGCCTCCTTCATTCGCTGGCGACAAGCTTGGCATACACGCCGTTTTGTGCCATCAGTCCCTCATGTGTCCCGCGCTCGACAACCCTTCCGCGATCCAGAACGATGATTTCATCGCAGTCCCGGACCGTAGAGAGGCGATGTGCCACAACGATGGAGGTAATGCCCCGATCCCGGATGGCGCTCACGACATCAAATTCGGTCTTCGCATCCAGTGCGGAGGTGGCTTCGTCCAGAATGATTATTGTAGGATCCTGAGCCAATACGCGAGCAATTTCCAGTCGCTGCCGCTGGCCGCCGGAGAGATTTTTTCCTCCGTTTGTCAGCTTATGTTGATACCCGCCGGGCATTCGCACAATGTCGTCGTGGAGCTGTGCATCCCGGGCAGCGAGAATCATTTCAAAGTCCTGTATCGAGCTGTCCCACATTTTGATGTTGTTGGCAACCGTGTCTTCAAACAGGATAATATCCTGATCTACCACGGCTAAAGAGCCCACCATGACCTCCCTGGGATAGGCGGCTCTCGGCCTGCCGTCGAAGAGAATTTCACCGCTCCAGGGCTGATAGAGTCCGGAAATCAGCTTGGTGATGGTAGACTTGCCGCAGCCGGAGGCGCCCACCAGCGCCACGCGCTGACCGGACTTCAGGGTAAGAGAAAAGTCGGAGATCAGCGGCGCCTCCAGCTTGGAATAGCCGAAGGTGATATTTTTCAGGGTAACATTGCCCCGCAGCTTGTCTGTGGACGTACCGGGGGCGGCGTGGCATTCCAGGGAGGGATCGTCCGGGTATTCCATCACGTCGTCCACACGCTCCATCTGGGTGCGCATTTCCTGCAGCGCCTGCCCCGCATTCACCAGCTGCATGGCAGGAGACAGAAAAGCGGACAAAAAGCCCTGAAACATCATGACGCCGCCCAAGGAAAAACGACCCTGCATGGTGAGCCAGATACCCAGCACCAATACGGCATAGTTGGCAAGCGTGGTCAAAAAGGCAGGGATGCCGCCCAGGAGCCGGTTCGTTTTTTCTGCCAGAACAACCTGTCGGATAACCACGGCCTGGTGATCTGCCCATTTCTGAAAATATCCTTGCTCTGAGCCGCTGGACTGGATTGTTTCGATCATCTCGATCCCGGTGACCGTAGCAGACTCCAGCTTGCCCTGCTCCCGAAGCAGCAGCCGTGTGATATCGATGCGGCGATTGGCAATCATCCGGGCCAATACAATATTGAGCGCCAGTACGGCAAGACCGACCGCACTCAAAAGCAGACTCTGGGAGAGCATGAAAACCAGGTACAAGATCATCACAGCGGTGTTCAGGATCAGCGGGCCGAAGACCCCAACAAGGGTACCGGCGATAAATGCGTTCTGATCCTGTCGGATTTGAATATCTCCCGTCAGCCGCTGGCTGAAAAACTCCATCGGAAGATGCAGAACCTTCCAAAAAAAGGAAGTGCTGCCGACAATCGCCAGCTTGCCGTTGATCTTGTAAGCATAGACCGCTCGAATCCATGCGGAGACCAATTGGAATGCCGCAAGCACCAGCAGAATGATTAAGAAGGGGGGCAGCCAGTTCCGGTTGACGCCGGTCAGCACCCTGTCAAGAAAGATTCTTGCGGTGACGGAGTTGGCAATCCCAAACAGATAGGCGATGATGGTAGTCAGCGCCACGAACGTAACTGCTGCGCCGGTGCCGGCCAGCCGTTTTTTTGCAAAGGCAACGGTGCTCTCCCGTTTACCGCCGGGGATAAAGCCCTCGCCGGGCTCCAGGAGCAGAACAACGCCGGTAAAGGAGCTTTCAAACTCCTCCCTGGGAACCTTTGTCGCGCCGCATGCCGGGTCATTGATGTACGCATACCTGCCCCGAAATCCGGTTAATACCACAAAATGGTTCATGTTCCAATGGAGAATGCAGGGGAAAGCGCCCCTCGTCCGCAGGGCCTGGGGGCTCATGCGGTAGGCGTTGGCGGTGAGTCCGTAGCTGCGTGCAGCTCGCAGGATATTCTTTGCCTTCGAGCCGTCCCGGCTCACGCCGCAGTCTATCCGCATCTGCTCCAGCGGAACCCATTTATTGTAATAGGCCAGAATCATGGCAAGGCAGGCTGCGCCGCATTCCAGCGCCTCAAGCTGCATGACCATGGGAACTTTTTTGGGAGTCTGTTTCATCTGCTTCATCTCACATCTATCATACAGTAAAGGCTGACGGAGTATAGCTGACGGCTGCGTGAGCTGCTGTCAACCGTAAAGGACAAGCCACAACTAATCCCCGCCAAGCAGAAAACTGATCGGCCGCGTCCGCTCGAGCACGACCACACCGTCATAGGTTCCGTCAGGCAGGAACAGCTCGGCATAGCACAGAGTACGTCCAAGCTTGTCCGTTTCCACGGAAGCAATCGTGGCCTCCTGACCGGCCGTTCGCAGCCTCATGCCGACCGCGGCAGTCTGACCATTCGTCAAGAAAATCTGGGCCGTATGATCCTCCACAATGACCTTGGCCGTGGCGGTGGTTTCCAGTGTGCCGACACAGGCCCAGGCCAGCAGCCCGGTCAGTAAAAGGACTACGACCCCCAATACCATCCACACGCCGGGATTGGTCACACGCAGATAATTCGAAAGCTGCTCCGGGGAGGAGACCTTCTCCACTGCCTGACCTCTGAAAACACTGTCGTGACGCTGCTCCATGTGTTTCTCCCCTCCATACGAAAATAGAATTCCTGATGATATATTTATTCATATTATATTATACATGAAAAGCGCACAGAAGTGTGACAATTTAGAACTTGCATGAAATAATTCGCCGAAATATTGAATTTTCTCTCCGCTTTTGTTATATTGTAGGCATGGAGGGAGGGGTGCGGCATGTTCTCCTTGGAGCTGCATCAGCAGGCTGTCTATACGCTCATGGCGATGCTGCCGCTTGTGCTGCAGGTGGCCGGACTTGGCCTTGCGGTTTCGACGGATGCTTTTTTCAGCAAGCGCAAAAAACGGGTGTTTATGCTGATTCTGATGCTTGTCCTCTGCCTGATCGCACAGAACTACTTTGAAAATCGGGTTGCTATGGGCACGCAGCAGGATCTGCTGCGTACCGTTTTGTCAATCATTGGTTATGTCCTGCGGCCGGTCATCCTGATGCTGCTATACTATATGGTAGAGCCGGAGGGCAGCTTCCGTCAGGGCTGGGCGCTGGTCGGGATCAATACGGGGCTGTATCTCACCGCCCTGTTTTCGCCGCTTGTTTTCTCCATTGAAAACAATCACTATCACGGCGGACCGCTGTCGAAAACCTGCTTGATCGTCAGCCTCGTGCTGCTGGTCGGCTTGGTTTGGCTCAGTGGTCGAAAGGCCCTGAAGACGCGGGGCAAGGAGATCTGGATCCCCATCATGATCGTTCCCATCATCCTGATCTCCGTCTGGCTGGACCATAGTGTGGGATCCTCTGGGCAGCCGGTCACCTTTCTGACCATCTCCATCGTCGGCTGCTGTTTATTGTACTATTTGTGGCCCCATTTGCAGGCAGCCCAGGAGCAGATAGCCCTGGAGCGGGAGCGACAGCGGGTGAAGCTTATGCTCTCCCAGATCAAGCCCCATTTCCTGTATAATTCTTTGACGGTCATTCGGGATCTGATCCATACGGATCCGCAGACGGCGGAAAAGGCGGTGGATGCTTTTTCCGAGTTTTTACGTCACAACATGCTGTCGCTCAATGCGGAGCAGCCGATTCTTCTCCGCCAGGAACTGGAGCATGTGGAAAGCTATCTGGTGCTTCAAAAGCTGCGCTTCGGGGAGGAGCTGCAGGTCGTCTACGATATTGCCTGTGAGGACATCATGCTTCCGACCCTGACGCTCCAGCCAATTGTGGAAAACGCGGTAACCCACGGCATCCGGGAATCAGAGAGCGGCGTAGGCACAGTCACCATCCGGACCCGGGAGCTGGACGATCGGTATGAGATTTGCGTGACTGACGACGGCTGCGGCTTTGATCCGGGCATTTTGGACCGGGAGGACACCGCCCATGTCGGGATAAAAAATGTTCGGGATCGGCTGCACCGCCTGTGCGGCGGCGGGCTCGAAATCCAATCGGCACCCGGCGCCGGCACAAGGGTCACGATTAAGCTTCCAAAGCAATAGGCTTTCGGCGTTAGGGAGCAGGAAGAACAATCGGGTCATTCAAAAACGAACCCCGAGCCCCAAAAGAAAGAAGGAGTGCGACATGCGAATATTCTTAATCGACGACGAGGTCTCCGCCTGCAATTCTATGGAACGCATCCTCCGTCAGGTACGCCCGGAGGCGGAGCTCATAGCCTTTTCCCGCGGGCAGGCGGCGCTGGACGCGATTGAAAGGGAAGGCCTGCGGCCCGACGTGGTGTTTTCCGACATCCAGATGCCCGGGCTCAGCGGACTCAGCCTGGCGGTCAAGCTCCGTACGGTATGCCCGTCCGCGAAGGTCATTTTTGTGACCGGTTACGATGAATACGCAGTGGAGGCCTATCGGCTCCATGCCTATGGCTATGTGATGAAGCCCTTAAATTCCGAGCGGGTCCAGGAGGAGCTGGCGCATTTGGAGCAGCTCACCGCTCTTGCTGCAAAGCCCGAAACTCTGACAGTCCGTTGCTTTGGCTATTTTGAGGTCTTCTGGCAGAATAAACCCCTGCATTTCCAGCGTCAGCAGACCAAAGAGCTGCTTGCCTATCTGATCAGCCGGGAGGGAGCGGCCTGCACCAACGGGGAGATATCCACGGCGCTGTGGGAAACTGAAGATGACATGAAGGCGACCAGCGCCCGGATTCGGACATTGCTTCACGACCTGCGCGGGACGCTCAAGGCAATCGGCATGGAGGACGTCCTGATCCGGCATCGCGCCAGCATTGCAATCAATCGGTCCCGCGTCGACTGCGATTTTTACCGGATGCAAAAAGGGGATATGGATGCGATCAATTCCTTTACCGGCGAGTTTATGGTGCAGTATTCCTGGGCAGAAATGACCGCAGGCATGCTGATGTTCAATTATTGAGAATGTACAGTCACAAAAAAACGCCTTCGGGCGTTTTTTTGTTATACTATTGAACGCTTTGATTTGTATAATAATACTATAAGATCGAAGAAAACTGTCTTAGGAGGATTCAAATGCAATGAAACAGATCACAATGCGCGAATTTGCGATTCTGTGCAGACGTGATCCGGATCTCTATGAACAGACCGTTGCGATTCCAAACACGATTACGCCGGATAAAGTGCTTGGCTTGGCTGAGCGGAACGGCTATCGGATCGTGCCGGAGCGCAGCATCCCGCCTGATGATCAGTTCGAGCTTCTGGATGAGGAAGTGTTGGACCTGATATCCGGCGGAAACGGTGCTTTGACCCAACAGGAGAAACTGGATGCGCTGCACACCTGGATCTACTATGTCATGGGATTCGGAGAAGAACAATTGCGTTAGAAACTATCTTACAGGAGGAATTACATATGTTCGGCAAAGTAAAACGGACGCTCTGCCTGCTGCTGTCGCTGATCCTGCTTGTGCAGGTCGCTCCGGTTACCCAGGTGAGGGCGCAGGCTGTGGAGGTGCATCTGCCGGAGGTGCAGATCAGCGAAGAGATTCTTGCGAACGATCTGTTCTATCTCGCCAGCACGATCGCCACCCTGCGAGAGGGCGCTAACGAAACCTATCTGCTGCGGGTCGGCAGAGGCGGCGCGGCGGAAAACGAAAGCTCCGTGCTGCTCAAAATCTCTGACATGACCGCCTGCTACGGCAAGGATTACACGGTCTCTCTGCTGGACGGCTCTGCGAATGTGGAGGTCCCCGAGGACAACTGCTCTCTTATGGAGCTCCTCCAGGACCAGACCTTTGAGCAGACCGAGCTGAAGGATGAGGATGAGGCGGAAGCCATTTTAGAGGAAGATGAGGAGGGCATGCAGGTCGCAGAGCAGGGCTTGGTGGAAGCGCTGAACTATCTTGCGGACGCCAGCGGCCTCTCCGCCCTTCCCGGCGCCACGGACCTGGATCCGGTACAGCAGGCCCGGAACCTGTTCACCGGCGAGGAGGTTCGCAGTCAGCGGGTCACCTCCAGTCAGGATATGTTCCAGCAGCTGCAGAATGTGGCCGATGTCATGACCTCAACGGTTCCCGGGGCCACCCTGAAGCTGACCTTTGCCCCCGGCGAAACCGAAAAATATCTGGTGCTCACCCCCAGGGACAACCAGACAGGCGATGGAGACCGGACCTTCTATCTGATCCTGGCCGAGACCGAGGGCACCACCACCAACAGCGCTGCCTCCTCTTGCGCCGTGACCATCGCGGACGATGAGGAGCAGGCCCCCGCCGTGGTGCGCTTCTCCCAGGATACTTATACAGAAATTGAAGACGGCATGATTACCGTTACGGTAGAGCGGGAAGGAGCACTCAACAAACCTATCACCGTCACCGTTAAAACTGCCGGCGGCACTGCTGAGGCGAGCAGAGACTATGCCGAGGTGGACCGGGAGCTGTTCTTCCCCTTCGGCATCACCCATCTGGACGTTCAGATCCCCGTGCGGACCGACTATCTGACCGGCGAGGGTGACTTCCGCCTGACTCTGGAGCCCGGCGCCGGCTGCGTCGCCGAGGGCGAGGCCCGGGTGGTGCTGCAGGGCGACGAAGCGGATACTGCCACCCGCAGCCCGGCAGAGCAGCCCCTGCAGGGCGAGACCATGGTGGAAAAGAATCTGCTGACCGTCCTTACGGCGGATCCGATTAATCTGGAAGACCCTGCCCAAATTTCTGAAATTCCGATGGGAATGCATTCCTACGACGCCCACAACAGCTATGATTCCGAGAAAGGAGCCTGGGCCATGGCCTGGGAGGACGACATAGTTCTCGGGCTTGGGGGCACCACCGGCAGCGTATCCGTGCAGTGGCTGCTGGATCAGAGCAATGAATACTATTTCCCCCTTTGGTACGCCGGAGCCAGAATCACCATGGAAACCACAGACGAGCACGGCTGGGACGACCACCACGCGACCATTCTGGCCAATGTGGGTGATCGAGGCTACTATGCGGAGGCAAAGCCCTCTTACAAGGCTGCCAGAGCCTTCGGAAAGGTCGATGTGGATCTTTATACGACCGGTGTTGATGATTACTGCCGCTATGCCGGCTTCATAAATGCCGGCGGCTGTTCCGACTGTAACTGGCTCTGGATTTACAGCATTAAGCCTATCCTCCGTCTGTTCAAGACCCGGCTGGTGGATGCGGATCCCATGCTGTTCCTGAACGAGGACGGCAGCTATTCTGCCGATACCCGGGTGGCAGTGGCTGCGAACATCAAGCAGGGCAGCTCTGTGGTGGTCCTGGGCGACGATGTGACCATTACACAGCCCGGCGGTCAGAGCACCACTCGCTACGCCAGGCTCTCCGGCCTGGTATTCCCGGGCCGCAACAACAGATGGAATCTTCTTGTGGCCAAGAACACCGATCTCAGCTCCAGATCTGTCTCCTTCACGCTTACAAAGGATAAGATCTCTTCATTATTCATGTGCAACGGGTATCTCAGCGGTGATTTCATTGAGAACACAAGCCTGCTGGGAAAATATCAGAGCGAATCCAACAGCGAGTTCTATAACAGCAACTACAGCAATCAGCACCCCTCCTACGGCGATCTGGCCCTAAAGCCTACCTTCGAGTACATCGACGCCAAGGTCACCCTGGAGAATCCCTACGCGATCCCCGTCTGCTATTCCATCAGCGGCACGGATTACTGGATCGAGCCCTATTCCAGCTATGACATTCCCAATATCCACCTGGGCGATACCCTGGCCCTGACCAACCTCCGGGTGGGCTCCGGCTTTGAGACCGATTATAAGACGGTGGGCGTGAACTATAAGTATGCCTACAATCAATCGGAAGACGAACCGAAGGACGGCGGCGAAAACTTCGTCGACGGCAAGCCCATCTACTTCGGCGGCAGAGACAAGCGCCTTTGCTATGAGACCCTTGTGATCCGTCCCAACTTCACCGAGAAGGACAACAAGATCGTGGTCCGGGTGAAGACCACCGACGTTGCCAAGTTTGAGAAGACCGGCATCTTTGCCCTGGAGGGCACCGTGAACGGCGCCTTCACCGAGTATGTCTTTGCAGACTCGGAGCAGACCATCCCCGGCCGGATCTACAACATGTCCGCAACCCCCGTTAAGAGTACCCAGGTCTGCTACTGGACGGATTACGTCGGCAACCGCTTCGTGGGCAACAACTTCTTCTTCCAGGCGGGCCGCGCCTCCAACCCGGAGGAGAACGTGATCACCCTCAACGTCACCACCGGCGTATCCAATCTGAAGATCACCGGTACGTTGACCTACATGGATTACAACCTCTTCGACTTGGATACCGGCGGGGCCTCCGCCCGTCCGGTGCAGGATGCCGTGGTGGTGGGCGGCGATATGCGGGGCATGACCGACGAAGCCGGTAAGGTCACGACGAACACCATGCGCATTCCCTCCAGCCCCCAGCGCTACAAGGTCCGCATCCTGGTGGCCGCCAACGGCGGCTCTGTGATCCGGGATCAGAGTCTGCCCTCCAGCGGTTCGACCCTGAATATCACCCAGACCTTCAGCTCCGGCCTGAGCCCCGTCCTGTCCCCGGCCTTCCACAACGTCCGGGTAGAGTGTGACGAGGCGGAATTCGACGGCCAGATCGCGCTGGATACCTCTGACGGGGCAAAAATGCACTTCACCGTCTATGCCAAACCCACTGCCTATTCTTCCCAGATTACCAATTCCGACGGGGAGCTGGAGCACCAGGCCTACTATGAAAAGCCTCTGTCCGCACAGCTGGTGCTGTACGGCAACGATGGCCGTCAGCGCCGTGTCTGGCCGGTGAACGCCGAGCCGGTGCTGAATTCCACCACGGGCGAGTATGAATTCTCCTTTGAGATTCCCTATCGGCTCCGGGCTATGGACATAGCCACCGAGGACGATCCTCCGGAGGTCCGGGAGGATCCCACCGTCGTTTTCTCCGTGGAGCCCCACGACACCTTCTACCTCCGCTTTACCACGGACCTTCTAAGCGAGACTGCGGATCTGGGATATCCCGAGGAGCTGCTGGAGGAGCTCAACACAGGGCACACCCTGGACCCGGTGGAGGTCGCCCAGGTGGAGCAGTTCACCTACAGTGATGTGAACACGGGCCTGTCTGTCTACACCCGCAACGAATTCTCCATCCCGGTCAAGCAGGGCTTGCAGAACGACATCAAGATCAACTTTGCCGCCTTTGATCTGCTGGGCGACGTGGGCATGAATCTGGCCTTCCCGGTGGTCAACATCGGATATATGCGTCTGGATCGGGGCTACCGGATGTACATCGGCATTTCCCCCCTGCAGCTGGCCGAGAAGATCATGGGTGTGGATAAATCGATAACGAAATTCCAGGGCGACGACAAGGAAAATTGGGCCGCGTTCTTTGAGATGAACGACATCATCGGAAGTGTGTGGAACGGCATGAGTCATGCCTGGGAGTCAGCCTTCGGCAAGTGGAACGAGGACAATGCCAAGGACGTGGCCAATCTGGGCGCGGCCCAGTGGAAGTTTGACCTTAGCGTCGGCGTATATTTCGACTTTTTCTACTGCACGGTTGTCGACAAGAATCTGGCGTCCACCACAGACTTTGCCTTCAGCGGCATCGGCGGCTATGTCAGCGCCAATGTGGGCTTCAAAAAAGCCTGGTATACCATCATCCCTGTGGTCTGTATCCCGGCCTACATCGGCGTTGAGATCAACGCCACCGTCATGGGCTTCTTCGGCGTGGAGCGGAGCGACGATGCGCCGCCCACACCCATCACCTTTGAGGACGCCACCACTCGGCCCGGCATCAACTTCGAAGGTCAGTTCAACGACCAGTTCAACTGGTGTGTCCAGGGCTCCGGCATGTTCCAGCTCAGCCTGGGCGTCGGCTTGTGCGGAACCCTGGGCATCCGGGTTGCCGGCGAGGTGGACGTCATCGCCACCTATGAGCCCGGCCTCCGGGAGGGTATCAGGGACTGGGGCTGCTTCCTGAACTTCCGAGCTGGTATCATCATTGACGCCTTCCTGGGCTCCATTCCCCTGATGTACGACTTCTACCATATGAAGTTCGGCAAGTTCTGGGATCTGGAGCAGGAGAGCGGAACCAATTCCATGCGGGATATCAAGCCCACTGTGGGTGCCTTCCGGCTTCGTTCCGGCAGTGAGGAGACCTCCGAATGGGTCGGCGGCGCCACCGCCACCCGTGGCGCCTTCACCCCCAGGCAGACCTATACTCTGGTAGAAAACGGCTACGAGCACGCCGAGCCCCAGCTCATTACCTTGAAAAACGGGACCGTGGTGCTGGCCTATCTGTCCAACGACCCTGATAAGGGACCCTATCAGCGGACCACGCTGATGCTGACCACCTACAAGAACGGCCAGTGGAGTGAGCCTGTGGCCGTGTCTGATGACGGCACTGCTGACTTCCAGCCCTCTATCGCCGAAACCGGCGACGGGCGTGTGCTTCTGGCCTGGGTCTCCACAGAGGCCGCTGACATTTCCGAGGATACGGCTATGACCGATTACCTCCGCAGCATGGAGGTCTTCGCCGCCTTTGCCGAGATCGGCGAGGACGGGACCGCCACCGTAGGCGAGGCCCAGCGGATTACCCGGGATCAGCGGATCATCGATGGGAGTCCGGAGCCGCAGCACTACTATGACGCCAACCCCACCGTCATCTGCGACACCAACAGCGGCGACGCCATGGTCTACTATATCAAGTCCGGCTCCTCCACCGCTGAGGCTGCCGATCTTGCCAACCCCTACGTCAACGATTCCACCGTCTGTTATCTGCCTTATGACAGTGCCAAGGGTAAGTGGATGACCGACGAGTTCTATCCCGGAGAGTTTGATAATCCCGAGCAGGAGCAGTTCCTGATCGATAACTTCTGCGGACAGCGATTCCTGGCGGCCCCCACCTTTGAGGGCGTGAATGGCCGGGAGCAATATGCCATCCCGGACTTCACCGGCATCGGCTATGACGGTCTGGCTGTTTACGCCTATACCATCGACCGGGATTCCAGCAACGATACCGACGCCGACAAGGAAATCTTCCTGCAGGTCTACTCCTTCACCGAGCACAAGACCTACTATCGCATCCGCCTGACCGACGACCTGCTCCCCGACGCCATGCCTCAGCTCTTCCGGGCCAAGCACGCGGACGGGACCGATGAAAGCGCCGCCCACACCAAGCTCTTCTGGTATCGGGACGGTAATGTGTGCTACATCGACGTCACCAGACTGCTGACGTCCGGCATTGAGGCCGACGGCACCCTGATCCCCAAGACGGACGGCTCCGGCACCACCGCCGCAACGCCTGTCGTAATCTCCACGCCCAAGAAGCAATCCAGTCAGGCCAACCAGATGGCCAACTTCCAGGTGGCGGAGGACGACAAGGGCCGGCTCTATGTGATCTGGACCGAAAGCACCGCCGCGGAAAAGAATTCGCTGGTGGCCGCGCAGGAAATCTTCGCCATGGGTTACAATGCGGTCACGGAGGGCGAGGAGAACGCTGAAATCTCCTGGTCTCAGCCCTATCAGCTGACCCACTCCGGCCTGCAGAACGACGAGGTGTCTCTGACGCTGGTGGGCGAGGATCTGCTGCTGGTCCACAACCAGTATGAGATGGAGCTGACGGAGAATGTTGATGAGCCGCTGAAGCTTACCGACATGCGCCTGGTCGCAACCACGCTGGCCCCCTGCGGTTCCGTTGTGACAGAAAATGCCCGGCTCACCTTCGCGGAGCAGAAGACCGCTGAAGACGGCTTGATTGTCGAGACTCCTGTGACCCTGCCGCTGGCGGGAGACACCCTGAACGCGGAACTCATGATTTCCAACAACGGTCTGACCACTGCTGACGGCTACCATGTGGAGGTCTATGCAGTCAAGGACGGCAGTGAGGAAAGAATCTGGAGCCACGATTCCGACACGCGGCTGCGCCCCAATGCGGAGGAGCGCCTGAGCTTCAGCTGGACTCTGCCGGAGGACTTTGACGGCATGGCCCTGCGCATTGATACCAAGGAAAATAACTACAGCGAAGTTTACAGCTATGAAACCGAGGCCTTTGAGGCAAAGGCGATCTATCATCTTTCCAACCTGGCCTCCTACCAGGCGGCTGACGGCTTCCATCTGACGGCCTCTGTCGTCAACATGGGCAACGCAGCCACCGCAGAAGGGGAGGAGCTGACCGTAATGCTCTCCGGGCCCTATGATCACGCAAGGAGCTATCCGGAGGAGGAACGCTTCCTGGTCCGGATGCAGATGCCGACGATGACTCCCGGCGAGAGCCGGAGCCTGGATGTACCGGTGGAGATCCCTGCAGAAATGCTGGAGCACTACGGTTATATCCACACCCTTGTCTGCGTACAGCGTGAGGTGGAAAATGAAGACAAAACCTTCAGTGACACCTCCTTTGAGACCCTGGGCGACGATGAAATCGTGGAATTCAACCTGATCAAGCCTCTGAATCTGACCCTGCTGGAGGGCAAGGATTTTGTCATGACCGTCGGCGAGACAAAGAATCTGAGCGCCTCCATGGAGCTGGCAGACAAGGTGGGGGGAGACGAAGTGCAGTACAGCGTGGCGGATCCCGCCGTAGCCCAGGTTGACGGCAGTGTGCTCACGGCCGTGAACGAGGGTACAACCGCAGTCTATCTCACCCATGTTGAGACCGGCACAACGGTTTCTGTCAATGTAACGGTCAACGGAACACCGAAGGTCAATCCGTTCACGGATGTGGCGGAGGGCAAGTACTACTATTCTCCTGTGCTGTGGGCCTATTATCATGACCCGCAGATCACAGCCGGCACCAGCGACACAACCTTCAGCCCGAAAGCGGAATGCACGCGCGAGCAGGTGGTGACCTTCCTCTGGAACGCCTACGGCAGACCTGCGCACAACCTTACGAGCAACCCCTTCTCCGATGTCAAGGAGGGGAAATACTACTATAACGCAGTGATGTGGGCGGTCGAAAACGGGATTACCTCCGGAGTCGGCGACGGAAAGTTCGGTGTCGGCAGAAGCTGCACGCGCGAGCAGGTGGTGACCTTCCTGTGGAAGGCGGAAAATCAGCCGGAGCACAGCCAGACCACCAACCCCTTCACAGATGTCAAGGACAAGTATTACTACAAAGCAGTGATGTGGGCTGTGGAGAATGGGATAACCGCCGGCGTCAAGCCGGACACCTTCGGTGTCGGCAAACCCTGCACAAGAGCAGAAATTGTGACCTTCCTTTACACAGCCCTGGAAAAACAGTAGCTTTATACAATCTCCGGTCTCCGCCTTCTGCGGAGACCGGGTGGGAAATCGTATTGAAAAAAAGACAGCCGATGTCAGCAGCCCCAAAGGGCACACTGTCGGCCAAAACGGAAAGGAGTATTTTTCCATGAAAAAGGCAAAGAAAGAGATGGAAGTCAAGGCACAGGAGGCTGTGCGCAAGGCAGCCGAGGCCGTGAAGGCCGCCAACGAGGCTCTCAACGAGGCAAACGCCGCTTTGCAGGACATGCAGGCGATTTCTGACGACGAACTGGATCGGGTTTCCGGCGGAGACAGTGCTTGGGACGACTTACCCAACCCTAAGGAATATCCCTATCCTGTTGATCCCAAACCCAACCCCTGAGCGCAAATGTGTTGTTAGCTCGTAACTGTTCAGTTGCTCCCCCTTACGTAGGGGCGGATGCCCACATCCGCCCTCGTTTCCGGGCAAGAATCGGCAAGCTGGGCCGATGCCTGCATCGGCCCCTGCCGGCAACGAAACAGATACGCTGATTCTTGAAATACGAGCAACTGACAAGAACAGCCCTAATTAATCGGAGGTAACCTTATGAAGCAATTCAAACGCACCTTAAGTCTTCTTTTGGCGCTGCTCATGGTGACAGGGTGTCTCTCCGGGGTGACCCTCACGGCAAGCGCGGAGACGATATCTTACAATCTTTATATCGGCTACACGCAGGTCACCAGCGACAACATGACCGACGTTCTCGGCGACGGCACGGTCAGCTTTGACCCCGACACCAACACCCTGACCCTGAACAATGCCACGCTGACCGAGGCAAACGGGAGCTATTGCTTGATTGACGATAATCTCTCTACGTGGGACAATGCGCTGACCCTTGAGCTCGTCGGAACCAATGTGATTGACGGAACGAATTCCGGAACGGCAGCGTTCTACGGAATCCAGTCCGCCGGCAAACTGAACATCCGGGGCAGCGGCTCTCTCACCATCAGCAACGTCCGCCGGAACGGTATCGAGGCCTCAACTCTGTACTTTGACGACCCGGACGACAACCATCGGCCGACGGTCACCGTCACCACCGGCCGGTACGGTATTCTGGCAAATAACATCACAATCCTGAACGCGGAGATCCATGCCACCACCACCGGCGAAGAGCCGAATACCAGCACCGCTTACCAGTTCTGCGATGCGGCGGCCATCTGTGCCTTCAACACCTCGACGCAGAGTGCTGCCTTCCTTAAGATCGGCGCGGGCAGCGAGCTTCTGCACGAGAACAACGTGCTGATTGATGCCCATTGCCAGACCACACAGGGATACAGCTATGCAATCTGCTCCAGCGGCTCCATTAACGTCACCGGCAGAATGACAATCACAGATCCCGCAGGCGGAGCTTTCGGAAAGCCCTGGTCCGGTCTCGGTTGTAATTCTGTTTTAACTGCCGCCGGTGACCTGGCCTATGATGTCGGAATCACCGCGGAGCCATACCCCGAGGGCTATGCGGAATATCCTCTCTATGTAAGCGGCGTGACTGTCACCACCTGGAACAAGGACGACGTGCTTGGCGACGGCACGGTCAGCTATGACGCGGAGAACAATACCCTGCATCTGAACAATGCGACCGTCACCGGCGCATACAGTAATGCCTACATCAAGTATAACGGCACCGGCAGCGATGACGTTCTGACCGTAGACCTCACCGGCACCAGCACCGTCGGCTCCGCAGCCACCAACTGCTACTTCGGCTTCGATATCTCCGGTGCAAACCTGCGCTTTACCGGCAGCGGCAGTCTCAGCATCGGGAACGTGGCCGATGATGCGATCGCCTGCTCGCAGCAGGACGTTTTCTTCGATGATCCGAATGCCTGCCCGACCCTTAATATTGCAGCCTGCAGATACGGCATCCGGGCGAGGAATATCACCCTCTATCAGGCAAATTTGACCGTGACGAGCACCTGTACGGAGTTGATGTCAGACAGCTACGGTCATAAGGCCGGAGGCATTGTCGCTACCGACACCATCCGGATCGGCGACGGTACCATGAACACTTCCCGTAACAACGTGCACCTGTCTGCTTCCTGCCCGGAGGGCCAGGACTTCTCTGCCCTGTACGCCGAAGCCGCCATTGATCTGCCCGCCAGAACAACGACTGTTATCGTCCCTGCAGGCGGCAGCGTCGGCAATTTCGAATATTACGGAAAGACCGTCCTGGACAGCGAGGGAAACCGGGCTTATCAGGTGGAAATCACCGCTCAGCCGGCAGCCCCCCTGCAGTATGGGCTGTGGCTGAACGGAACGGAGCTGAACGAGGTCAATCTGAACGGCGGCATCTCCGGCCTTGCCTTTGACCCCGAGACCGGGACCCTGCACGTGACGCAGAACGTGACCCTGGATCAGCCCTCCGGGGCAAGCGGCACAGACTGTGCAATCTACAGCACCCTGCCTGAGTTGACCCTGGACATTGATGAGGGCTGCACCCTGACCCTCTGTGATCGGGACACCGGAATCTATGCCCTTGGCAACGTGCATATCCCCAATGGAGCTCTGACCTTCACCGGCGGACAGACCGGCATTTATGCCCTTGGTGACGTGCATATCCAGAGCGGGACGCTGACCGTCACCGATGTACAGACAGGTATTTCTCTGGATGGCGGCAGCCTGTACTTTGACGGCGAGGACACAGCCAAGCAGCCTGTGGTCACCATCACCGCCGCCCGGAACGCCATTGAGGCGGACAGTGTGTACCTCTGGAACGTCAATTTGAACGCGCAAGTGACCGGGAACCCCGGAGAAGGGGAGACGGCTGCAGACTATGCCGCCATCCGTGCCTCGGGCACCGCCGAGGGCAGCGGCGTCCTCCGCTTCGGGGACGCTGACGGAACGGTATGGAAGAACAACACCTCCGTGTACGCCTCCGGGCCACAGGCCATCTACGCCCGAAATGGCCTCACCGTTTCCACCGCCCTGGCCATCCGCCAGCCGGTATCCTGCCTGGCTTATGGCGGCAGGGAGACGATCCTGGACGCTGCCACCGGCGAGCCTGCCACCGTTGTTCAGATTGGTCCCCGGGACGAAAACGCCGCAGCCTATCAGCTTTGGGTCGGCGAGGTCCAGGTGACGGCGGACAGTCGCAACGACATTCTGGGCGACGGCACCATGATCTATGATCCACAGACCCACACGCTGTATCTGGAAGGCGTGTCGTACGTAAGTGAGATTGAACAACTCAGTACCTATATCCGATATGAGGAGACCGCCCCCCTGACCATTTGCCTGGAGGGGGAGAACAGCTTCCGAAATGAGGTCTACTTCTTCCGCAACGCCGCATACGGCATCGAGTGCGAATCTGCGGATCTCCACATCGTGGGCAGCGGCAGCCTGAATATGCAGACCAGATCCATCAGTATCGAATGCGGAGACGATCATTGCCTGTGGTTCGACGATCCGGTAAATCGCCCCACCCTCAACCTGGACGGCTATGGAGATGCGCTCCACGCAAAAAGCATCTTCATGGACCGCCTGGAGCTGCATGCCACCTGTAATACGGGGGCCAGCACGGAGGACGCGAATACGCGTATCTGGCTCTATGCTCCCATCCGGGCGGAAGGAAACGGAACGGACAGCGGCATCCTCCGCATCGGCAAGGACGGGGGCTCCGACAACGTGCTGCTGGATATTACCATCAGCTCCCTGTTTGATGAAAAGTACTTTGACAAGGTATTCGCCGTGTACGCCAAGAACGATCTGATCCTTGCCGACAACGAGAGCATCGTCACGCCGCACAACGGCGGTCTGTATCATGCAACCGACAAGCATACCATCATCGCTCCCACCAACGAAAATGCCTTCGCCATCTGCATCGAGCCCCGGGTTGCCCCGGCTGCGGTGGAAAGCTATCCGCTCTGGCTGAACGGATATCAGGTGAACCGGCAGAACAAGAACGATCTGCCCGGCCTGGAAGGCTCCTGGTTCGATTCCTACACCAGCACGCTCCATCTGACCGGTGAGGCAACCCTGGAGTCCATGGTTGTGAACAGCCTGGGCTGCGGCATCTACACAGAGCTGCCGGAGCTGACCATCGTGCTGGAAGAGGACTGCAGCATGGAGATGACGCCCTGCTTCTACGGCATTTACGCGGCGGAAAACTGCGACCTGCATATTCAGGGCGGCGGCCAACTCCGTATGCCGGACGTCCGGCGGAGCGGCATCCAATTGAACGGCAACGGCGATCTGTATTTTGACGGTAATGATCCGGAGCTCCGTCCTGTTCTGGATATCCATTCCAAGCTGAACGGCCTGACGGCGCGGAATATCTATTTCTGGAGCGTTAATCTGTACCTTGCGACCGACGGCAGCATGTATTACTTCCCCATCAAAGCAGCCAACAACATTCAATTCGGCTCCGATGCTGCGGGTGAGGATTGGAAAAATAATGCCATCGTCTATGCCACAAACGCCTTTAGGCCTGCCATCATTGCGGCGGGTGCGCTCACGGTTTCTCAAAAAGAAACGGTCTGGCTTCCCAACAACGCGATCATCCAGCAATACTCGAATTACGGGCAGTCCCTCTGGGATCCGTATTACAAGACCTCCGGCTCCTGGGGCCCTGCGCCTTCGATCTTCGTCTCTCCCGCGCTTCCCGACGGCGAGGTACCCATTCCCTACGATCTGTGGATCAACGGCATCCGGGTGACCAGCCTCAACCAGGATATGATCCCCGGCCTGGGCGGCTCCTGGTACGATCCTGTCACCACCACCCTGCACCTTTCCGGCACGCTGTATCTGGACTACACTGCTGGCGCGCCGGACGCCGGAGCCGTGATAGACACCAGATTGGAAACTCTGACCATTCAGCTGGACTACGCCCAGGTGTACATCAACACCAGCGCAGAGCCCGGCGAGGAGGAAAAAGTAAATGCTTACGGCATTTTCGCGTCAAACAATCTGATCATCCAGGGCGACGGCAGAATCACGGTGGCCAACTCCGACAATACCGCCATTTATACGGGCAAGACCCTGACCCTCGGCCCGGGACCGGCCCCGGTTCGTACTAATTATCAGTATCCGCTGGAATACACGGAGGCCTATGAGAACTGGCAGAGCAATCTCCGGCTGATCCCCGAGGTCAACGTTTACTCCAGAACCTACGGCATCCGCTGCAAGGACCTGAAGTTAGAATCCGTCAAGCTCAACTCCGTTATCTATTCCAATCATAACACGGGCAGCGTGAGTGTGGCGGGGTATACGGTTCCCAATGCCGCCATTCTGGCTACCGGCACTGTAGACATCGGTACAACCACCGGCGAATTTTACCGCAATGCCGTTTCTGCACCGGAGATCTCCTGCAGCTTTATGGAGGACGAGGGCTACGCCATCTATGCAGGCGCCATCCACGAGAACTCTGCTACCTCCAGGATCATCAAGCCCACAAGCTATACGATTACGGACGGTCACTATCTGGTTTCCTCCGGCAGCCCCGTCCAGGTGCTGTCCATCGGAACGGTAAAGGAGACCTCCTATAACATCACGGTGGAGCAGCCTGAGGACGGCATCGCCGGGTTCATCTATTTGGATGGATTCGAGGATCTCCGTGCCCGCAGTGGTGAATCGGTCACGGTGCGCACCGCGCTGGACGAAAACTATACGCTGACAGATCTGATCGTCGAATACGGCGACACAGTGCTTCACCTGCCGGTAAATGAATCGACAGCCACCTTTGTTATGCCTGCATCGGACGTGGTTATTCGTGCCGTTGTTGACTTCTATGGCAATGAGATTATTGTGGAAGAGGCTGAAAACGGATTCGTTACAGCCAACCGCAGCCGGGCGGCGTCAGGCGATATCGTGACTCTGACCGTCACCCCCGATACCGGGTATGAGCTGGATGCGCTGACTGTGATTGACGAGAATAACAATGAGATCTCTGTGACTGACGACCAGTTCATCATGCCGGATGCGGACGTCACTGTCTACGCCACCTTCCGCAAGATTATCTACAGCATTGTGATCGACTGCGGCGACAACGGGGCGGCTCAGGCAGACCTGACTGAGGCAACCTATGGCGACACCGTTACCCTGACGGTCGCCCCCAATGCCCGCTACCAGCTGGATATGGTAGTGGTCACAGACGCCAGAGGCAGACGGATCGACGTTGATGACGATCAGTTCGTTATGCCTGCCTCCGACGTTACAGTCACAGTCCGGTTTGCGCCGATCCTCTTTGATATCACCATTCTTGAAAGCGAGCACGTCAGCATTGAGGCGGACTCCGTCAGTGTGCAGGAGGGTACAACGGTTTACTTGACTGCTTATGCTGACAGAGGGATAGTGACTCCCACCGAACCGCTGATTGAGGACGCGTCCGGCAACCGGATTGAAGCGACACTTCGCACTGTTATGGATTCCATGGGCATTAGGGTTTGGTCCTTCGTGATGCCTGAATCAAATGTTACGGTTACGCCCGCGTATGAGTACATCAATTATACAGTTACGTGCGCTTCCACAAACAACGGCAGTGTCTCAGTGCAGCCCACTACCGCCCATGCAGGCGACACAATCACCGTGACCGTCAACCCCGACGAGGGCTATGAGCTGTCCAGCTTGAAATACCGCGTTGATTATACCCGATATGACATCAATCAGGCAAATGGGGTATACAGCTTCGCCATGCCGACAAGCAATGTTACGGTCGAAGCAACATTCCGCGCCATAGACTACACAGTGACCGTCAGCGACAGCATGATCAACGGTACGGTT
Organism: Oscillospiraceae bacterium; assembly: GCA_902767915.1. Classification (GTDB taxonomy): domain Bacteria; phylum Bacillota; class Clostridia; order Oscillospirales; family Oscillospiraceae; genus JAFRPC01. The sequence continues at coordinate 30,641 of CACXJE010000001.1, read as the reverse complement.
ACCGCAGACAGGGAAACCGCCCACATTGGTGACACGGTCAACCTGACCGTTGCTCCCGATCCCTTCTATTCATTGGATGTGTTGACCTATAGCCCGGAGGGTGGAGAGCCTGTGCAGATTCCGGAGACGGAAGGCAGATACAGCTTCACCATGCCCGCCGCCAATGTCACTATCGACGCGACCTTTGCTGCTGTGCCGATCCCCTATGTGGACGCCTTGGGCAACGCGATGGAGCCGGTTGCCGACTATACGGTTCTCACAGCGGATACCGAAGAACTGACCGAGGGCTGGTGGGTCGTTTCCGGCGACCTTTCCAACAGCAGGCGGCTGACTGTCAGCGGCAGCGTCAATCTGCTTCTCTGCGACGGCACGACCCTGACACTTCCCGCCGGCATTCAGGTCGGCAGAAACAACAGCCTGACTATCTGGACGCAGTCTCATACAGAGGGCTGCGGCAAGCTGGCGGCAACCGGTCAGTCGAGCTGTGCCGCCATCGGCAGCAACGGTTCTGACAACAATCCCAATCTCTACAATATCGGAACCATTGTCATCAACGGCGGAGAGATTACTGCCATCGGCGGCAATTACGCAGCCGGCATCGGCGGCGGACGTCACAGCGGCGGCGGCAGCATCACGATCAATAACGGCAGGATCACGGCTTCCGGCGGCACGAACGCAGCAGGTATCGGCGGCGGTCAGAACAACTGGTCCGGCAGATACGGGCATATAGATTCCATTACTGTCACAGGCGGAGAAATCACAGCCACCGGCAACGGCAAGGGCGCCGGCATCGGCGGCGGCGGTGCGACAGCTTCCACCGCCTACGGTGGCAGCGTCACCACAATCACCATTACCGGCGGCAAGCTTCACGCGACCTCATCGAACGGATACGGCATCGGCCCGGGTCGTGGCTATAATGAAGAGCACTCCGGTACCGTCAACGAAAGCATCACCCTCAGTTGGACGGATGAGACGAAGGACACAATGGAGGTGTACGCATCCTCGTACTTTGTGCCTGTGACTCTGCAAAAGCCCTTCTGCAACCGTGAAAACACAGCAGAGATTTTTGCGGGCGAGGTTACCGATGCGGAAACAATCAATGCCAAGACCCTGATCCCGGCTGACGTCCCGGCCGACGGCTACTACCTGATCGGGCCGGACTGGACTGCAGACGCCATTGACGAGAACAACGTGTTCGTCCCGAATCCCTCCAACGCTGACGAGTTCATGCTGGATACCGCCCTGACTGTTGGCGATGAGATCAAGGTCGTCCATCTGACGAACGGCGCCATCGACGCCTGGTATCCTGACGGCGTGGACAATCAGTATCATGTGGACGCAGCGCATGCAGGCAATGTTACGGTTTACTTCAAAACCACCTATGACAATGCCTGGGTCGAATTCGGCGGCTATATCTGGATCAACGCCAACCACGTCCATACGGTGGCCCATGCGGACGAGGTTCCCGCCACCTGCACCGAGAACGGCACCAAGGCCTACTACTATTGCGCTGACGAGAGCTGCGAGCTCTACGGTAAGAAGTTCGAGGATGAGGCGTTGACTGTGGAGCTCACCGACGTCGTGATCCCCGCCACCGGCCACTCCTACGGCGATCCCATCTGGACCTGGACCTGGAACGAGGACAATACTGCTGCCACCGCCAAGTTCACCTGCGCCAACTGCGGCGACGTCCAGACCCTGGATGCAGTCATCACCGAGTCCGTGATCACCGAGGCCAAGCCTCACGTGGCCGGCGAGAAGAAGCTGACCGCCACGGTCACCTTCAACGAGACCGCATACACCGACGAGAAGACCGTGGAAATCGAAGCCCTGCCCTGTCCCTGCGCCGGATTCGAGGATATGCCGGAATACGGCACCCCCGAACATGAAGCCATCGACTGGGCCTTCGTAAACGGCATCACCGCCGGTCTGAGCGCCACCGAGTTCGGTACCAACAAGACGCTGAACCGCGCCCAGGCAGCCACCTTCCTGTACGCTGCTGCGGGCAAGCCGGACGTGGATATCACCGCCACGCTGCGCTTCAACGACGTGGTTCCCAAGAACTGGTATTACACGCCTGTTTTGTGGGCCGCAAGCAACAACCTGGTGGCCGGTTACGAGAATAATACCTTCCGGCCCAACAACACGCTGACCCGGGCCCAGATCCTGACGATCCTGTATGCCTGGGTCGACAAGCCCTCTGTGGACGAGTACACCAACCCCTACACCGACGTGGTCGCCGACAACTGGTATTTTGCACCCGCTGTCTGGGCCTACTACGCCGGCATTGAGAAGGGCGAGAACGGTAAGTTCGCCCAGGGTACCCTCTGCACCCGCGCCACCTTCGTGCTGTACCTGTACCGGCACCTGACCGGCAACTGCCTGCTTAATGACTAATACTTGTCCAATCGCATAAGAAACAACAATCTAATTTAAAAAAAGCCGGGAATCTGTGCGCATTTCTGCGTACAGATTCCCGGTATTTTTCTTAAACGTTTGTGTATCTTACAGCTCGCAGTTGTTGACGGTTCTGGGGAAGGGGAGTACGTCCCGGATGTTGCCCATGCCGGTGAGGTACATGACGCAGCGCTCGAAGCCCAGGCCGAAGCCTGCGTGCCGGGCGGAGCCGTATTTCCGCAGATCCAGATAGAAGTCGTAGGAGCTCTCGTCCATGCCCAGCTCCCGGATCCGGGCCACCAGCTTGTCGTAGTCGTCCTCGCGCTGGCTGCCGCCGATGATTTCGCCGATGCCAGGCACCAGGCAGTCCATGGCCGCCACGGTCTTGCCGTCGGGGTTGAGCTTCATATAGAAGGCCTTGATCTCCTTGGGATAATCGGTGACGAAGACCGGACGCTTGAAGATTTCCTCGGTCAGATATCGCTCGTGCTCGGTCTGCAGGTCGCTGCCCCAGTGGACGGGGTAGTCGAACTTGTCGTTGTGGGGCTCCAGCAGCGCAATGGCCTCGGTGTAGGTCACATGGCCGAAGTCGGAATTCAGCACGTGGTGCAGCCGCTCCAAAAGGCCCTTGTCCACGAAGGCGTTGAAGAAGTTCATCTCCTCGGGGGCGTTCTCCAGCACATAGGCGATGACGTATTTCAGCATATCCTCCGCCAGCTTCATATCGTCCTGCAGGTCAGCAAAGGCAATTTCCGGCTCGATCATCCAGAACTCAGCGGCATGCCGGGTGGTGTTGGAGTTCTCCGCACGGAAGGTGGGACCGAAGGTGTAGATGTTGCGGAAGGCCATGGCAAAGGTTTCGCCGTTGAGCTGACCGGAAACGGTCAGATTGGTGGGCTTGTTGAAGAAGTCCTTGGAGTAGTCCACCTGGCCGTCCTCGGTTCTGGGCGGGTTGTTCAGATCCAGAGTGGTGACCTGATCAGAGGCGTGTGGACGTAGACGAAATCCCGCTCCATAAAGAACTTGTGGATGGCAAAGGCAATCAGGCTCCGCACACGGAACACGGCCTGGAAGGTATTGGTCCTGGGCCGCAGATGGGTCACGGTGCGCAGGTACTCCAGGGTGTGGCGCTTGGGCTGGATGGGGAAGTCGGGGGTAGAGGGACCCTCCACAGTCACGGACTTGGCCTGAATTTCAAAGGGCTGCTTTGCCTCGGGGGTCAGCTCTACGGTGCCCTCGATGATCAAGGCCGCGCCGATGTTGATCTTGGAGATTTCAGCGAAGTTCTCCATGGCGTCGGTGATGACCACCTGAACCGGCTGAAAATAGGTGCCGTCGGAGAGCATCACAAAACCGAAGGCCTTGGAAGCCCGGCGATTCCGGACCCAGCCGCCGATCTTCACGGTTTTTCCGGCGTATTCTCCGGTGTTGCGGTAAAGCTCCCGAAGAGTCAATAATTGTTCCATACTCATACCTGCTTTCTGTTTCGCTGATTTCAAAGTATTATAGCATATTCCGGTTGATTGCGCAAGAGGGGAGACCTCAATATTTTCGATTGTTGTCTTTCTGCTTGACAAGCTCTGACTCAGCAGCTATAATCCAACTTGTTACTGGAGTGTAGATGTATCGCAAGGGCAGCGATTGCCGGGCTTCTTCCCCGGTTAAGCGCTTGCCCTGATGAAACGAGACTTTTTGCACAGGGTGTGCCGGGAGTCCGTTTTTTATATTCCCAAATTATATATTGGAGCGTGAAGATTATGTCTGAAGCTGTAAGAGGCCTGTTCTCTGTTGGTTCCCCGCAAACCATTGTCACCATTGCCCTTTTTGTGATCGGTCTTGCGCTGATCATCAAAGGCGGCGACGTCTTTGTGGACGCCGCTACCTGGATGGCGGAGGCCTCCGGCATCCCCAAGTTTATCATCGGCGCTACCATCGTCTCCGTGGCCACGACGCTGCCAGAGCTGCTGGTTTCCCTGATTGCAGCTGCCGAGGGCGGCGCTGACGGCGCGGATATGGCCATCGGCAACGCGGTGGGCTCCGTAACCGCCAATACCGGCCTGATCATGGGTGTTTCGCTGATTTTCATGCCCCTGGTGATCAAGCGCAGTCAGATCGCCTTCAAGGGAATCCTGATGATCTTTGCGGTTTCCATGCTGTGGCTTTTGTGCGCAAACGGTGCGCTGTCCATCTGGGAAGCGATCATCATTCTGCTGATCTGTGTGGTTTTCGTTGTGGAGAACCTGGTTGCCGGTGCAAAGGAAAAGAGCATTGAGGAACGGCCCGAGGTCACAAAGAAGCTTCTGACCGTCAATATCCTGAAATTCGTTCTGGGCGCTGCGGCGTTGGCCCTGGGCTCCAACCTGCTGGTTGACAACGGCGAATATCTTGCAGTCAATATCCTGCACGTTCCGGTCCGGATCGTTGCCATTACCCTGGTGGCCATCGGCACCTCTCTGCCGGAGCTGGTCACGGCCATTACCTCTCTTGTGAAGAAGCAGGGCAGCATGTCCGTGGGCAACATCATCGGCGCCAACATCATCGACCTGACCGTGATTTTGCCCCTTTGCGCCATTGTTTCCGGCGGCACCCTGCATGTAGCTCCGGCATCTGTCCGGCTGGATATGCCGGTCTGTCTGGCGGAGGCGGCCATTGCCATTGTCCCCACGCTGATCTTCAAGCGCTTCCACCGGATCCAGGGTGTTATAATGGTGGCACTGTATATTGCCTATCTGATCTATTCCATGCTCATGTGACCGGCAGTCGGTACAGAATAGCAGCATAAAAAAGCATACTGTGTGATAAAAATCGCCCCATCCGGGAAATCCCGGATGGGGCGATGACTGTTAGCCGGAGAACGGAGATTAGTCGGCGTACAGGTCGACCAGCTTCTTCAGGTGCTCGTAACGCTCCATAGCGGCAGCTTCGTTCTTGGCGAAGAGCTCGGTGGCGCGCTCGGGGAATTCGCGGGTCAGACGGCTGTAGCGGGCCTCGTTCATCAGGAACTCCTGATATCCGCCCTTGGGATCCTTGGAATCCAGGGTAAACTTCTTCTCGGCAGCTGGGTTGAAGCGGAACATGTTCCAGTAACCGCAGTCAACAGCCTTCTTCATCTCTTCCTGGCAGTGGATCATGCCGCCCTTGATGGAGTGCATCTCGCAGGGGGCGTAGCCGATGATCAGGGACGGGCCGTGGTAAGCCTCGGCCTCGGAGATGGCCTTGATGGTCTGGGCGGGGTTGGCACCCATGGCCACCTGGGCAACGTAAACGTAACCGTAGCTCATGGCGATCTCGGCCAGGCTCTTCTTCTTCATTTCCTTACCGGCAGCGGCAAACTGTGCCACCTGGCCGATGTTGGAAGCCTTGGAGGCCTGTCCGCCGGTGTTGGAGTAAACCTCGGTGTCGAAGACGAAGATGTTGACGTCCTCGCCGGAAGCCAGCACATGGTCCACGCCGCCGAAGCCGATGTCGTAGGCCCAGCCGTCGCCGCCGAAGATCCACACGGACTTCTTGTTCAGGTATTCCTTCTTGGCCAGGATTTCCTTGGCGCAGTCGCAGCCGCAGGCCTCGAAAGCGGCAATCAGCTCCTTGGTGGCGGGCTGGTTGGCGGTGCCGTCGTCGTAGGTTTCCAGCCACTTCCGAGCAGCAGCCTTCACGTTCTCGTTCTTGCCGTTGGCCACGATGTTCTCGACCTTGGCCTTCAGGGACTCACGGATGGTCTTCTGAGCGGTGTACATGCCCAGGCCGTGCTCTGCGTTGTCCTCGAACAGGGAGTTGGCCCAAGCGGGGCCCTTGCCCTCTTCATTGGTGCAGTAGGGAGCCGTGGCGCCGGGGCCGCCCCAGATGGAGGAACAGCCGGTGGCGTTGGAGATGTACATCCGGTCGCCGAAGAGCTGGGTGATCAGGCGGGCATAGGAGGTCTCGGCGCAGCCGGCGCAGGAGCCGGAGAACTCCAGCATGGGCTTCTTGAACTGGGAGCCCTTGACGGTGAGGTCCTGCATATCCTTCTTCTCAGGCAGCTTGACGCAGTAGTCGAACACGGGCTGCTGCTCCAGCTGGGATTCCTGGGGCTTCATGGTGATGGCCTTGGTGGGGCAGACGCCGACACAGACGCCGCAGCCCATGCAGTCCAGAGGAGACACAGCCATGGTGTACTTGTAAACGCCCTTGCCCTTGCCGGCCTTGACGTCCACGATCTTGGCGGCGGCGGGAGCCTTCTCGGCCTCCTCAGCGGTCAGAGCGAAGGGACGGATGGTGGCGTGGGGGCAGACGTAAGCACAGTTGTTGCACTGGATGCACTTGTTGGCGTCCCACTCGGGAACGGTCACGGCAACGCCGCGCTTCTCATAGGCGGAAGCGCCCAGCTCAAACTGGCCGTCCACATAGGGCTTGAAGGCGGAGACGGGCAGGGAATCGCCGTCCATCTTGTCCACGGGGAAGAGGACGTCCTTGACCATCTTGACCAGCTCGGGCTTGCCCTCCAGCTTGACCTCCTCGACCTTGTCCTCGGCGGTGGCCCAGGAGGCGGGAACGTCGATCTTGACGAAGGCGGTGGCGCCGGCGTCGATGGCACGGTGGTTGCAATCCACAACGTCCTGGCCCTTCTTCAGGTAGGACTTGGTGGCGGCGTCCTTCATGTAGCGGATGGCGTCTTCCTCGGGCATGACCTTGGCCAGGGTGAAGAAGGCGGACTGCAGGATGGTGTTGGTGCGCTTGCCCATGCCGACCTTGATGGCCAGATCAATGGCGTTGATGGTGTAGAGCTGGATGTTGTTCTTGGCGATGTAGCGCTTGGAAGCGGCATCCAGATGGTGCTCGAGCTCGGCCAGATCCCACTGGCAGTTGATCATGAACACGCCGCCGGGCTTAACGTCACGGACAATGGGGAAGCCCTTGGTGATGTAGGAGGGGTTGTGGCAGGCCACGAAGTCAGCCTTGTTGATGTAGTACGGGCTCTTGATGGGCTTGTCGCCGAAGCGGAGGTGGGAGATGGTCACGCCGCCGGTCTTCTTGGAGTCGTACTGGAAGTAGGCCTGCACGTACTTGTCGGTGTGGTCGCCGATGATCTTGATGGAGTTCTTGTTGGCGCCGACGGTGCCGTCGCCGCCGAGACCCCAGAACTTGCACTCGATGGTGCCCTTGGCAGCGGTGGCGGGGACGTTCTTGCGCTCCTTGAGGGACAGCTTGGTGACGTCGTCCACGATGCCGATGGTGAAATGATGCTTGGGGTTGGCCTTCTTCAGCTCGTCATAGACGGCGAAGACGGAGGCGGGAGGCGTATCCTTGGAGCCGAGGCCGTAGCGGCCGCCGGTGACAACGATGTCGGTCTTGCCGGCGTTGGCAAGGGCAGTGACCACGTCCATGTAGAGGGGCTCACCCTGGGAGCCGGGCTCCTTGGTGCGGTCCAGGACAGCGATCTTCTTGGCGGTGGTGGGAATGGCCTCCAGCAGCTTCTCAGCCACGAAGGGCCGGAACAGGCGGACCTTCACCAGGCCGACCTTCTGGCCGTGGGCGTTGAGGTAGTCGATGACTTCCTCTGCCACGTCGCAGATGGAACCCATGGCGATGATGACGCGGTCAGCGTCGGGGGCGCCGTAGTAGTTGAACAGCTGGTAGTTGGTGCCGAGCTTCTTGTTGACCTTCTTCATGTAGGTCTCCACAATGGCGGGCAGGGCATCGTAGTACTTGTTGCAGGCCTCGCGGTGCTGGAAGAAGATGTCGCCGTTCTCGTGGGAGCCGCGCATGGAGGGACGGTTGGGGTTCAGGCAGTGCTGACGGAACTCCTCAACAGCCTTCATGTCGACCATGTCCTTGAGATCCTTGTAGTCCCAGATGGCGATCTTCTGGATCTCGTGGGAGGTGCGGAAGCCGTCGAAGAAGTTGATGAAGGGAACACGGCCCTTGATGGCAGCCAGGTGGGCAACAGCGCCCAGGTCCATGACTTCCTGCGGGTTGGTCTCGCAGAGCATGGCAAAGCCGGTCTGGCGGCAGGCGTAGACGTCGGAGTGATCGCCGAAGATGTTCAGGGCGTGGGTCGCGACGGTACGGGCAGAGACGTGGAACACGCCGGGCAGCAGCTCGCCTGCGATCTTGTACATGTTGGGGATCATGAGCAGCAGGCCCTGGGAGGCGGTGTAGGTGGTGGTCAGAGCACCGGCGGCCAGAGAGCCGTGGACAGTGCCGGAGGCACCGGCCTCAGACTGCATCTCAACGACCTTCACCCGGTTGCCGAAGATGTTTTCCCGACCCTGGGCAGACCACTGGTCGACGTAGTCGGCCATGGGGCTGGAGGGGGTAATGGGATAGATACCAGCTACTTCCGTAAAGGCGTAGCTGACATGAGCGGCAGCGGTATTGCCGTCCATGGTTTTGAATTTTCTTTGCAAGGGAATTACCTCCTAATCAAAGGGACCTGAGTCCCGTTTTTTGACTTGTATATCATAACATCAAATCTTCATTTTGTAAATGGAAAAAAACAGGCTTTTTCGATTTTTCCGTCAGTTTTTTTCTTTTCGGCCTGGGTATAGACAAACGCGCAAAAATATGATAAATTATGATCAGTATAAAATGGAAAGGTATGACCATTGTGAAGCAAGACATTCTCGGCCTGAACTTTGATAACCTGACGATGGAGGAGGCGCTGGCAAAGGGCGAGGCGCTGCTGGAGGGCGACCGCGCCGCAGTAGTGGTGACGCCAAATGCGGAGATTGCCTATGACGCCTGCAAAAACGAGGAATTCCGCGATCTGCTCAATCGGGCGGATCTGATGCTGCCAGACGGCGCCGGCGTGGTCCTTGCGGCCAAGCTGCGGAAAACGCCCCTCAAAGGAAAGGTGGCCGGCATTGATTTTGCCGCCAATATGCTGCAGGTTTTTGCCCGCCGGGGCACAAAGCTCTATCTTTTGGGCAGCAAGCCCGGCGTTGCGGAGCAGGCTGCGGAAAAAATGCGGGAGAAGGCGCCCGGACTTGTGATCTGCGGCATGGCCGACGGCTACTTCAAGGACGAAGCCCCCGTTATCGAGAAAATCAACGAAGCGGGAGCAGAGGCCCTGTTTGTCTGCCTGGGGGCTCCCAAGCAGGAAAAATTCATGTTCAACCATCAAAGCGAGCTGACCACGGTCCGGCTGATGGCGGGCCTGGGCGGCAGCCTGGACAGCTTTGCGGGCAACGTGAAGCGGGCCCCGAAGTGGATGATCCGCATGAACCTGGAATGGCTGTACCGTTTGTGCAAGGAGCCCAAGCGGATCGGCCGCATGATGCGGCTGCCGAAATACGTTCTGCGGGCTGTGTTCACGAAGAAAAAATGAGGATTCAGGGGAATAAATATGGGTAAACTAATCGTATTTGAAGGAACGGACGGCTCCGGCAAGTCCACACAGTTCGATCTTTTGACCAAGCGGCTCAGCAATGAAGGAACCGACTTCAAGACCATCGTGTTCCCGCAGTATTCGGAGCCCTCCTCCGCGCTGATCCGGATGTACCTGGGAGGAGAGTTCGGCAAGAGCCCCTCCGATATCAACGCCTACGTGGCGTCCACCTTCTTTGCCGTGGACCGGTACGCCTCCTATCAGAAGGTCTGGGGGCAGTATTATAAGGACGGCGGACTCATTGTGTCCGACCGGTACACCACCTCCAATGCGGTCCACCAGGCCTCCAAGGAGCCGGACGAGGCCAGAAGCCGCTTTTTCCAGTGGCTTTATGATTTGGAATATGTACACATGGAACTTCCGAAGCCGGATCTCGTCCTTTATTTAGATGTTCCCACCGAGCTGACGGAGCAGCTTCTGCGGAAGCGGGAGACTGCCACCAATACCCACGCCGACATTCACGAGCAGAATATGGACTATCTGCGCCACTGCAGAAAAACCGGTCTGGAGGCTGCAGCCTTCTACAACTGGACCGTGATCCACTGTGAGAAGGACGGAAAAATGCGCTCGATCCTGGACATCCACGAGGAGATTTACAAACTGGTCAGAAGCTGTCTGGCCGACTGAACAGGAGAGATCAATATGGTAACAATCATTCTGGCGCCTGGCTTTGAAGAGACGGAGGCCGTCGCACCCTGCGACCTGCTGCGGCGGGCCGGTGCGGAGGTACGCTTCTGCAGCTTGGGGGAACCGGAGGTTCCGGGCTCCCACGGCATCATCATCCGGGCGGAGGATACCCTGGAAACCCTTGATTTCGCGAAGCTGGACATGCTGGTCCTGCCCGGCGGCATGCGGGGCACCCAGAACGTCCTGGACAGCGAAAAGGCCCTGGAGCTGATTCGCAGAGTCTGGGACAGCGGAAAATATGTGGCCGCCATCTGCGCCGGCCCCACAGTGCTGGCCAGGCTCGGGATCGTCGGCACTGCAAAGGCCGTCTGCTATCCGGATCTGGCGGACCGGATGGGGGAGGCGGACTGGCAGAACGCCTCCGTCGTAACCGACGGCAGGCTGATCACCGGCCGGGCTGCCGGCAGCTCTCTGGACTTCGGCCTGGCCCTGGTCCGGACCCTTTACGGTGCTGAGACAGCGGAAAAGGTGGCCCGGGGGATCGTGTATTCCGTCGGGGAATGATCACCGGCGGAAAAACAACAGGAGGAACGAAATCCATGTCCGAATTTGAACAATACGATCAAAACGGAATCCAGGCTCCCCCTGAAGAGCAGATTGCCTTCAGACCGGAACGGCTGGACCCTGTGGACGTCATGCAGGAAGAGCCCTTCGAGCCGGATTTCAGGAATACCTTTGACGACTACGGCGATTATAAAGAGCCCACCGCGGAGCCGGTGATCCGGCGGATCCGGAAGCCGAGTCTGATCAAGAAGATCCGGATCCCCAGGATCCTGTTTGTGGCGATATATTTTGCGCTGATCGTCGGCCTGGGGATTCTGCTGGCCAATTACGGTTGGAAATTCGCGGATGACGCCCTGGGCCTGACCCGGCCGGACGACATGGTGGAAATTGTCATCACAGACAAGGACGACCTGGACGACGTGACGGCCAAGCTCAAAGAGGTCGGCCTGATCCGGTACGATTTCCTGTTCAAAAAATACTGCCAGATCCGAAAGAATACCGAGTTCTTTGACCCCGGGATCTATCACGTCAAGCTTTCCTGCGACTACCACGCCATTGTCAACAACCTGAACGCCAACGCGGTGAGCCGGGAGACCGTGACCGTGATGATCCGGGAGGGCGAGGACTGCTTTGAGATCTTCGACCTGCTGGAGAAAAACGGGGTCTGTACCCGGGAGAAGCTGGAGGAGGCTGCGGCAAATTATAAATTCAATTATGAATTCCTCCGCCGGATCCCCTACCAGTCTTCCAACCGACTGGAGGGCTACCTGTTCCCGGATACCTATCAGTTCTATCTGATGGACGAGCCCGAGAACGTGCTGGGCAGACTGCTGCGGAATTTCAACGCCAAGCTGGACGAGGACGATCTGGCGCTGGTGGAGAAGAGCGGGTACTCCCTGAAGGATATCATCACCATGGCCTCCATCGTAGAGGCGGAGGCCGGCAGCGATGAGGAGCGGTATCTGATCGCGTCCGTGATCTATAACCGACTGACCCGTTGGGACTACGGCGAGCGGAAGCTGGGCATGGACTCCACGGTGTATTACGGCGCAAAGCTGCTGGGGAAGGGCTTCTCCACCACCCTGGAGAGCCGGTACAACACTTATAAATATGAAGGCCTGCCTCCCGGACCGATCTGCAATCCGGGCTTGAATTCCATCCGTGCGGTGCTGAATCCGGAGGAAACGGATTATTTCTATTTTGCCACCGACGTCAACGGAAAAAACCGCTTCTTCGAGACCAAGGAGGCCTTTGAAGCCTTCCTGGCTTCCGACGAATATCAGGATATTATCCCGGATGAATACAAGCAGGGTGAAGACGACTGATCTGTGACCCGAGAAAGAACAAAACAAGAATATGAAGAAACCAGAACTCTTGGCCCCGGCAGGGGATATGGAAAAACTGAACATGGCGGTCCGGTACGGCGCTGACGCGGTGTACCTGGCGGGCACCAGCTTCGGCATGCGGTCCTTTGCAGGGAATTTCGCCCCGGAGGAGCTCCCGGCGGCTGTCCGCCTGGCCCATGACCATGGGGTCAGGGTTCACGTGACGGTCAATACGCTGGCCCGCAACGGGGAGCTGCCTGCGCTCCCCGCCCACCTGGAGCAGTTGAACGACGTGGGCGTGGACGCTCTGATCCTGGCGGATCTGGGTGCCTTCCGGATGGCTGAGCAATATGCGCCGAACTGCGAGCGGCACATTTCCACCCAGGTGTCCATCTCCAACTATGCCTCTGCCCGTGCCTGGTACGACCTTGGGGCGAAGCGGGTGGTGCTGGCCCGGGAGCTGTCTCTGGAGGAGATCGCGGAGATCCGCGCCAAGACGCCTGCGGAGCTGGAGCTGGAGGTATTTGCCCACGGGGCCATGTGTGTGTCCTGGTCCGGACGGTGCCTGCTTTCCAACTACATGACCGGCCGGGATTCCAATCGCGGCGCCTGCGCCCAGCCCTGCCGATATCAGTATTATCTGATGGAGGAAAAACGGCCCGGGGAGTATTTCCCGGTGTTTGAGGATGAAAAAGGCACCTTCATCATGAATTCCAAGGATATGTGCATGATCGACCACATTGATGATCTGATGAAGGTCGGCGTGGACTGCCTGAAGATCGAAGGCCGGGCGAAATCCGCCTACTACGCTGCCATCGTGACCGGCGCCTACCGGCATGTGATCGACGCCGTCGGGGCAGGGGAGCCTGTGGATCCGGTCTGGCGGAACGAGGTGGAGAAGGTTTCTCACCGGCACTATTCCACCGGCTTTTTCTACGGCCAGCCTGGGCAGTATTATGAGGACTCCCGCTACATCCGGGACTATCAGGTGGTGGCCATTGTCACAGACTGCGATGAAGACGGTCTGGCCACTTTGTCCCTGCGCAATAAATTTTCCGCCGGAGACGAGATCGAGCTCGTCGGCCCGGACCGGAAGCCCTTTACGCTCATATCCCCTGGCTTTACCGACGTTGAGGGAAATCCGTTGACCGAGGTCCGCACACCCCAGATGGTGTTCCGGATGCAGCTGCCCTGCCAGGTCCCCGCCTGGTCGATCCTCCGGCATGCGGTTGCGCTGACGCCCAAGCCGGCGCAACCCTGAGAGCTTGCTCGAATTGTGTGTATTTTTCGTGAAGATTTTTATTCAACCCCATCCTCCGATCATGCGGGAGGATGGGGGTTCTTCACGAAAAAACCATTTCATAGCGGGATTTTTGCCAAATGCTGACGATTGACAGGAGTAAAAAATTGGTGTAAAATAGCTTGGATTAATGAAATCATATATTTTGGGAAAATAGCGCCTTGTCAATTTTTTCAGTATGGTGGGGGGCAATTATGAATCAGAACAGAGTCAAAACTACATATAAGCTGCAGGCAATGAAGCTGCTTCATATCGTCTTGTCTGTGGTAGTTTTTTTTGTGTTCTGGCTGCTTTTCCGGTACGGCTCTTTCCATAAGCTGCATTCGTACGGCTTCCGATACAATATCTTTGTGACAGTCGGCTATGGTTTGATGCTCTACTGGTTCCACCGGACCTATAATTCTTATCTGTTGGGGTATTCCAAAATCAGGACGCTGGTCTTCGGACAGCTTTCGGCACAGGTTTTCAGCCTGGTGATTCTGTATCTGGCGGTCTCCATCGGCTGGATGAGCTTCCGGGCGCCCTGGATCTTCCTGCCGATGCTGGCGGTCCAGGCGATTGTGGACGTCATCTGGTCCTGGCTTGCCACAAAGCTGTTTTTCCGGATCACGCCGGTCAAGAAGACGATCCTGATTTATCGCAGTGAGATTGACCTCCGTCGATTCGGGGATATTTCCGGAAAACCGATCGCGAAGCTGTTTCGCATTGTACGAAAGCTGCGTTTTGACGGCAGCTTTGCGGAGATACAGGACCAGCTGGAGCCCTACGACGCGATTTTTATCACCGGCGTGAACTCCCGCTGCCGAAACGGCATTCTGAAATATTGCAAGGAACGGGATATCACGGCGTTTGTGCTTCCCCACATTGGAGATATGCTGATGCGGGAGGGCGTCCATATCAAGGCCTTTGATACGCCGGTCCTCAACATCAGCCGCAAATCCCTTTACCCCGGGTATGCGTTTCTGAAGCGGTCTTTTGATATCGCGTTTTCCGGTTTGTCTCTGTTATTGGCCGGTCCGCTGATGCTTGTAACCGCGTTGGCGATCCGACTCTACGATCACGGCCCTGCCATATATAAGCAGACCAGATTGACCAAGGACGGAAAACAGTTCAAGATTCTGAAGTTCCGCTCCATGCGGGTCGATGCCGAGAAGGACGGGATTGCCCGGCTTTCCACAGGCGACCGGGATGACCGGATCACTCCTGTCGGGAGAATCCTCCGGAAATACCGGCTGGATGAGCTCCCGCAGCTGATTAATATCCTGAAGGGGGATATGTCTGTGGTCGGTCCCCGACCGGAGCGTCCGGAGATTGCGGAGGCATACTGCAGAATCATGCCGGACTTCCGTCTTCGGCTGCAGGTGAAGGCAGGACTCACCGGATATGCCCAGGTTTACGGTCGATATAACACCGAACCCCACGAAAAACTGGAATTTGATCTGCTCTATATTGAGCAAATGAATATTTGGAATGATCTGATGCTCTGCTTTGCGACCTTCTCAACATTCTTTACTGCGGAAAGTACCCAGGGTGTGGAAGAGGGAAGGGTCACCGCGCTGAATGTGGGCGGTGAGGCGGAATCGGAGCAGACCGAGGGTAAAACAGAAACCGTAAACGCAGGCTGACGCCCGGGGCGGCTGCGACTGATCCCGAACAAACGAAACAGGGGGAAGCAGATTGACGAAGGAACAGAAAACTGTTGTTGTGCTCTCCAGCCACACCAAGTCCTTGTTTTGGTATCGGTTGGATATGATGCGGGAGTTTTTGCGCAGGGGATGTCGCGTCTACGCCTTCGCAAATGAACCGGAGAAGGATTGGGCCGACAAATTTGCCGCGTACGGCATTGTCTACCGACAGATCCTGGTCAATCGCACGGGTATGAATCCCTTCCTGGACCGAAAGACCGAGGCCTCCATTCGGGAAAACCTGCAGGACGTAAAGCCGGACTGTGTGTTTACATATCATGCGAAGACGATCATTTACGGCGCCATGGCAGCAAATCGCCTGGGCATCACAGAGGTCTATCCGATGATTGCCGGAGTGGGCTCGGTCTTCCTTGCGGACTCTCTGAAAAAGAAGCTGCTTCGAGCCGGTGTTGTGATGCTGTATCGCCTGGCCTTGCGGAAGTGCCCCGCGGTGTTTTTTCAAAATGAAGATGATGAAGCGCTGTTCAGAAGCAACGGCATTGTGAAGAAGCAAGCCGTTGTGCGGGTTCACGGCTCCGGCGTTAATACCGAGCTGTTTTCCGTGATGCCGCTGCCGGCGCAGACGACGTTTTTGTGTACCAGCAGACTGATCCGGGACAAAGGCGTCTATGAGTATCTGATGGCCTGCAGAAAGCTGAAGGCAGTCTGTCCGGAAGCGAAATGTCTTCTGGTTGGCCCCTTTGATTCCAACCCGTCTGCCTTGAAGCCGGAGGAGCTCCAACCGTTCCTGGATGAAGGGTCTGTTGTGTATTTCGGCGAGCAGGAGGACGTCAGGCCGTATCTTGCTCAGAGCAGCGTGTTTGTGCTGCCCTCCTACCGAGAGGGAACGCCAAAGGTGAATCTGGAGGCGATGGCCTGCGGAAGAGCCGTCATTACAACCGACGCGCCGGGCTGCAGGGAAACGGTGCGGGACGGCGAAAACGGATTTCTTGTTCCGGTTCGGGACGCGGACGCCGTCTGCGAAAAAATGCGCTGGTTCCTGGAGCATCCGGATTCGATTCAGAAAATGGGCAGCGCCGGCCGCAAGCTGGCGGAAGATATTTTTGACGTCAAAAAGGTGAACGCCGCGATCTGTGAAGCCATGAAGATCCGTCCCGTCGATGGCTGATGCAGGGGCGAACCCAAACCCGAAGCCCGCGTGCCATCGGAGAAATATGCAGAGCGGACGAAATCCGGGATTGCGCTTAGCGGATCCGTTTTTGCACCCATGCGGCAGACGGTGATTGTCCTGCCGCTGAATGTGCGGAATGAAGTGCGACCGATTCTCTGACGGACAAAACTACAAACAGGTGATTGCATGAGACTTTATGACCGGCTGATTTCCGGAGAGGAAAAGCTCTCCCTGATTGGACTCGGATATGTGGGCATGCCCATCGCCGTAGCCTTTGCAAGGAAGGTGCAGGTGATCGGCTTCGACCTGAACGAAAAAAAGATCGCATTATATAAACAGGGCATCGACCCTACCCGTGAGGTAGGGGATGAGGCCATTGCCGCATCCTCCGTGGACTTCACCGCGGATGAAGCCCGTCTGCGGGAGGCAAAATTCCACATTGTGGCGGTTCCGACCCCAGTCAACGACGACCACACGCCGGACCTGCGTCCTGTGGAGAGCGCCAGCGCCATCCTGGGCCGCAATCTGACCCCGGGTTCCGTGGTGGTGTTTGAATCCACCGTTTATCCCGGCGTCACCGAGGAGGTCTGCGTGCCGATCCTGGAGCGGGAATCCGGTCTGAAGTGCGGCGTGGACTTCAAGGTGGGCTATTCGCCCGAGCGGATCAACCCGGGCGACAAAGTTCATCGCCTGGAATCCATCAAGAAAATCGTTTCCGGCATGGACGCGGAGACCCTGGACTGCGTGGCCAAGGTCTATGAGCTGGTGGTGGAGGCCGGGGTGCACCGGGCGCCGAGCATCAAGGTGGCGGAGGCCGCCAAGGTGATCGAAAACAGCCAGCGGGACATCAACATCGCCTTTATGAACGAGCTGTCCATCATCTTCAACAAGATGGGGATCGACACGAAATCCGTTCTGGAGGCTGCCGGGACCAAGTGGAACTTTCTGAAATTCTATCCCGGCCTGGTGGGCGGCCACTGCATCGGCGTGGACCCCTATTATCTGACCTATAAGGCGGAGATGATGGGCTACCACAGCCAGGTGATCCTTGCAGGACGCAGAATCAACGACGACATGGGTAAGTATGTCGCGGAAAACTGCGTGAAGAATCTGATCGCGGCGGACAAGCCCGTCAAGCAGGCCAAGGTCGCCATTCTCGGCTTTACGTTTAAGGAAAACTGTCCCGATACCCGGAACAGCAAGGTCTATGACATTGTCCGGGAGCTTCGGGAGTACGATATCGAACCGCTGATCGCAGATCCCGTGGCGGATCCGGCGGAGGCCAAGCGCATCTACGGCGTGGAGTTTGTTCCGATGGAGCAGATCCGCTGCATGGATGCGGTGATCATCGCAGTGGGCCACCGAGAATTCAGCGGGCTCACGAGTTCCGACCTGGATCGCATGTTCGGGCCCGGCCGGAAGGTCCTGCTGGACATCAAGGGGCTGTTTGACAGAAGCAGCCTCGAAGCGGCTGGCTACGGCTATTGGAGACTGTAATCGGCGGGTGAGAGGCCCGCAGGAGGATCGGAGGAGACGGAGATGGGCTATCAAACGCTTAAATTCCCGGAAAACAGTCTGTTCCTGGTGACCGGCGGGGCCGGGTTTATCGGGTCAAATCTTTGCGAGGCAATTTTGAAGCTGGGCTGCCGGGTTCGCTGTCTGGACGATCTGTCCACCGGCAAGCAGGAGAACGTGGAGCTGTTTCTGGATCACCCGAACTACAGCTTTATCAAGGGCGATATCAAGGACCTGAATACCTGCCTGAAGGCCTGCGAGGGTGTGGATTACGTGCTGAACCAGGCAGCCTGGGGGTCCGTACCCCGGTCCATCGAGATGCCCCTGTTCTACTGTGCCAATAACATTCAGGGCACGCTGAACATGCTGGAGGCCGCCCGTCAGAGCGGCGTCAAGCGGTTTGTCTATGCCTCCTCCAGCTCGGTTTACGGCGATGAGCCGAACCTGCCGAAGACGGAGGGCCGGGAGGGCAACCTGCTGTCTCCCTATGCTTTGACCAAGCGCTGTGACGAGGAATGGGCCAAGCAGTACACCCGGCACTACGGTCTGGAGACCGTGGGGCTGCGGTATTTCAACGTCTTCGGCCGCCGGCAGGACCCCAACGGGGCCTATGCGGCGGTGATTCCCAAATTCCTGAAGCAGCTGCTCCACGGCGAAACGCCCACCATCAACGGTGACGGCCGCCAGAGCCGGGACTTTACCTATATCGAGAACGTCATCGAGGCCAATCTGAAGGCCTGCCTGGCTCCCTCCGAGGCGGCGGGGGAAGCCTTCAACGTGGCCTATGGCGGCCGGGAGTATCTGATCGACATCTATTACGGCCTGACCGCCGCCCTCGGCCTGGACGTGGAGCCGAGCTTCGGCCCGGATCGGGCAGGGGACATCAAGCACAGCAATGCAGATATCAGCAAGGCCAGAAGGCTTCTGGGCTATGATCCCGATTGGAGCTTTGACCGGGGCATCCGGGAGGCCATCAACTGGTACAAGGACCATCTTTGACGTATGAAGCCTTGCGCCTCGACTGTGAGCATCAGACCGAATCAAAAGAAAGGAATCCGGTATATGAAGGAAATGCGCAACAAACAATTTTCGCCGGTGGAATCTGCCGTGATTTCACTGCTCGCTAATGCACTGTTTGACGTTCCATACCCCGGATCCGTCGAAGCTGATTTGGACCTTGTTCTGGAAGAGGCTGAAAAACAGGCTGTTTTTCCTTATGTATATCGATCTCTGTCGCAGCAGGACGGGAATCGGCTGAATCCGAAATGGAAAATCAGATTTCAGAAACACCTTGCCAATAATCTGAACGTGTTTGGGCAGCACTATCTGGCCCACGAGCTGATGACGGAGGCCGGGATTCCATATACGATCATCAAGGGCTGCGCCTCCGGCCAATACTATGCCGTTCCGGAGCTGCGGACCATGGGCGATGTGGATCTGTATGTCGGGAAGGATTCCATGGAGGCTGTTCGGTCGTTTCTGACAGATAAAGGCTTCGCTGTGTCCAATCTGGACCATTCTCATCACTGGACGTTTACCAAGGACCGTGTGGAATTTGAGGTCCATTGGCTTCCTTCCGGGGTTCCTGCGGAGGATGACGGAAAGATCAGAAGTCGATTTGACGATCTGCTTGAAAAACGGAAGTTGTTCCAAACCGAGCGGGGCTCGATGTATCTCCCGGACGCATTCCATCATGGACTGATTCTGCTGCTTCATACGGCAAATCATCTGTCCGCCGGCGGCATCGGACTGCGGCATCTGATGGACTGGCTTGTTTTTGTTTTCTCAATGCCGGAAGAGAAATTTTGTGCGCAATTTGAAGACGCTTTGAACCAGATGGGGCTCTGGCAGTTCGCAAAGGTTCTGACCGCTGTGGGCGTCCATTTTTTCGGATGTGCGCAGAGAGCCTTCTGTGGAGACGTTTCTTCGGAATTGGCCGGAAGTATTCTTGCCGATATTTTTGCCGGGGGAAACTTCGGCGTGAAGGACGGCAAGCGGCTGATGGAGTCAAAGCTGCTGCGGGATGAGAAAACCCGTGAGATTGACGGGAGAAGCGGGTTCAGGCACATGATTCGGTTCCTGAACAGAAAAGCGCAGTTGGCCCTTCCGATCACGGAGAAAGTACCGGTTTTGCTGCCGGTGGGCTGGATCAAGGTTGGCATAAAATACCGCAAATCCGGAAAACACGTTCCGGGTGAGCCGGTAAAGCTGCGTGAGCTGGCCCAGAGCGCAAAGGAGAGAGAAAAGCTGTACAAGCAGCTTCGCTTATTCGAGGAATGATCATTCGACCGCGGAAAAACAGGCTTGCGGTGTTTCGCTTCGTCAGTTTTCGGATTTGAACCCTTTGTGAAGCGTAAGAGAATCAATTCAGGGTGTATCAATTATGTACAGTCAAAAACTTGAGCCGAAAAACTCGGTGCAGAATCACCAAACGAAGGCATCCTTTTTTGCCCAGATGACAATGCGGGAATTCCTGTTTGTCCTGGCGTTGGCCACAAAGCCGTTGTATTTACGCAGCTCAGGGTCTGTACAGGTGTCTGATTTGCTGTTTGTCCTTTTGTTTGGGCTGCTGATTTTCAGGGGAGGTCCGGTGTTTCAGACCCCCCTGGAGAAAAAATGGCTTGTATGGTTTACGATCTGTCTCCTCTACCAGTTTGTTGTGAATCTTCTCAACTTTTTCAGTGAGCAGACCCAGTCAACAAGAGTATTGGACATGTCGCTTCTGAAAAACAATTTGTATTATATTTTTAATTTTCTCGTATGTATCACGGTTATGCAGCTCCGCAGCCTCAAGGGGTTTTCCTATACGCTGAGACTGTATTTGACCGGGACCATCCTGTCGGTCATCATTGCAATGATCGGCGTGGTGCTCCAATACAGAGGGACCGGGCGGGCAACCGGCTTCTTCAACAATCCCAATCAGCTCGGATATTTCTGCATTATCGGCATGTCGGTTGTGACGTTTTTTGCGAAAGAAATTAAACCGCCGGTACGCCTTTTTGTTGTTGTGATTTGTCTTGGAATGACGATGCTCTCACTGTCAAAGGCCAGCATTGTATCCAGTACGATACTGCTCTTTGCCTATTTTGTGAATTCCAGAGATCGTGTCGGATCGTCCAAGCTTTTGTCAGTTCTGCTGTCCATAATCGTGGTAGCAGCGGTTGTATATATTATCATGTATGCAGACTGGGAATATCTGAACAGCAAACCGTTTATTGTGACCCTGCGAAAGCGCCTCGGGGCGATTACTACGGAAAACGATTCGGATCTTGGAACGGGAAGAGGCTATGATCGGATCAGAGAGATCGGATCCTGGATTGTAACCGGCGTCGGAGAGGGCTCATATTTCAGGTTCACCGCAATGCGGGGAAAAGAAGTACATTCGCTGTACGCCAGTTTTCTGGTAAGCTATGGCATTATCGGGGTTTTGATGATGGCATGGATTATGACAACGGCCCTGTTTACAAAGAAAAGATACGCACGCAGCCTGCTGTGTTTTTCCGGTATTCTGGCATATTGTGTGACACACAACGGCGTTCGAAGTACCGTGCTCTGGGCACTTTTGGCAATGCTGCTGATTCGCCCGACGGAAGAAGCGGAGCCTGAAGCACCTGCGGCTGTCGGTAATCATGCGTAAGCGACGTGCTTGAGAACGGAAAGATTTGCGGCTTCCTTCTTTTAGGATGATCTATTGATATTCAGAACCGCACTGGAATGGGAAGGGCTATGAACAAGCGAGTAAAGAATGCAATCAAAAAGATTCCCGGAGCATCCTACCTGGGATATAAAAGCCTGGAATTGCGCGGAGGGCTGCGGACGCTCCAAAACCGACATGTGCCGACGGTCCCGAAGCGGATCCTGTTTTCAACCTCTGCCGGCAGATATCACGACAGCTGCAAGGCAATGGCGGAGCGCATCCATGAGATTGCTCCGGATGTAGAAATCGTCTGGGCCTATCGGAATCAAAATACGATCTCGGAGCTTCCGGCACATATAACTCCGGTCAGCTATCTTTCCGGCGCCTTCTACCGGGAGCTTGCCGCCTGCAGCGTTTGGGTGTTTGACTGTGTGCTGCCCCAGGGCATTTACAAGCGCAAGGATCAGTTTTACATTCAGGTTTGGCACGGCGACAAGCCCATGAAGCGCATTGTCAACGACGCAGTTGCCGTGAACAAGCAATATCGGAAACGGACTGCCGGCAGAAAGATCAATGAGGATCGCTACTGCGATCTGTTTATGTCCGGTACGAAGATGTTTGTGGACATTTGGGAGAGATCCGCAGGCTATCACGGGAAGGTGCTTCTGACCGGGATCCCGCGGAATGACGTGCTTCTGCGAAAGGACGCCGATGCTTCCGGAATCCGGAGCGCCCTTGGCCTGGAGCCGTCTGACTCCGTGCTGCTGTACGCCCCGACGTTCCGGGACCATAAGGTGGATTACGGCGTGGTGGATACGGATCTGGATCTGAATCGGGTTCTGGACACTCTGGAGCACAAAACCGGCAAATCCTGGGTCTGCCTGAAGCGTTCCCACGGCGGGGACGCCATGATCCTGAACAATACGAAGGACAATCGCAGGATAATTGACGTTACCACATACGCAGATATGACGGATCTGATCCGAATTTCCGATATGCTGATTACGGATTATTCCTCCTGCGCCGGCGATTTTGCCTATACAGGCCGTCCTGTTTTGCTGTATCAGGACGACTTTGACCGGTACGCCTCAAAGGATCGGGGGTTTGTCTTCGACATGGATCAGAGTCCCTTCCTGAGAGCCCGGACCATGCCGGAGCTTTTGAGGCTGATTGAGGATATTACGCCGGAGCGGGCTGCGGAAAATGACCGGGAAATTCTGGAATTCTACCAGTCGACGCAAACCGACCACTCGACGGACGACGTGGTTTCCTTGATCCTTGCCCATATGAACAATATGAAGACGAAAGGAGCCGGCCGTTCTCAAGAGCGCCCTACGAAGCGGTAAAAATCCCGAGGGCAGTTGATCGGCCGTAACGGTGAATCATGGATATGCTCAGAAAGCTTCAGCTTACGGAACTGGACATGCTGAAGCAGCTGGACCGGGTCTGTCGAACGTATGAGATTCCATACTTTGTAATCTGGGGTACCGCCCTTGGCGCAAAGCGGCACCAGGGGTTCATTCCCTGGGATGACGATATCGACATTGGAATGCTTCGTTCGGATTATCAGCGTTTGAAGCAGGTCCCGAAAGAGGAATGGAACGGCCTGGATCTGATTGATGCGGATTCGGACTGCTTCTATCATGAAACGGTATTCCCGCGGCTCTATAAACCCGGTACGATTCTTGAAACGGAATACTGGAAGCGATATTATCGCAATCCCACCGGGGTAAGGAAGCCGGTCTGGCTGGATATCTTTCTGTATGACCATGTGGATTCTGCCCGGGAAGCAAAGAGAAAAGCGGTTAAGGCTCATTTCCTCCATATTTGGTATCTTCGCTCAAAGTATCGGATGAAAATCGCAAAGGACGATCCCTTTACGAGAAAGTGCATTTTCGCCGCAAGGATTCTTCTGCATTACGTGTTTGTTCTGCCCGGACCCAAACGGGCGATTAAGCGGTTCTACAGGCTGGTAAGGAAGGATCAGGGGAATTATCTGATTTCCTATGATAACGGTTCCTCAAGAGTTATGATGGAGTCGTTCATTGAAAGGGATTGCATTTTCCCGCTACAGGAGCTGCAATTTGAGAATATGGTTGTTATGGCCCCGGGAAACATCGAGAAGCTGCTGGAGCAGTTTTACGGAGACTATATGACCCTGCCCCCCGAGGAAAAACGGATCGGTCATATTCCGGAAACAATCGAATTGTAAGAAAATGAAGAAACTGATTGAGATCAAGAAGGATACGAACTATACTGTCTGCGTTTTGGGCAGAGGTCTTGCGGTATATTTCAATCACCGGCTGATTCGCTTTTCCGTGGCGGAGCATTGCCGCGAGACGATTGACACA
Organism: Oscillospiraceae bacterium; assembly: GCA_902767915.1. Taxonomy (GTDB): domain Bacteria; phylum Bacillota; class Clostridia; order Oscillospirales; family Oscillospiraceae; genus JAFRPC01. The sequence goes on along the minus strand of CACXJE010000001.1, from coordinate 6,745 downwards.
GAGGCGATTGAGATCCGGCAGATTGATGCGTCCAACGCGGCAATCTGCCGGGCTTCCGTGTCTGCAAAAACCCTGTCCAGATTTCTGAATTCCGGTATGCCGATCCAGGGATTTCTGTTTTTCGACCGGGTCTCCGGAGACCCGATCGGATATTATTGGCTGTTTTTTGACGGAGCGCGGGATTCGGAATATTCGGTCCGCGGCAATGGGGAAGCCGCGCTGATTTCCTATGTGTATGTGTTTGATGGGTATCGCGGCCGGAGAATGGTAGCTCTGCTGTATCGCCACGCATTTGCTGTTTGCAGTGAGCATGCAGTAAAGGACTTGTATGCCTCAGTCAGAAAGAACAATACGGCGGCATGGAAGGCCTATGAACGGATCGGCTTTGAAGATCTGGGCCCCCGCATATTCCTGCGTCTGCAGGGTCGGAATCTTCCGAGCCGGCATATTCCCTGAACAAGTGGAACACTGCTTGGGGATCCTTGTTTTTCATTTTGCCTTGAAGGAGTTGGCAAGACTGAATGAGTAAAGGTGTCGTGAACCAGATTATTCGCGGTACGGTTGTGATTGTGTTTATCCGCATGCTTGCAAAATTCACGGCGTTCATCTCGGAAGCGATTCTGGCGTCGTACCTTGGGACAAATGCCGTCGGCGACGCTTATTACATGGTTACGAATATCCAGTACGTAATCTATCCAATGCTGAGCATTGGAATCTGGAGGGTGTTTCTGCCCCTGTATAAGTCGCATATCACGAAAGGTCAGGTCAGGGAGGCCCATGCGCTTGCGGATTCGGCGATCTCCTTCTTCACGCTGGCGTCGCTGTTCATTGTCGGGCTTCTCATTCTGTTTGCCGGACCGGTTGTCTCTGTTGTAGCGCCGGGCTTTCGAGGGCAGACGAGAAAGCTGTGCATAGAGCTTGTGCGTATCTCCGCGCCGATGTATATCCTGATCACCGCCGCTGCGATTTATGCGTCCATGCTTCAGTGCCATAACAGGTTTCTCGGCAGCCAGATCCGGGAGATAGCCTCCCACATTCCGACCATTCTGGCGGCGTTGTTTCTTTATCAAAAGTACGGCATTCGCGTTTTGGCAATCGCGCTGGTCGCGGGCGGGGCGCTTCGACTGCTGGTGGAGCTGCCCTTTGTAAACTGGGGATATCGGTACCGTCCGAATTTTAAATTCAAAACGCCGGAATTCATTCTCATTCTCAAACGCCTGCCATCTGCGTTGATTACCGAAGCAGTCACCCAGCTGAACAGTCTGGTTGACAAAATGATGGCCTCCGGCCTGAAGGAGGGGACCATCTCCGGGCTGAACTACGGTCATCGGTTGGTGAATGTGTTCAGCGGTCTGCTTTCCACGTCAATCGCCACTGCGCTCTATCCGCAAATGATCGAGCTGGCGACAAAAGGCGAAAAAGATGCGCTGAGCCGCCTCCTGGTTAAGATAATCAACATCTTCAGCGCCCTGATGATCCCGGTCACGCTGGCGTGCGTCCTGTTTCGGACGGAGCTGGTGAGCGCCGTGTATCAAAGAGGCTCCTTTGACGAAAGCAGTGTTGCCTTGACCTCCGGCGTTTTTGCGCTGTACAGTGTCGGCATTTTCTTCATCGCCTGCAATGCCGTTATCACGAACCTGTTCTACGGCTACGGGAATACAAAAACCCCGATGATTTTCTGTATTCAGAACCTGGTAACAAATGTTGTGTTAAATCTGGTTCTGATCTCTTTGTGGGGCGTGAACGGACTTGCGCTGGCAACTTCTCTGTCTGCAGTGATATCGTTTTTCATCCAGATGATCTGTGCCAAGCGATACATCACCATGGATCTGAAACGGATCCTGCTTACAACGGGGAAGGTGCTGGCAGCGTCAGCCCTTGCCTGCGGGCTCCCGAGACTCCTGTTCAATTACGTTTCGATCAACAAGTACGCGACCCTGGCTGCGGCAGCCGTGCTGGGCGTCGGGATCTATCTCTGTGCGGTCCGGATCCTGCGGATCACGGAGCTGACGGAGCTGGGGGCCATGGTTCGCAGGAAGCTGCGCCGGAGGGGCTGATTTCGGCTGCGACGCTTTCACCATGGATGTAAGATTTTGGAATCTAACAGCAAAAAGCGACCCGCAGAGGTCGCTTTTTGCTGTTTTTCTGCTTCTTTGGCCGTCTCCGGATGCCGGAAAAGCCAAAAAGGCTGTGAACAAAATGCCGAATAAGCTCCGGTTTCCAAGAAAGAAATTGTGAATATTCCTGAATCATACCAAATTTTTACTGGACTTCTGGGAAAAAAGTGATACAATATACAGGTAGGATGATTTGCGAGTGCAAAGATCCGTAATCCAAATAAAAGGAGCGTATTCTATGCAGAACTTGAAGCGCCTTCTGGCGATCCTTCTGGTTGCGGTGCTGATTATCGGCGTTCTCCCGATGACCGGCTTTGCAGAAGAGAAGGTACCGGAAGAAAAGGAAGTCGAAGAAAACGAGCATGAAATGTCCCCGGAACTGCCGTTGGACCAGGAACGCAACTACGGCCTGATCAACCAGTACCACGTTGGTACCAAGGCTGTTACTGACGCCTATCTGCGCGGCGACAGCTTTGAGCTCAACGGCGTGAACGTGTCCAACCCTGTTCGGGATCTTCCCAGTAAGTATGACAGCCGTGACTATAACTACGTCACCGCCATGAAGAATCAGAACCCCTACGGCTCCTGCTGGGCCCACGCGGCCATGGCCAGCGTCGAGAGCTACATGATCAAGCATGGCGTTCCCGTTGGTACCGGCGCTGCTGCCACCACCAGCCTGAACCTGTCCGAGACCCAGCATTGCTTCTTCAACTATTCCACCGCATACGATGCTGAGGGTATGACCAACGGTGACGCCTGCACCCTGACCGGCAGTGATTCCTGCCTGGACTCCGGCGGCAACGGCGAAATGTCCGCCTACACTCTGCAGCACTGGACCGGCGTTGCCGATGAGTCGGTTTCTGCACTGACCTACAGCAAGGCCAGCACGGTGGCGTCCTCCGGCCTGAACAGTCAGTACGCCTACGGCTCCAATGTTGCCCACGTCCAGAACTCCGAGTGGATCCCCGGCACCAACATTGAAGCCGTCAAGCAGGCCATTATGGATTACGGCGCCGGCAACATCAGTTACTATGAAACCGGCAGCGCTTACACCTATGCCTGCACCATCGACACCACCAGCCAGGACAGCAGCTCCCACAAGTGGGCCAACCACGCTATCACTGTTGTGGGCTGGGACGATACCATCGCTGTCTCCAACTTCAAACCCAACAAGCCCTCCAGCCCCGGCGCCTGGCTCTGCAAGAACTCCTGGGGCACCGGCTACTTCAACCAGGGCTATATGTACATCTCCTATGAGGACACCACCGTTCTCGAGGGCTACATTTACTTCTACGACGCTGAGTCCATCGACAACTACGACCACAACTACCAGTACGACGGCTCCTGCAACGTGGTCAACTACGGCAAGGGCTGGAATTCCAGCATCAACACCTGCGACGGCTTTGCCAACAACACCCAGGTGGCCAACGTCTTCACGGCCAAGGGCAGCGAGCAGCTGGACGCCGTGGCCTTCTGCAGCTGGGACGAGGGCATGACCTACACCGTGGATATCTACAAGAATCCCACCACCGGCAACCCCTCCTCCGGCACCAAGATGACCACCCAGACCGGAACCCTGACCTTCTCCGGCTACTACACCATCAAGCTGGACAACCCCGTTTCCCTGGCGGCGGGGGATACCTTCTCCGTGGTCATCACCCAGAACGTCCCCGTGGCGGACGACAACGGCAGCTACGTTCACACCCCCTACGACGCCTCCTTCAACAACAGCAACGTCGTCTCCTGGGCAAAATGGACCCATGTCAACCATGGCAATACCTCCTACTACAAGGAACCCAACGGCTCCTGGACCGATTGCCCGGATAACGGCGATTACCGTATCAAGGCTTATACCGACGACGTGACCTTCAACGTCACCGCTGTTTCCAACAATACTGCATGGGGCACTGTCTCCGTGAACGGCACCACGATCACTGCTGCTCCTGCCGCCGGGTATTACGTCTCCGGCTACGAGGTTGTCAGCGGCACCGCTACTGCCACCATCAACCAGAACATCATCAACGTCGCGCCCGAAACTGACTGCACCATCCGCGTGATCTTTGCCCCCAAGCCCACCTATACCGTGAATTTCGTGGCTTCCGGTGCCTCCGAGGGCAGCCAGAGCGCTCTGATTTACGACACCATCACATTGCCCTCCACCGTCGGCGTCACCGCTGCCGGCTGGACCTTCTCCGGCTGGGTCACCTCCCAGTTTGACGAGACTACCGAGGAGCCCGAAATCTACGCCCCCGGCGCAGAATACACCGTCACGGACAACACCACTCTGTACGCGGTTTATACCCGTGTGGAGGGCAGCACCGATCTGGTTTATGAGCTTGTGGCTGACAACCGGGAGGATTGGTCCGGCAACTACGTCATCACCTCCGGCAAGGACACCAGCCTGATCGCTCTGAAGACCACCTATTCCGACCAGCGGATCGAGAATTCCACCTCCGGCGCTTCCGTAGCCTATGCCAGCACCGGCATGACCCTGGACGGCAATCTGCTGCGGAACGTTCCTGCAGACTACGTGTTTGAGATTGCCAAGAGCGGCTCCGCCTACACCATCAAGAACAACAACTCCGGTTACTGGATCGGAACCCAGAGCACATATTTGCACAACATGGGTAGTTATATTGCGGATTATTCCGACTGGACTATGGAATATGACCTCTATAACATCTGCATGAAGATTGCCAACGTGGCCAGCACCCAGTACACGTATCTTGTAGTTGGCTCCAACAAGTATTTCGTTGTGAACACCGGCTACACCACCAACAAGACCCAGCTGTGGAGAGAGACCACCGAGTCTGTTACCTACTACTGGACCGATCCTGTTGTGGCAGAGCACACCCATGAGCTGGAGCATATCGCCGCCGTGGCGCCTACCTGCGGCGCCGAGGGCAACATCGAGTACTGGCGCTGCACCGTCTGCGGCAAGTACTTCTCCGACGCGGCAGGGGAGAACGAGATCGCCCTGGCCGACACCGTGATCGCCGCCACCGGCGACCACACCTGGGGCGCCTGGACCTCCAACAACAACGGCACCCACAAGCACGTCTGCACCGTCTGCGGCGCCGAGGAAACCGAGAACTGCACCTATACCGACGTGGTGACGCCCCCCACCGCCACCGAGCAGGGCTACACCACCCATACCTGCACCGTCTGCGGCTACAGCTTCGTGGACAGCTACACCGCGCCTCTGGGCAATGATTACCCCGTGCACTTCTCCGTGCCCGCCGGGATCACCGCCCCCGCGGACATGATCTCCAACACCAACACCGGCATCACCCTGCCCACCGCCGAGGCTCCCGAGGGCTATACCTTCCTGGGCTGGGTGCTGGAGGACTACGACAACGTGGAGACCCGTCCCGCCAACATCCTCACCGGCACCTACGTCGCCCCCCAGGAGATCACCCTGAAGGCCCTGTACACCTACACCGAGGGCGGCTCCGGCACGGAGACCGTCTATGAGCTGCTGTCCGCCGCCCCCGCCGATCTGGCCGGCAGCTACGTCATCACCTATGGCGTGGACGAAAGCAATACCAACGGCTTCTACCTGATGCAGGGCATGGCCGCCGCCAGCTCCGGCTACGGCATTGAGAGCGCCAGCAACCGGGCCGCCTTTGCCGACACCGGCGCGACCCTGGAGGGCACGACCCTGAAGAACGTGGCGGACGACTACGTCTTCATCGTGGAGTTCCTGGACCCCTATTATTCCATCCACAGCAAGACCACCGGCACCTACCTGGGCATGAACACCAACTCCTATCTCTCCGGCTACTCCAGCTACAGCTCCTCCTACTGCCGCTGGACGATTCCCGCGGTGGCGGACAACTTCAGCTCAGCGAAGAACGCGAGAAACGGCTCCTATCCCTACATCAGCTTCGGCGCCCAGAACACCGGGGACGAGCCCTACTTCTGGGCCGGCAGCTCCAACAGCATCGGCGCCACCGGCGCGGCGCAGAGCGTGCGCTGGTGGAAGGCCGCCGAGATCGAGGCCGGCACCGCCTACTACACCACCATCATCGGCGAGCCTGCCCACGAGCATACCCCCGCAGAGCCCGTGATCGAGAACAACGTGGAGCCCACCTGCACCGAGGCCGGCCACTACGACTCCGTGGTCTACTGCACCGAGTGCGGCGAGGAAATCTCCCGCGAGACCGTCACCGTTCCCGCCCTGGGCCATACCCCCGCTGCCGCTGTGAAGGAGAACGAGACCGCTGCCACCTGCACCACCGCCGGAGGCTACGACATGGTGGTATATTGCACCGTCTGTAACGAGGAACTGAGCCGCGAGCATACCGAGATCCCCGCCACCGGCCACGCCTACGGCGCGCCCGAATGGACCTGGAGCGATGACAACACCGCCGCCACCGCCAAGTTCACCTGCGCCAACTGCGGCGACGTCCAGACCCTGGATGCAGAGATCACCGAGACCGTGATTACCGAGGCCAAGCCTCATGTGGCCGGCGAGAAGAAGCTGACTGCCAAGGTCACCTTCGAGGGCACCGACTACACCGACGAGAAGACCGTGGAAATCGAAGCCCTGCCCTGTCCCTGCGCCGACTTCGAGGATATGCCGGCGTACGGCACCCCCGAGCATGAAGCCATCGACTGGGCCTTCG